>CP089984.1:11177500-11532610 GCA_037157815.1 Sorangiineae bacterium MSr11954
AGAAGCAGCCATCCTTTAAAGAAAGCGTAATAGCTCACTGGTCAAGCGAATCCGCGCCGAAAATATAACGGGGCTAAAGGTCAGCACCGAAGCTACGGGCTCAGAAATGAGCGGTAGAGGAGTATTCTCAAGTAGATACACGTCGGACCGTGAGGACCGATATCGGACTTGAGAAGAGCTTATGCAGGCATGAGTAGCGATAAAGCAGATGAGAAATCTGCTCGCCGTAAGCCCAAGGTTTCCTGGGGAAGGATAATCCTCCCATGGGTTAGCCGGTACCTAAGCCGAGGCCGAGAGGCGTAGGTGATGGAGAACAGGTTAATATTCCTGTGCTACCGAGGATGGCGTTGAAGTAAGCAGGGACGGAGTAGGATAGGCCAAGCGCGGTGAATGGATCCGCGTTCAAGCCCGTAGGGTGTTCTGCCAGGACCCGAGAGGGACAAACAGCAGGACATGAGCCCGAGAGGTGATGAGGCGAAGCTTCGGCTTCGCAACTTGGTGATTCCACACTTCCAAGAAAATCTGCGTACAGAGCCACTTCGGTAACCGTACTGCAAACCGACTCAGGTGGGCGGGAAGAGTATTCCAAGGCGCGTGAGAGAACCCTGGTTAAGGAACTCGGCAAATTGACACCGTAACTTCGGGAGAAGGTGTGCCCTTTTTCGTGAAGAGCTTTGCGCTCGGAGCGTTGGAGGGTTGCAGAGAAACGGCGGTTGTGACTGTTTACTAAAAACACAGGACTCTGCAAAGTCGTAAGACGACGTATAGGGTCTGATGCCTGCCCGGTGCTGGAAGGTTAAGGGGACACGTCAGCGCAAGCGAAGCGTCGAACCGAAGCCCCAGTAAACGGCGGCCGTAACTATAACGGTCCTAAGGTAGCGAAATTCCTTGTCGGGTAAGTTCCGACCTGCACGAATGGCATAACAACATCCGCGCTGTCTCGACCAGGGACTCAGCGAAATTGTATTGGGGGTGAAGATACCCTCTACCCGCGGCAAGACGGAAAGACCCCATGAACCTTTACTGCAACTTGGCAGTGAGTTTCGGGACATTCTGCGTAGGATAGGTGGGAGACTTTGAAGTCGGGCCTCTGGGTTCGATGGAGTCACCGTTGAAATACCACCCTGGATGTTCTGGGATTCTAACCTGCGCCCATGACCTGGGCGGGGGACACTGCCTGGTGGGCAGTTTGACTGGGGCGGTCGCCTCCTAAATCGTAACGGAGGCGTGCGAAGGTTCCCTCAGCCTGATTGGAAACCAGGCGTAGAGTGCAAACGCACAAGGGAGCTTAACTGCGAGACCGACAGGTCGAGCAGGTGCGAAAGCAGGCGTTAGTGATCCGGTGGTCCCGAATGGAAGGGCCATCGCTTATCGGATAAAAGGTACTCTGGGGATAACAGGCTGATCACTCCTGAGAGTTCACATCGGCGGAGTGGTTTGGCACCTCGATGTCGGCCCATCGCATCCTGGGGCTGGAGCAGGTCCCAAGGGTTCGGCTGTTCGCCGATTAAAGCGGTACGCGAGCTGGGTTTAAAACGTCGTGAGACAGTTTGGTCCCTATCTGCCGTGGGCGAAGGATACTTGAGAGGAGCTGACCATAGTACGAGAGGACCTGGTTGGACGCACCTCTAGTGAGCCAGTTGTCACGCCAGTGGCATAGCTGGGTAGCTATGTGCGGAACGGATAACCGCTGAAAGCATCTAAGCGGGAAGCCGGCCTCAAGACAAGGTATCCCAGGCCGCAAGGCCTCTAAAGACCCCTTGTAGACTACAAGGTTGATAGGCTGGGGATGGAAGTCCTGTAAAGGGCGGAGTTGACCAGTACTAATAGGTCGTGAGGCTTAACCATGTCTCTAAGGCAAACATCGTTTGCACCGACCGCCGCGCATGCGCGAGCCGGTCGCGTGAAGCTCGCACCCAGGATTGGGTTTGCGAAGCTCGCGCTTTAGCAGCCGTTTCGAAAAGACGATCTTTTCACTGACCAACAAGACACGGTCGGAAACGTGGAAACCCACAGTTTCCGGTGGTGATCTCGAGGAGGCCACACCCGATCCCATCCCGAACTCGGAAGTTAAGCTCCTCGGAGCCGATGGTACTGCACGGGAAGCCGTGTGGGAGAGTAGGACGCCGCCGGGATTTCTTATGAGGGCTCGAATCTTTCAGATTCGAGCCCTTCTTTTTTTGTCTCTGCGCTTTGCGGGTGCTGCTTGGCGCGCCTGTTGGGGGCGTTTGTCCCTCGCGGGGGATGAGGCTTTAGGGGGCTCGGATCTTTTCGGATTCGGGATTTTGCGTCTGTTCGGTCGCAAATGCTGCCTGGCGCGCCAGCTGGGGTTCGTCGCTCGCGGTGGATGAGGCTTCTAGGGGCTCGGATTTTTTTCGAATTCGGGCCTTTTGCGTTTTGTTCGCTCGCAGATGGTGCCTGGCGCGCCAGCTGGGGTCGTTGGTCGCTCGCGGCGGATGAGACTTCTAGGGGCGGTTGATGCGACGCGGTTAGGGCGGATCCGGCCTTGCGTTTGTTCAGTTGGTCTCGCGGCGGAGAGACTTCTAGGGGCGGTTGATGCGACGCGGTTAGGGCGGATCCGGCCTTGCGTTTGTTCAGTCGCAGATGGTGCCTGGCGCGCCTGTTGGGGTCGTTGATCGCTCGCAGCGGATGAGACTTCTAGGGGCTCGGATCTTTCTCGGGTTCGGCCTTGCGTTGGTTCGGTGCGGCGCTTCAGGAGGAGCTGGGGAGTGCGCCTGTTGGGTCGGGCGGTTGATGCGATGCGGTAGGGCGGACGTGTGCACGCGGCTTGCTGGATCGACTTCGGCTGCTCTGGCGTTAACCTCGGTGAACCGTGCGTCCGCGTTTACGAAAGGTGTGGGATTTGCTGCCGCGTGGCCCCTTGCGGTGGGTGCTTTTGGCGCCTGTGGCGACGGGGATCGTGGCGGCGATTTCGTTTGGGCCGTTTGTTCGCGGGCGGGTCCACGCGATGGGGGAGAAGCGGGGGCTCGAGGTCGATATTAAGGACGTGAGGCTGGGGTGGTTCGCCTTGAAGCTGTCGGATGTGGAGGTGCGACCGGAAGGGGTGCCCCAGGTTCGTGTCACGCTGCCCCAGGTCGATGTCGCGTTTGGTGCGTGGATGCGCCCGGAGAAGGTTGCGCTCGTTGGGGGGCGGCTTGCCGTCGAAGGGGCGCTCGCGGATCTGGAGAGTGCGTTCGACGCTTGGAAGGTGCGGCACCCGAGTGGCTCTTCAGGAAAGGGGGGCGGGTCGGCCGAGCGGCGAAAGAAGCTCGAACTGCGCGGGGATGCCCTTTCGGTCAGCTGGGTCGGTGGGGTCGATAGCTTCGAGGTGTCGGGGATCTCGTTCTCGCGCGATGAGCAAGGGGTGCGCGTGGCGGCGTCCGAGCTGCACGCCAAGCACGATGCCGAGCCGGGCGTGAGGGACGACGCGAAACCGGATGCGAAACGCGACGTCGACAAGCACGACGCGAAACACGATGCCCACAATGATTGGGCTGTCGAGATGGCGGAGTTGGGGGCGCGTCTCTCGAAAGAAGGTGCCCTCGTCGAGGCGGGCGCAAAATGGGTCGCGCTCGATCTCGGAGGGAACGCGAAGACCTCCAATGCCGCCCCGGCGAAGAAGTCCGATGCGGTCGAAGCGCCGCCCCCCGTTGCCGCGGCCCATGCCGAGCCGCCCCCGCGGGTTGCGAAGCGGCGCGGAGGCGGAGGCGCCGGAACGAACGTTACGGGAACGGGGGCTGCCGGAACCAACGCGGCCGGGCCCGGTGGGGGGCAAGCCTCGACGCGTGGAGGGCACGCGTCCGCGCCGCCCTCTCCATCCGCAAACGCCCCGGCCGCCGATCCGACCCCCCTGGTGCGGCTGCCGGACCTGCACGCGGTGCGCGCGCGGCTCGCGACATTGGCGAATCTCTTCGCTGCGCACTCCGAGCGCGACGCGGCGGTGAAGGTGGAGGGCCTCTCGTTTCGATGGGGCCGAGAGCCGCATCGGCTGACGGTGGGGCCAGGGCCGGTTTCGCTTTCGCGTTCGCAACAGGGCGACGAGCTCGTGCTCGAGTTCTCGACGAGCCAATCGCCATCGGGAACTCCGCTTTCATTGCGCGGTGAGCTTCCCTTGGGGAGAGGGGATGCTCGCGTATCGCTTGCCGGGGGCCCGGTGGCGCTCGCGGCCCTCGGGGCCAAGGAAGGCGCGGCCGGGCTCACCGATGTGGAGCGCGGAACGATCGCGGGAAAGGGGAGCCTGGTGCTCTCGGACGCAGGGGACGCGCTGTCGTTCGACGTGGACGTGGGGGCGAAGAACATTTCGATCTCGGACCCGCGCCTCGCGGACGATGTGGTGCGCGGGCTGGGGGCGAGCGCACGGGCGCGCGGTGTGCTGAGCGACCGCGGCGTGCTTCGGCTCGAGGACTCGGAGGCATCGCTCGGTGCGTTGCGTTTGGCGCTGCGGGGGACGTTGGAGCAGTCGGGCGAGCGCACGCAGGGGGACTTTGCGTTTGCCGTTCCGGGCGCGCGCTGCCAAGACCTCTTCGAGAGCATCCCCAGCGCCCTTCTGCCGACCTTGGATGGTGCGGAGATGATGGGCACCTTTGGCGGCAAGGGCGCGCTTCGCTTCGACTCGAGCAAGCTCGACGAGCTCGCGCTCGACTACGACTTCGACAACTCGTGCAAGCTGACGGTGGTGCCCCCAGAGCTCGAGAAGCGCCGTTTCTCCAGACCGTTCACGCATCGGATCTACCTCGCCGACGGAACGGTGGGGGAGCAGGAGACCGGCCCGGGCACCCCCGCATGGACCGATTTGGGCGCCATCAGTCCCTACATGCAGGTGGCCGTGCTGACCACGGAAGACGCCGCGTTCTTCCGCCACCATGGCTTCAACCATCGCGCGATCCGCGAGTCGCTCATCACCAACCTGAAGACGCGGCGCTTCGTCCGTGGTGCGAGCACCATCACCATGCAGCTCGCGAAGAACCTCTTCCTCTCGCGGGAGAAGACCCTGTCGCGCAAGTTCGAGGAGGTGATCCTCACGAGCTACCTCGAGCAGAACTTCACCAAGCAGGAGATCGTCGAGCTCTACTTCAACGTGGTCGAGTTCGGGCCCGACATCTACGGCATCACGCAGGCTGCCGATCACTACTTTGGGCGCCGGCCCGACGAGATCCACCTGGAGGAGGCCTTCTTCCTGGCGTCGCTCCTGCCCCGTCCGCTCGCGTACCATAAGAGCTACGAGCGGGGGGAGCTCTCCGAGTCATGGACCAAGACCCTCCACTCCCTGATGCAGACCGCCTTCAAGCGCGGCACCATTTCGCGCACGGAGCTCGACGATGGGCTGGGCGAATCCGTCGTGTTCCACAAGCCGGATACCCCGCGGCCCGTACCGCGTCCACCGGTTGTCGGCTCGCGGCTGTTCGAGCAGGCGATTCAGAAGTAGCAGGCCGCCTTCAAGCGCGGCACCATTTCGCGCACGGAGCTCGATGATGGGCTGGGCGAGTCCGTCGTGTTCCACAAGCCGGATACCCCGCGGCCCGTACCGCGTCCGCCGGTTGTCGGCTCGCGGCTGTTCGCGCAGGCGATTCAGAAGTAGCAGACCGCCTTCAAGCGCGGCACCATTTCGCGCACGGAGCTCGATGATGGGCTGGGCGAGTCCATCGTGTTCCACAAGCCGGATACCCCGCGGCCCGTACCGCGTCCGCCGGTTGTCGGCTCGCGGCTGTTCGCGCAGGCGATTCAGAAGTAGCGCTACTTTTTGCCCTGTGCGCGAAGCGCGGCAAAGAAGGTGCGCAGGCGCGAAGCGCAGGCGTCGGCCAAGACGCCCCGGGTGGTGGGAAAGCGATGGTTCAGGCGTGTGTCTTGGCCCGCCATGTAGAGTGAGTGCCGCGTCCGCCGGTTGTTCGCGCACGGAGCTCGACGATGGGCTGGGCGAGTCCGTCGTGTTCCACAAGCCGGATACCCCGCGACCCGTGCCGCGTCCGCCGGTTGTCGGCTCGCGGCTGTTCGCGGAGGCGATTCAGAAGTAGCGCTACTTTTTGCCCTGTGCGCGAAGCGCGGCAAAGAAGGTGCGCAGGCGCGAAGCGCAGGCGTCGGCCAAGACGCCGCGGGTGATGGGAAAGCGATGGTTCAGGCGCGTGTCTTGGCCCACCGTGTAGAGCGAGTGCAGCGCGCCGCCCTTGGGATCGTCGCAGCCGTACACGACCCGAGCGATACGCGCGTGCACGAATGCGCCGGCGCACATGACGCAGGGCTCCAACGTGACGTATGCCGTAACCCCATCCAGGCGCCAGCTGGGCGCTTTGGTCGCGGCCGCGCGGAGCGCGACCATTTCCGCGTGCGCGGTGGCATCGAGGAGCGTCTCGCGGAGGTTGTGGCCGCGCGCGATCTCCATACCCCCGGCGTCCACCAGGATGCAGCCGATCGGAACCTCGCGCTTCGCATGCGCGGCGTCGGCTTCGGCCAGGGCCACCTCCATCCACGCGATGTCGCGATCCTCCGGCGTTTGCGGTGTTGCGGCGTCGTCCACGTTGCTGGCTCGTAGCACATATCCCACCCAACGCGGGCACGGGGACCTTGCATCGTCGTCTCCGAATCGTCATAGGTCGGTCGGAGCGATGGCCGTTGTCGTGTTCGGTTCGGACGTTTGGTTCGTGCGCGAGCGCCTGCGTGACGGAAGCGCCCAGCGTCGATACCACTCCATGCATATGCAAATATTCTTCGAGCGGTTCACTCGAATTCGATTCGCAGGCGAATATCCGGCAGGCGGAACATCGTAATTCAATTCGTTCGATCGGCATCGCGCATCGCCGATCGACAGCACGGGCCGCATCGCCAATCGAGCGCGCGCCCCGCTGGTCGAAAATAGCCGCATGATCCATTCGATCATGATCTCGCCGATGTGAGCACTGCATCTGCCCATGTACCAAACCGGTACACCCCTGCGAATGCGAAGGTGTACCAAACCGGTACACTCGTACGCGCCGCGCAGTATGGTGAGTCGCTGCGTGGGTGTAGCCAAGGGCTTGGAGGCTGCCCTTTGCGGAGACTGCGCGGATGTGGATTCGGACATTCCGCAGATTTTGCGTCGTCGTCGGGTGCAATTGGCGGCACGCGTGATGCTTAAGCGCGCCGCGCAATGGTGCGCGTGAAGCACGTTGTCCATCGGTAGCTCGTAGTTGGATGTGTGGGCCTGTTCGGGGCGGAACCGCAATGCGAGTCAGGAGATGTGGAGGCATGATCCCATGAGCAACGTCAGCGTCGATCGCGAACTCGCCCATGCCGGGCACGAGCTGGGTTCGATGGAGCACGTGGTGGGCCACGTCGCCGGCGGCGCCTCCAATGTGCAAGACGTCTATCCCCTGGCGCCCGCCCAGGAAGGAGCGCTCTTTCACCATATCGTGGCGACCTCGGGCGATCCGTATTTGCGTTCGACCATCCTTCGCTTCGATCATCGCTCGCGCCTCGATCGGTATTTGCGGGCCCTGCAGGCCGTGATCGATCGGCACGATATCCTGCGAACGGGGGTGGTGTGGGAAGGTGTTCCCGAGCCCGTGCAAGTCGTGTGGCGGCGCGCCGTGCTGCCCATCGAAGAAGTGACGCTCGATTTCGTCCCCCACGATCGCGACAGCGACGAAGACAATGGCGCCAAGCAGCTGTATCGCCGGGTCGACCCGCGCAACAAGCGGCTAAACCTCGGCCATGCGCCCCTGATGCGCGCCTATGTCGCGCGCGCCCGGGCGGGCGAGGGGTGGCTCTTGCTGCTGCTCACCCACCATCTCATCGTCGACAATGTCACGCTGACGCTCCTGTCCTCGGAGATCGAGGCCCACATGGCAGGCCTCGCCGATCGGCTGCCGCCGCCCATACCCTTTCGTCACTTCGTCATGCAGGCCCGACGCGGCGTGAGCCGCGCGGAGCACGAATCGTTCTTTCGGCGCATGCTCGGGGACGTACAGGAGCCCACGGCGCCGTTTGGCCTGCTGGAAGTGCACGGCGACGGCAGCGGCATCCGGCAGGGCCGCGCGGCGCTCGACGCATCGCTGGCGAGCCGGCTCCGGGCGGCGGCGCGCCGTTTGGGCGTGCGCACGGCCAGCCTGTTTCATCTGGCGTGGGCCCAGGTCGTAGCGCGCGTATCGGGGCGCGGTGATGTGGTGTTCGGCACGATCCTGCACGGCCGCCGCAACGCGGGCGACGGCGCGCAGCGCGCGCTGGGGGTGTTCGTCAAAACGTTGCCCGTGCGCCTCCGCATCGACGCGTCGAGCGTGGAGTCGAGCGTCCGCCGGACCCACGAGCTGCTATCGGATTTGTTGCATCACGAGTACGCATCGTTGGCCTTGGCGCAGCGCTGCAGCGGGGTGGCCGCGCCCGCGCCGCTCTTTTCCTCGTTACTCAATTACCGCCGCAACCGCGAAGGCGATTTGGCGGAGGCACCGCGCCACTGGGAGGGAATCGAGGCGGTGCACGGAGAAGAGCGCACCAATTACCCATTGATCATGATGGTCGACGATCTGGGTGAAGGCTTCGGCCTGACCGCGCAGGTGCAGACACCGATCGAGCCCGAGCCGATATGCGGTTCGATGCAGACCGCCCTCGCGGCCTTGGTGAAGGCGCTGGAGCGCTCCCCCGGCGAGGCCATTCAGCGCCTCGACGTATTGCCCGCCTCCGAACGCCGCCGCGTGCTCCAGGAATGGAACGCCACCGAAACGGAGTATCCGCGCGACGCGTGCGTGCACGATCTGTTCGAGGCGCACGTCCAGCGCGCCCCCGACGCGGTAGCCTTGGTGCACGGCGCGCGCTCGCTGCGCTACGCGGAGCTGAATGCGCAGGCCAACCGGCTGGCGCATCGTCTTCGCGCGCTCGGCATTGGTCCCGAGGACCGGGTCGCGCTGTGCATGGAGCGAAGCGTGGCGTGGATCGTGGGGCTCTTGGCGGTGCTCAAGGCGGGCGGCGCCTATGTGCCGCTCGATCCCTCGTACCCGTCCGAGCGGCTCGCGTACATGCTTCGCGACAGCGCGCCAAAGGCGTTGCTGACCTCGACGGGAAGGGTGCACGACGGCATCGCGGGCGACGTCCCGGTGTTGGAGCTCGACCTCGAGGACCCGGAGTGGGCGGCGCTCTCCGCGGAGAATCCCGAGCGGCGGCACCTGGGGCTCACCCCCGAGCATCTGGCGTACGTGATTTACACCTCCGGTTCCACCGGGCTGCCCAAAGGCGTCATGGTGGAGCACCGTGGCGTGTGCAATCTGGCTCATTGGCATCGCCACGCCTTCGATATCGCCCCGGGCGCGCGTACTTCCTGCGTGGCCGGGTTGGGATTCGACGCGGCCGCGTGGGAGATTTGGTCCGCGCTGGGTTCGGGCGCGACATTGCTCTTGCCGGATCTGCCGGACGCGCCATCCGAGGACGCCGCGCGCGATCCCTCCGCGCTGCTCGCATGGTGGGCGGAGCAAGAGCTCGATACGAGCTTCATGCCGACGCCCCTGGCCGAGGTCGCGCTCTCCGAGCAAAAGACCGCCCGAGGACTGCGCACCTTGCTCGTGGGGGGCGATCGCCTGCGCGCGCCGCTCGATCGCGCATGGCCATTCGCGCTGATCAACAACTACGGACCGACGGAGACCTCCGTGGTGGCCACCTCCGGCCGTATGGAGGCGCACGCCCCGGTGGTGCACATCGGTCGCCCCATCGCGAACACGCGGATCTACATCCTCGATGGGAACGGCGAGCCCGTTCCCGTGGGGGTGACGGGGGAGCTGTACATCGGCGGCGTCGGGGTGGCGCGAGGCTATCTGCATCGGCCCGAGCTGACGGCGGAGCGGTTCGTCCCGGATCCCTTTGCGTCCGAGCCGGGAGCGCGCATGTACCGAACCGGCGATCTCGGACGATGGCTGCCCGACGGAAACATCGAATACGTGGGGCGGAACGACGAGCAGGTCAAGCTCCGCGGCTTCCGCATCGAGCTGGGGGAAATCGAATCACGGCTCGCCGCCCACGCGGGGGTGCATGAGGCGGTCGTGTTGGTGCGCGAGGACGAGCCGGGCGAAAGGCGCCTCGTTGCATATTACACGGGGTCCGAGCCGGTCGACCTTACGGCGCTGCGCGCGCATATGTCGTCGACCCTGCCGGACTACATGGTGCCCGCGGCGTATATGCATATGCCGTCCTTTCCGCTGACCGCCCACGGTAAATTGAATCGCCGCGCGCTGCCCGTGCCCCACGCAGGAGCGTACGCGGCGCGAGGATACGCAGCGCCCGAGGGCGAGGTCGAGGCCATCCTGGCGGAGCTCTGGTCGGAGTTGTTTGCGCGCGGCGCGCGCGATACGCGCGCAAAATACGAAAAAGAGGCAGAACACATCAAACGCGAAAGCATCGGCCGCTACGACAACTTCTTCGAGCTCGGCGGTCATTCCCTCCTGGCCGTGACCTTGATCGAGCGCATGCGCCATCGCGGGCTTTCGGCTACGGTTCGCACATTGTTCGCGGCGCCGACCTTGTCGGGGCTGGCCGCGGCCGTGGAGCGAGGTGTTTCGCCGGCGCCCGTACCGCCCAATGCCATTCCGGAGGATTGCCGCGCCATCGTGCCGGAGATGCTGCCCTTGGTGTCGCTCACCGCCGCGGAGATCGAGCACGTGGTGCACGGTATCGCCGGGGGCGCATCGAACGTGCAGGACATTTACCCCTTGGCGCCTTTGCAAGAGGGCATTCTCTTTCATCACCTTTTGGCCACGGACGGCGATCCGTATCTGAGCTCGAGCATCTACCGATTTGCGGATCGACCGCGCCTCGAGAGCTATTTGGCGGCGCTGCAGGCGGTCATGAACCGTCACGATATCTTGCGCACCTCGGTGGAGTGGGAGGGCGTCCCCGAGCCCGTGCAAGTGGTTTGGCGCCAGGCCGCACTGCCGATCGAGGAGGTGGTGCTCGAGCGTGGCCCAGGAGATGCGGCCGAGCAGCTTTATCGAACGATCGATCCCCGGCGGCAGCGGTTGAACCTCCGAAGGGCGCCGCTGATGCGCGCGTACGTCGCGCGCGCGCCGGATCGCGAGGGGTGGCTCTTGCTCCTGCTCACGCATCATCTAGTGGGGGACAATGCGTCGTCCAAATTGATGCTCTCGGAGATGGGCGCGCACCTCGCCGGGGAGACGGCTCGATGGCACGCGCCGGTTCCATTTCGCGATTTCGTGGCGCGCGCCCGGCAAGGCGTGGCGCGCGCCGAGCATGAAGCGTTCTTCCGGCGGTTGCTCGCGGACACCACGGAGCCAACGGCGCCTTACGGATTGTCCGATGTGCGCGGGGATGGAAGCGGAATCACCCAAGCGTCTCGGACCTTGGAGCCAGAGCTCGCCCGACGCCTTCGCGCGCGCGCCCGGCACCTCGGGGTGAGCGCGGCCAGCATCTTTCACGTCGCGTGGGCGCTGGTGTTGGCGCGCGCCACGGGACGCGGTGATGTGGTGTTCGGCACCGTGCTGCTCGGGCGCTCGGCCGGGCACGCGGGGGTGGAGCGCGCGATGGGATTGTTCATCAACACGCTCCCGGTGCGCATCCGCATCGATGCAACGGGCGCCCACGCCAGTGTGCAGCGGGCGCACGCGTTGCTCGCGGATTTGCTGCACCACGAGCACGCGCCGCTGGCGCTGGCCCAGCGTTGCAGCGGGGTGGCGCCGCCGGCGCCGCTCGTGACATCGCTGCTCAATTACCGTCATGGCCTCGAGCTCCCCAACGCCGCGCCGCAAAGTACGGGCGGATCGCCGCTTGGATGGGGCGGCATTGCGCTCGTGCACGCGGAGGAGCGCACCAATTATCCATTGACCTTGTCGGTGGACGATCGCGGCGACGACTTCGTGCTCACCGTGCAGGTGCGCGCGCCCATCGAACCGGAACGCGTCGGGCATGCGATGCACACCGCAGTATCCGGCTTGGTGGAAGCGCTCGAGCGCGCGCCGCACCAGGCGATCGAGACGTTGGACGTGCTCCCGGCCAGCGAGCGCCGTCGCGTGCTCCGCGAGTGGAATGCCACGGAAACCGCGGAGACGGCGTATGTACGCGAGCGTTGCATCCACGAGTGGTTCGAGGCGCAAGCCGCGCGAACGCCGGACGCCGTAGCGTTGACGTTGGTGCACGGCACGGAGAGCACGACGGAGGTGCGCTACGCGGAGCTGAACGCGCGCGCAAATCGCCTGGCGCATCATCTTCGCGTGCTCGGCGTTCGCCCCGACGATCGCGTGGCATTGTGCGTCGAGCGGGGGCTCTCCATGGTGGTGGGCCTCCTGGCCGTGCTCAAGGCAGGCGGTGCGTACGTGCCGCTGGATCCCTCGTATCCGCCCGAGCGGCGCGCGTACATGTTGCGCGATTGCGCGCCCAAGGTGCTCCTGACGCAATCGGGAATCGGGCGGGGCGAAGGGATGGACGACATGGGCGACGCGACCGTGCCCGTGCTGGATCTCGACGCGCCGGAGCCGGTCTGGTCCGGGTTCCCTGCGAGCAACCCCGACCCGCGTGATGTAGGGCTTACGTCGCGGCATTTGGCGTATGTCATATACACCTCCGGCTCCACCGGACTGCCCAAAGGCGTCATGACGGAGCACGCCAACGTCACCCGCTTGTTCGCCGTAAACTCGGAGTGGTTCCGATTCGATGGCAAAGACGTTTGGGCGCTTTTTCACTCCATCTCGTTCGACTTTTCGGTCTGGGAGCTCTGGGGCGCCCTTCTTCACGGCGGACGCCTCGTCGTGGTGCCCGCCGCGATCGCGCGCTCGGCCAACGACTTTTACCGCCTGGTGTGCCACGAAGGCGTGACCGTCCTCAATCAGACGCCGGGTGCATTTCGGCATTTCGTGGCCGCGCAGGCCGCGAGCGCAGCGGGAGGAGGTCTCCCGACGAGCGCATCGAGCGCGACTCCGCACCGATTGCACACCATCATCCTCGGCGGCGAAGCGCTCGATGCTGCCACGCTCGAAGCCTGGTACGCCCGAAACGGCGCCGGGGACGTGCGCATCGTCAACGGCTATGGTCCAACCGAAACGACGGTTTGGGCAACGTGGTATACGTGCCGTGAGACCGACGCGGCCCATCCACCCATTGGTCGTCCGATATGGGATACGCGTGTTTATATCCTGAACGAGGACGGCCAGCCGGCGCCGGTGGGGGCGGTGGGAGAGCTGTACATCGGCGGCGCGGGGGTGGCGCGCGGGTATCTGCACAGGCCCGAATTGACGACCGAACGATTCCAAAAGGATCCGTTCGCCGGCGAGCCAGGGGCGCGGATGTATCGAACCGGCGATCTCGGCCGGTGGCTCCCCGACGGCAACATCGAATATTGGGGGCGGAATGATCATCAGGTGAAGATTCGCGGGTTCCGCGTCGAGCTCGGCGAGATCGAATCGCGGCTCGCCGCGTATCCCGGGGTGCGCGAAGCCGTGGTGGTGGTGCGCGAAGACGCGCCGGGGGAAAAGCGCCTGGTCGGGTATTACACGGCGGCGGAGGCGCTGCCCGTCGGCGAGCTGCGCGCGCATCTTTCGTCGGCGTTGCCGGATTACATGGTCCCAGCCGCGTACGTGCATATGTTCGTCTTGCCGCTCACCGCCAATGGCAAATTGGACCGACGCGGCCTGCCGGCGCCCGATGCGGACGACTACATGGCGCGAGGCTATGTTCCACCGCAAGGGGAGGTGGAATCGACCCTCGCCGAGCTCTGGGCGGAGCTGTTGCAACGTGAGCGGGTCGGGCGGCACGACAACTTCTTCGAATTGGGCGGCCATTCGTTGATGGCCGTCACCTTGATGGAGAAGATGCGCCGGCGCAGCCTGCACGCGCACGTTCGCACCTTGTTCGCCACGCCAACCTTGTCCGACTTGGCGGCCGCCGTGGTTCGCGAGGCGCCGTTGCATGCGGTGCCGCCCAATGCCATCCCCAACGATGGCACGGCCATTACGCCCGCGATGCTTCCGCTGGTGGCGCTCACGGAAGCCGAGATCGAGACGATCGTCGCGCGCGTGCCCGGCGGGGCCGCGAACGTGCAAGACATTTATCCGCTCGCGCCTTTGCAAGAGGGGATTCTCTTTCATCACCTTTTGGCGACGGAAGGCGATCCCTATCTGATTTCGACCATCTTTCGATTTGCCGATCGGGCGCGCTTGGAGCGTTATCTGGCGGCTCTTCAGGCCGTGATGGATCGGCACGACATCTTGCGTACGGCGTTGGCGTGGGAAGGCGTATCCGAGCCCGTGCAAGTCGTCTGGCGCCGCGCGACGCTGCCGGTCCACGAGCTGACGCTCTCCCGCGAGGCCCGCGCCGATCGCGCCGCTCACGAAGATTGCGCCGAACGCGCCGATCGCGAAGGCGCAGACGCCGCGGAGCAATTGTACGCGCACATCGATCCGCGCCACCGGCGACTCGATTTGCACGAGGCCCCGCTGATGCGCGCCTACGTGGCGCGCGATACGTCCGGCGACGGCTGGCTCCTGCTCCTGCTCACGCACCACCTGGTGCTGGATCACAGCACCTTGGACGCGATGCACGACGAGGTGCTGGCGCACCTCACCGGGGAGACGCACCGCCTACCGCCCCCGGTCCCCTTTCGCAACTTCGTGGCGCAGGCGCGTCTCGGTGTGGGCCGCGCGGAGCACGAAGCGTTCTTCCGACGTCTTTTGGGCGACGTCGATGCCCCCACCGCGCCCTTTGGCGCATTGGAGCTGCGCGCCGACGGTGCCGGCATTTCCCAAGCGCGCCGCGAGCTGGATTCGGATCTGGCCGAGCGGCTTCGCGGGGCGGCGCGCCGCTTGGGCGTGAGCGCGGCGAGCATTTTTCACCTCGCGTGGGCGCAGGTGCTGGCGCGCGTCTCGGGACGGAATGACGTGGTGTTCGGCACCGTCTTGCTCGGGCGCATGTTGGGCGGGTCCGGTGTCGAGCGCGCGATGGGCTTGTTCATCAACACCTTGCCGGTGCGCATTCGCATCGACGACACCGATGCCGAATCGAGCGTGCGCCGAGCGCACGGCCTCTTGGCGGATCTGCTGCATCACGAGCACGCATCGCTGGCGTTGGCGCAACGCTGCAGCGGGGTGGCCGCGCCGGCGCCTCTCTTCGCGTCATTGCTCAATTATCGACACAGCCCGGATGACGCATCGGTGAAAGGTCGTTCGTTTTGGAACGGCATCGAGCTGGTGCACGCCGAAGAGCGCACGCACTATCCACTAACCCTATCCGTGGACGACCTGGTCCGAGGTTTTTCCATGACGGCGCAGGTGCAGGCGCCCGCCTCGCCCGAGCAGGTTTGCAGCTCGATGCAGACCGCCATCACACGGCTGGTGGAGGCGCTCGAGCGATCCCCGCAAACGGCCATCGCGGCGTTGGACGTGCTGCCGGCCACGGAGCGCCATCGCGTTTTGCAGGAGTGGAACGCCACGGAAATCGACTTTCCGCGCGACGCGTGCGTGCACGAATTGTTCGAAGCCCAGGTGGCGCGAACGCCGGACGCCGTGGCGCTGGTGCAGGGCCCGACCGTGCTGCATTACGCAGAGCTGAACGCGCGCGCCAATCGGCTGGCGCATCATCTTCGAGGGCTCGGCGTTGGTCCCGACGATCGCGTCGCTTTGTGCCTGGATCGGAGCGTCGCCATGGTGGTGGGGCTCTTCGCGGTGCTCAAGGCAGGAGGCGCCTATGTACCGCTGGACCCGTCGTACCCACGCGAGCGCCTCGCGTCGATGGTGCGCGACGCGGCCCCCAACGTGATCCTGACGCAGTCCGGGACGGCGCTCGCGTTGGCCCGTGCGATTGCGGGTGGCGTTGCCGTGTTGGACTTGGACACGCCGGAGCCCGCGTGGTCCGCGCTTCCCCCGGACAACCTGGAGCGCGACGCCATCGGGCTCACCTCGGAGGCCCTCGCCTATGTGATTCACACCTCCGGCTCCACCGGGGTGCCCAAGGGCGTGATGAACGAGCACCGCGCGGTGGTCAATCGACTCCTCTGGATGCAGCGCGAATACCAACTATGCGAACGCGACGCCGTTTTGCAAAAGACGCCTTTCAGCTTCGACGTGTCCGTGTGGGAGTTCTTCTGGCCGTTGCTGGCGGGGGCCAAGTTGGTCCTGGCGCGCCCCGAAGGCCACAAGGACGGCGCGTACCTGGCCGAGATCCTCCGGCACGAGGCGATCACCACCGTGCACTTCGTGCCATCCATGCTTCACGCCTTCTTGGAGCAGCCCGATGCCGCGCAGTGCCGCGCCTTGACGCGCGTGATCTGCAGCGGCGAAGCGCTGCCGGCGTCCCTCGTCGAACGCTTCTTCGCCCAGCTGCCCGCGGCGCGGTTGTACAATCTCTACGGTCCGACCGAAGCGGCGGTCGACGTCACCGCGTGGGAATGCACGGCCGGCGCGACGGTCTCGGATATCCCCATTGGCCGCCCGATTTCGAATGCGCGTATCTACATCTTGGATGAGCGCCGGCAGCCGGTTCCGACGGGCGTACCCGGGGAGCTCTACATCGGCGGCATCCCCGTGGCGCGGGGGTACCTGCATCGGCCCGAGCTGACGGCCGAGCGGTTCGTGGAGGATCCCTTTGCGCGCGAGCCGGGGTCGCGCATGTACCGGACGGGCGATCTCGGCCGGTGGCTCGAGGATGGAACCATCGCGTACTTGGGGCGAAACGACGATCAGGTGAAGATCCGCGGCTTCCGCATCGAGCTCGGGGAGATCGAGGCGCGGCTGCGCGCGTACCCAGGCGCGCGCGAAGCCGTCGTTCTGGCCCGCGAAGACGAGCCGGGCGAGAAGCGGCTCGTTGCATACTACACGGGTTCGGAGCCGCTCGATACGGTGGGGCTGCGCGCGCATCTCGCGTCGGCGTTGCCCGATTACATGGTGCCGGCGGCGTACGTGCACATGCCCGCACTGCCCGTCACGCCCAATGGCAAACTGGATCGGAGCGCGCTGCCCGCACCCGGCGCGGGCGCGTATACCGCGCGCCAGTACGCTGCGCCTCGAGGCGAGGTGGAGTCCATCCTCGCGGAGCTATGGGGCGAGCTCTTATCGCGGGAGCGGGTCGGACGGCACGACAATTTCTTCGAGCTCGGCGGCCATTCGCTCAAGGCCGTCGCGCTGATGGAGAAGATGCGACGGCGCGGCCTTCGCGCGACCGTCCGAACGCTGTTCGCCGCGCCCACCCTGTCCGAGCTGGCCGCCGCGACCGAGCGCGCAGCGCCGCAGGCCGAGGCGCCGCAGGCCGACATTCCGCCCAACGCCATCCCCGAGGACTGCGACGCCATCGCGCCCGAGATGCTGCCGCTGGTGACCCTCTCGGCCCGCGAGATCGCGCAGATCGTGGGTCGCGTGGCGGGTGGCGCCTCGAACGTGCAAGACATTTATCCGCTGGCGCCGTTGCAGGAGGGCATTCTCTTTCATCATCTTTTGGCCACCCACGGTGATCCTTATTTGAGCTCGAGCATCTTTCGATTGCCCGATCGGGCGCGGCTGGAGAGCCACCTCGAAGCGATACAGCACGTGATCGATCGGCACGATATCTTGCGGACGGCGGTGGAGTGGGAAGGTGTCTCCGAGCCGGTGCAAGTGGTGTGGCGCCGGGCGCTGCTGCCGGTGGAGGAGGTGGCCCTCGATCCCGAGGCCGGGGATGCGGCGGAGCAGCTGTATGCGCGCGTGGATCCGCGCCGATTGCGACTCGACGTGCGCCGCGCGCCGTTGATGCGCGTTCATGTGGCGCGTGACATTGGCGGCGCGGGGCGCGATGGCTGGTTGCTGCTCTTGCTCATGCATCACCTCGTCGGTGACAACACCACGTCCAGAGCCATGGTCTCGGAGATGGAGCTCCATGGGTCGGGGCAGCTCTCGCGTTTGCCGCCGCCGGTCCCATTTCGCGCGTTCGTGGCGCGGGCGCGGCTCGGCACCCGCCGCGCCGAGCATGAAGCGTTCTTTCAGCGGCTCTTGGGCGACGTAACGGAGCCCACGGCGCCATTCGGGCTTTTGGAGGTGCGCGGCGACGGCAGCGGCATGGTGCAAGGCCATCGGCCCGTCGCGCCGGAGCTCGCCCGGCGGTTGCGCGAGCGCGCACGGCGGCTGGGGGTGAGCGCGGCGAGCCTCGTTCACGTGGCGTGGGCGCAGGTTTTGGCGCGGGTCACGGGGCGCGACGATGTGGTGTTCGGCACCGTGCTGCTCGGGCGCATGGTGGGCGGCGCCGGGGTGGAGCGCGCCATGGGGCTGTTCGTCAACACGCTGCCCGTGCGCATCCGCATCGACGCGACCGGCGTTGCGGACAGCGTGCGCCGGGTGCACGCTTCGCTCGCGGATTTGTTGCATCACGAGCACGCCTCGTTGGCGTTGGCGCAGCGCTGCAGCGGGGTGCCGGCGCCCGCGCCTCTCTTCTCGTCGTTGCTCAATTACCGCCATGATTCTTCCGAGGCGAATCATTCCTCCCCGCATCATTCCTCCCCGCAAACCGTCATCGAAACGGTGCGGGTGGACGAGCGCACCAATTACCCCCTGACCGTATCGGTGGACGACCTCGGGGAAGCCTTTGCGCTAACGGCGCAAGTGCAAGCGCCCATCGACCCGGAGCGCCTCTGCGACACCCTGCTCACCGCCCTTGCCGGTTTGGTCGACGCCTTGGAGCGCGCGCCCGAAACCGCCATCCGAACCTTGGACGTGCTACCCGCCTCGGAGCGCCATCGCATCGTGCACGCGTGGAACGCCGTCGCGACCGAGCCTTCGCCCAGCGCCTGCATCCACGAGCTCTTCGAGGCCCAGGTGGCCCGAACGCCCGACGCGGTGGCGCTCGTTCACGGCTCGCAGACATTGAAATACGCGGAGCTGAACGCGCACGCCAATCGCCTCGCCCGTCACCTGCGTCACCTTGGCGTACGACCCGATGACCGGGTCGCCTTGTGCCTCCCGCGCGGTGCGTCGATGGTGATCGCGCTTTTGGCGGTGCTCAAAGCGGGGGGCGCCTATGTGCCGCTCGACCCGGCGTATCCGTCCGAGCGCCTCGCGTACATGCTGCGCGATAGCGCCCCGAAGGTGCTCCTCACGCAAACTGGACTGGCGCCTGCGGACCTCGGCGACGACGTCGCGGTGTTGAACCTCGACGCGGAGGAGCCGGCCTGGTCCGCTCGTTCGGCCGATGACCTCGCGCGCGGCGAGCGCGGCGAGGTGGAGCTCACCCCCGCGCACCTGGCGTACGTGATCTACACCTCCGGGTCCACCGGTCTGCCCAAAGGCGTGATGGTCGAACACGCCCAGGTCGTGCGCTTGTTCGAGGCCACCTCCGCGTGGTTCCAATTCGACGCCAACGACGTTTGGACGCTCTTTCACTCCATCGCCTTCGATTTTTCGGTCTGGGAGCTCTGGGGCGCCCTCTTGCACGGCGGACGCCTCATCGTCGTATCCCCAGAGACGGCGCGTTCCCCCGACGAGTTTTATCGCTTGGTCTGCCGCGAGGGCGTGACCATCCTCAATCAGACCCCCAGCGCCTTTCGTCACGTCATGGCCGCGCAAGCCGCCAGCGCCGATCGCCACCGCTTGCGGACCGTCATCTTCGGCGGGGAGGCCCTCGAGCCTGCGATGCTCGCGCCCTGGTACGCGCGGAACGATGACGAGCAACCTCGCCTCGTCAACATGTACGGAATCACCGAGACCACCGTGCACGTGACCTACCGCCCGCTGCAGCGCGCGGACGTGGCGCGCGCAGGCGCAAGTCCGATTGGCGAACGGATACCCGATTTGCGCATCTATATTTTGGATCGGCACGGGGAGCCCGCTCCGGTGGGGGTCGCGGGCGAATTGTTCATCGGGGGCGCCGGCGTCGCGCGCGGATATCTGAATCGCCCCCAGCTGACCGCCGAGCGGTTCGTGAAGGATCCCTTCGCCGGCGGGCCGGGAGCGCGCATGTACCGCAGCGGCGATCTCGGGCGATGGCTTCCGGACGGGAGCATCGAGTACTTGGGACGAAACGACGACCAAATCAAAATACGCGGGTTTCGCATCGAGCTCGGGGAAATCGAGGCGCGGCTGCAATCGTATCCGGGGGTGCGCGAAGCGGCCGTGGTGGCGCGCGAGGACGAGCCGGGCGAGAAGCGCCTCGTCGGCTATTACACGTCGGCGGAGCCCGCGGTCGTGGAGAGCGTCCGCGCGTACCTGGCGGCGAGGTTACCGGATTACATGGTGCCCGCGGCCTATGTGCATCTGCCGGCGCTGCCGCTCACCGCCCACGGCAAATTGGATCGGCGCGCCCTGCCCGCGCCCGACGCAGGCGCGTACACCGCGCACGAATACTCCGCGCCTCGAGGCGAGGTGGAGTCGATCCTCGCCGAGCTCTGGGCGGAGCTCTTGCAGCGTGACCGGGTTGGACGGCACGACAATTTCTTCGAATTGGGCGGCCACTCGCTCAAAGCCGTGACCTTGATGGAGCGGATGCGGCGGCGCGGTCTGCACGCACCCGTGCGCGCCATATTCGCCGCGCCAACCTTGTCCGGATTGGCGGCCGCGACCGGGCGTGAGGTTTCGGCCCTGGCGATACCGCCCAACGCCATTCCCGAGGATTGCAAAACCATTATGCCCGATATGCTTCCACTGGCGGCGCTGACGGAGCGCGAGATCGAGCACGTGGTCGGACGGGTGGCAGGGGGCGCCTCCAACGTACAAGACATTTACCCGCTGGCCCCGCTGCAAGAGGGCATTCTCTTTCATCACCTTTTGGCGACCGAAGGCGATCCCTACGTCATTTCGACCCTATTCCGTTTTCCGCATCGCGCGCGCTTGGAGGCTCACCTCGACGCCATGCAGGCGGTGATGAACCGACACGACATCTTGCGGACGGCCGTGGAGTGGGAAGGCGTCTCCGAGCCCGTGCAGGTCGTGTGGCGCCGGGCGATGCTGCCGGTGGAGGAGGTGGCGCTCGATCCTCAATCCGGAGATGCCGCGGAGCAATTGCGCCGCCGCATCGACCCTCGGCGGCAGAAGCTCGATGTGCGCCGCGCGCCCTTGATGCGCGCGTACGTGGCGCGCGACACGCGCGGCGAAGGGTGGCTGTTGTTGCTCCTGACCCATCACTTGGCCATCGACCACAGCACCTTGGAGGTGATGCACGAGGAGGTGACCGCCCACCTCGCGGGCGCGACGCAACGGCTTTCGCCCCCCGTCCCCTTCCGCAACTTCGTGGCGCAGGCGCGCTTGGGGGTGAGCCGCGCGGAGCACGAAGCGTTCTTTCATCGCCACTTGCGCGGGGTGACGGAGCCCACGGCGCCCTACGGGCTCGTGGAGGTGCGCGGCGACGGTCGCGGGATCGCGCAAGCGCACCGCCCGCTGGATCCCGATCTCGCGCGCCGGCTGCGCGATCGCGCGCGGCGGCTCGGTGTGAGCGCGGCCAGCATCTTCCACCTCGCGTGGGCCCGGGTGCTCGCCCGCGCAACGGGGCGGGGCGATGTGGTGTTCGGAACGATCCTGCTCGGGCGCATGCTGGGCGGCGACGGTGTGGAGCGCGCGATGGGGCTGTTCATCAACACCTTGCCCGTGCGCATCCGCATCGATGCCACGGAGGTCGTCGCCAGTGTGCAAAAGGTGCACGGCCTGCTCGCCGATTTGCTGCACCACGAGCACGCGTCCCTGGCGCTGGCGCAGCGTTGCAGCGGAGTTGCGTCGCCGGCCCCTCTCTTTTCGTCGTTGCTCAACTACCGCCATAGTCCCGAGATCCTCGAGACGTCTGGACGCGTTTGGAACGATATCGAGATTGTGCACGTGGAGGAGCGCACCAATTACCCCCTCACCCTGTCGGTGGACGACGGGGGTGAAGCGTTTGCGCTCACGGTCCAAGTGCAGGCGCCCATCGAGCCCGATCGCGTTTGCGAGGCGGTGCACACCGCCGTTTCGGCCTTGGTCGACGCGCTCGAGCGCGCGCCGCAAACCCGCGTCGAGGCGCTGGACGTGCTGCCCGCTTCCGAGCGGCACCACGTACTCCATGCGTTGAACGCCACCCAAACGGACCATCCGCGCGACGTGCGCATTCATGACGCCATCGAATGGCACGCCGCGCAGACGCCCGACACCCTCGCGGTGGTGCAAGGCCCGCTGGAGTCGACGTACGCCGAGCTGAACGCGCGCGCCAATCGCCTCGCGCACTACCTTAGACGGCTCGGCGTCCGGCCCGACGATCGCGTGGCGCTGTGCGTGGAGCGAGGCATCGCGATGGTGGCGGCGCTCTTGGCGGTGCTGAAGGCAGGCGCAGCGTACGTGCCGCTCGATCCGTCGTATCCCTCGGAGCGGCTCGTGTACATGCTGCTCGACAGCAACCCCAAGGTGCTGCTGACGCAAGCGGGAACCGCGCTTCATGATTATCCCCACGAGACGCGCTTGCGGGTGCTCGACTTGGATGCCGCGGAGTCGATGGCGTCCGAGCTCCCTTCGCACGATCCCGCGCAGAGCGAGGTGCGGCTCACGGCCGGGCACTTGGCCTATATCATCTACACGTCCGGCTCCACCGGACGACCCAAGGGGGTCATGGTGGAGCATCGCGGCGTATGCAACCTCGTTCATTGGCACCGCCGAGCGTTTGGCGTGGCCCCCGGATACCGCGCCTCGTGTGTGGCCGGGCTCGGGTTCGACGCGGCCGCGTGGGAGATCTGGTCGGCGCTCGGCTCCGGTGCCACCCTCGTCTTGCCGCCCGAGGAGGCGGAGCACAATCCGCACGCCTTGCTCGCGTGGTGGGCGGACCAAAAGCTCGATATCGGCTTTCTGCCGACACCCTTGGCGGAGGTGGCGCTCTCCGAACGAACGATCCCGAAGGGGCTGCGGACCTTGCTGGTTGGAGGCGACCGCTTGCGCGCGCGCCCCGACGGGGCTTTGCCGTTCGAGCTCGTCAACAATTACGGCCCCACCGAGACCTCCGTGGTCGCGACCTCGGGACCGGTGGAGTCCTCGGCGGCCCCCGTACACATCGGGCGCCCTATCGCCAATACGCGCGTTTACATTTTGGACGAGGATGGCGAGCCGGCTCCGGTGGGGGTGGCCGGCGAATTGTATGTTGGCGGTGCCGGTGTGGCGCGCGGATATTGGCGTCTCCCGGGGTTGACCGCGGAGCGGTTCGTCGAAGACCCCTTCGCGGGCGAGCCGGACGCGCGCATGTACCGCACGGGCGACGTGGGCCGTTGGCTGCCGAGCGGGAACATCGAATACCTCGGACGGAACGACGATCAAGTGAAGATTCGCGGCGTCCGCATCGAGCTGGGCGAGATCGAAGCGCAGCTCGCGTCGTGCTCCGTGGTGCGCGAAGCCGTGGTGGCGGTGCGCGAAGACGAGGCGGGCGAGAAGCGCCTGATCGGTTATTACACGGCGGCGGCGCCGGTGGCGGTCGAGAAGCTTCGCGCCCACCTCGCCTCGGCGTTGCCGGACTCGATGGTGCCCGCGGCCTACGTGCATTTGCCGGCATTGCCGCTTACACCCCACGGCAAATGGGATCGCCGCGCCCTGCCGGCGCCCGATCGAGACGCTTACGTCGCGCGCGGTTATTCGGCGCCGCGGGGCGAGGTGGAGACGATCCTGGCGGAGCTTTGGTCGGAGCTCTTGCAGCGCGACCAGGTCGGACGGCACGACAACTTCTTCGAGCTGGGCGGTCACTCGCTCCTGGCCGTGACCTTGATGGAGAGGATGCGCCGGCGCGGCTTGCGGGCTACCGTTCGCACGTTGTTCGCTGCGCCCACGCTGTCCGAGCTGGCGGCGGCCATCGGGCGCGAAGGCGCGTCGGCGTCGAATCCCACGTTCGACAATGACAGCGCTCATGGTGCCGATCTTTTGCGCCTTACGGCGGCGGAGATCGAGCACGTGATGGGCCGCGTGCCGGGCGGCGTGGCGAACGTGCAAGACATTTATCCGCTGGCGCCATTGCAGGAAGGGATCCTGTTTCACCATCTCCTGGCGAGCGACAGTGACCCTTACGTGCTCTCGAGTGTTTTCCGGTTCGCCGATCGCGCGCGGCTGGAGCGTTATCTCGAGGGAATGCAGGCCGTGATGGATCGGCACGATATCCTGCGCACGGCGGTGGAATGGGAAGGCGTTTCGGAGCCCGTTCAAGTCGTATGGCGGAAGGTGGCGCTCCCGGTGGAGGAAATCGCGCTCGACCCCGAGGCCGGTGATCCGGTGAAGGAGCTGTATCGTCGCGTCGATCCCCGACGGCAGCGGCTCGAGCTGCGCCGGGCGCCGCTGATGCGCACCTATATCGCGCGCCAGGGCGCCGGCGAGGCTTGGTTGCTTTTGTTGCTCACGCACCATTTGGCCATGGACCATGGCACAGTGGCGGTGATGCACGAGGAGGTGACCGCGCACCTCGCGGGCGAGACCGCGCGGCTCCCGGAGCCCGTGCCGTTCCGTCGATTCGTCGCGCAGTCGCGCTTCGCCGTGGGCCGCGCCGAGCACGAGGCGTTCTTCCAGCGCTTGCTCGGCGACGTCGCCGAGCCCACGGCTCCCTTTGGCTTGTCGGAGGTGCGCGGCGACGGCGATGCCATTTCGCAAGCCCGAAGAACGCTGGAGCCCGAGCTCGCGTCGCGCTTGCGCGAGCGCGCAAGGCGGCTGGGGGTGAGCGCGGCGAGCATCTTCCACTTGGCGTGGGCGCAGGTGCTGGCGCGCGTATCCGGTCGCGACGACGTGGTGTTCGGCACGGTCTTGCTTGGGCGCATGAGGGGCGGCGATGGTGTGGAGCGCGCGATGGGGCTCTTCATCAATACCTTGCCCGTGCGCATTCGCATCGACGCGACCGGCGTGGAAGCCCGCGTGCAGCGGGTGCACGAGCTGCTCGCGGACCTGCTGCACCATGAGCATGCGTCGCTGGCCTTGGCGCAGCGGTGCAGCGGGGTGGCCGCGCCGGCGCCTCTCTTCTCGTCGCTGCTCAATTACCGTCATAGCTCGGACGCCTTCGACGCGGGCCGGCCGGCGTGGAACGGGATCGAGCTGGTCTACGCGGAGGAGCGCACCAATTACCCCTTGACCATGTCCGTGGACGATATGGGTCGAGGTTTCGCCCTGACCGCGCAGGTGCAATCACCCATCGAGCCCGAGCCAATTTGCGACGCGATGCACACCGCTGTCTCGGTGTTGGTGGAGGCGCTGGAGCGCGCGCCGCAAAGAGCCATCGAAGCGCTGGACGTGCTGCCCCCAGCGGAGCGCCACCGCGTTCTCCACGCGTGGAACGCCATCGACCTCGAGCCTCCACGCGACCGGTGCATCCACGAGCTGTTCGAAGCGCAGGTCGCGCGCACCCCCGAGGCCGTGGCCTTGGTGCACCAAGGGGCAACGCTGACGTACGCCGAGCTGAACGCCCGCGCCAATCGGCTGGCGCACCACCTTCGCGATCTCGGCGTGCGCCCCGACGATCGCGTGGCGTTGTGCGTGGAGCGGAGCATCGCGATGGTCGTGGGGCTCTTGGCGGTGCTGAAGGCGGGCGCAGCGTACGTGCCGCTCGATCCATCGTACCCCGCCGAGCGGCTCGCGTACATGCTGCGCGACAGCGCGCCCGAGGTGCTGCTGACGCAAACAGGAATGGCGCTTGGCGCGCTGGCCCGTGAGGCCACCATGCCCGTCTTGGACTTGGACGCCCCCGATCCGGCTTGGTCCGGGCTCTCTTCGAGGGACCTGAAACGCGAGGACATGAACCTCACGCCCGAGCACCTGGCGTACGTGATTTACACCTCGGGCTCCACCGGATTGCCCAAGGGGGTCATGGTCGAGCATGCAAATGTCACCCGACTGTTCTCGGCGACGTCGGCATGGTTCGAATTTGGCGCCCATGACGTTTGGACGCTCTTTCACTCCATCGCGTTCGACTTTTCCGTTTGGGAGCTCTGGGGCGCGCTCCTCCACGGCGGGCGCTTGGTCGTGGTGCCGCACGACGTGGCCCGCTCCCCGGACGAGTTTTATCGGTTGGTGTGCCGCGAAGGGGTGACCATTCTCAATCAAACGCCCAGCGCATTCCGTCACTTTATGGCCGCGCAGGCGGCCCACCCCACGGCGCACCGCTTGCGGACCATCGTTTTCGGCGGGGAAGCGCTCGACGTCGCCGCGCTCGAACCCTGGCACGCGCGCAACCCGGGCGAGCTTCCCCGCCTCGTCAACATGTACGGGATCACCGAGACCTCCGTGCACGCGACGTATCGTCCGCTGGTACGGGCCGAGGTGGCTCGGGCGGGATCGAGCCCAATTGGACGGCGGATACCCGATTTGCGCATTTACATTTTGGACCGACACGGCCGGCCCGTGCCCGTGGGGGTGGCCGGGGAATTGTACATTGGCGGCGCCGGCGTGGCGCGGGGATACCTGCATCGTCCCGAGCTCACCGCCGAACGATTCGTCCGCGATCCCTTCGTCCACGGGCCGGGCTCGGGTTCATCTCGTTCGTCTCGCTTGTACCGAAGCGGCGATCTGGGGCGATGGCTTCCGGATGGAAGCATCGAGTACCTCGGACGAAACGATGACCAAGTCAAGATACGCGGCTTCCGCATCGAGCTCGGGGAAATCGAAGCGCGGCTCGGCTCGTGCCCGGGGGTGCGCGAAGCCGCGGTGTTGGTGCGCGAAGACGAGCCGGGCGAGAAGCGACTCGTCGGCTATTACGCGGCGGCGGAGCCCGTGGCGGTAGAGAATCTGCGCGCCCACCTGTCGTCGGTGCTGCCCGATTACATGGTGCCGGCGGCGTATGTGTACCTGGAAACGTTGCCGCTGACGGCCCACGGCAAGCTCGATCGCCTCGCGCTGCCCGCGCCCGACGATGACGCGTACACCGCGCGAGGGTACGAGGCACCGCGCGGCGAGGTGGAGACGATCCTGGCCGGGCTATGGTCGGAGCTCTTGCAGCGCGAACGGGTTGGACGGCGCGACAACTTCTTCGAGCTGGGCGGCCACTCGCTCCTGGCCGTGACCTTGATGGAGAGGATGCGCCGTCGCGGATTGCAGGCGACCGTCCGCACCGTGTTCGCCACGCCCGCGCTGTGCGATCTGGCCGCGGCGGTGAAGCACGACGCCGCGCCGGCCGCGATCCCGGAGAACACCATTCCAGAGGATTGCAACGTCATTACGCCCGACATGCTGCCCTTGGTGGCGCTCACGGCGCGGGAGATTGCGCACGTGGTCGCGCGGGTCGCCGGCGGTGTGCCCAACGTGCAAGACATTTACCCCCTGGCGCCGCTTCAGGAGGGGATCCTCTTTCATCATCTTTTGGCGACCGAAGGCGATCCGTATATCGTCTCGAGCATCTTCCGATTTGCCGATCGGGCGCGGCTCGAGGGCTACCTCGGCGCCATCCAAGCAGTGATGGCGCGGCACGATATCCTGCGCACCGCGGTGGAGTGGGAAGGTGTTCCCGAGCCCGTGCAGGTCGTATGGCGCCGGGCGGAGCTGCCGGTGGAGGAAGTGACGCTCGAGCCCGCGGTGGGCGATGGGGCGGGGGACGCCGCGAAGCAGCTGTACGAACGGATCGACCCCCGGCGGCAACGCTTCGATTTGCGTCGGGCCCCGCTGATGCGCGCCTCCATCGCGCGCGACGGTGCGGGCGAGGGGTGGCTGCTTCTGCTCCTGACGCACCATCTGGTGGTGGACCACAGCACGCTCGACGTGATGCACGAGGAGGTGACGGCGCACCTCTCGGGCGACATGGCGCGCCTCCCTCCGCCCGTACCATTCCGCCAATTCGTGGCGCAGGCGCGGCTCGCGGTGAGCCGTGGAGAGCACGAAGCGTTCTTCCAGCGCCTCTTGGGCGACATCGAAGAGCCCACGGCGCCTTATGGCTTGTTGGAGGTGCGCGGCGACGGCAGCGGGATATCCCAAGCGCAAAGGACCCTCTCGCCCGAGCTCGCCCAGCGGCTGCGCGCGCGCGCAAAACGGCTGGGGGTGAGCGCGGCCAGCATCTTTCATCTGGCGTGGGCGCAGGTGCTGGCGCGCGTATCGGATCGCCGCGAGGTGGTGTTCGGCACGGTTTTGCTGGGCCGCATGCTGGGCGGAGACGGCGTGGAGCGCGCCATGGGGCTCTTCATCAATACGTTGCCCGTGCGCATCGGCATCGACGCGTCGGGCGCCGAGGCCAAGGTGCGAAAGGTGCACGAGCTGCTCGCCGATCTGCTGCACCACGAGCACGCCTCGTTGGCCCTGGCGCAGCGCTGCAGCGGGGTGGCGGCGCCCGCGCCATTGTTCTCGTCGCTGCTCAATTACCGGCACAGCCCGGAGGCGCTGGAGGCTTCGCGGCGCATCTGGAACGGTATCGAGGTGGTGCACGCCGAGGAGCGCACCAATTACCCATTGACGTTGTCCGTCGACGATATGGGAAAAGGATTTACGCTGACGGTACAAGTGCAAACGCCCATCGCGCCCAATCCCATTTGCGAAGCGATGCACACCGCCGTCGCTGGATTGGTGGAAGCGCTCGAGCGCTCCCCCGGTACGTCCATCGAGACCTTGGACGTGCTCCCGGCCTCGGAACGCCACCGCCTCCTTCACGCGTGGAACGCCACCGAGGCGGATTATCCGCGCGACGCGAGCGTTCACGAGCTCTTCGAAGCGCAAGTGGCGCGCACGCCCGATCGCGTCGCCTTGGTGCACGGCTCGTCCGCGCTGCGCTATTCCGAGCTCGACGCGCGCGCCAACCGCCTCGCGCATCGTCTGCGGGCGCTCGGCGTGGGGGCCGACGACCGGGTCGCCGTGTGCGCGGAGCGCAGCGTCGCCATGGTGGTGGCCCTCTTGGCCGTGCTCAAGGCGGGAGGCGCCTATGTGCCCCTCGATCCGTCGTATCCGCCCGAGAGGCTTTCGTACATGCTGCGCGACAGCGCGCCCAAGGTGCTCCTGACGGCAGCCGGGATGCCGCTCGATGACCGCGACGGCATCGCCGCCGGTATCCCCGCGGTGCTCCGTTTGGACGCGGCGGAGCCCCTCGATGCCGGCTTCTCCAGCGAGAACCCCGAGCGCCTGGATATCCAACGAGCGCCCGAGCACCTCGCCTACGTGATTTACACCTCCGGCTCCACCGGGGTGCCCAAAGGCGTCATGAACGAGCACCGCGCCGTGGTCAACCGGCTCGTCTGGATGCAGCGCGCCTACGGTCTCGCCGAGCACGACGCCGTGCTCCAAAAGACTCCTTTTAGCTTCGATGTCTCCGTGTGGGAGTTCTTCTGGCCGTTGCTGACGGGCGCCCGGATGGTCCTGGCGCGCGCCGATGGACACAAAGACAGCGCCTACTTGGCGGAGGTGATTCGGCATGAACGGATCACCACCGTGCACTTCGTACCCTCGATGCTCCACGCCTTCCTCGAGCAACCCCAGGCCGCGCGCTGCCGCAGCTTGACCCGGGTGATTTGCAGCGGTGAAGCGCTGCCCGCCTCGCTCGTGAGACGCTTCTACGAGCAATTGCCCAACGCGCGGCTCTACAATCTTTACGGGCCCACGGAGGCCGCCGTCGACGTGACCGCGTGGGAGTGCCCCTCCGATGGATCGATATCCGAGATGTCGACCATCCCCATCGGGCGCCCCATCGCGAATGCGCGCATCTACATCCTGAACGGGCGAGGGGAGCCGTCTCCGGTGGGGGTGGCCGGCGAATTGTACATTGGCGGCGTCGCCGTGGCGCGCGGATACCTCCATCGGCCCGAGCTCACGGCCGAGCGCTTCGTTCGTGATCCCTTCGCCGTCGATCCGGAGGCGCGCATGTACCGGACCGGCGATCTCGCGCGATGGCTCCCGGACGGGGACATCGAATATCTGGGACGAAACGACCATCAGGTGAAGATCCGCGGTTTCCGCATCGAGCTGGGGGAAATCGAGTCGCGGCTCGCGTCGTACCCCGAGGTGCGGGAGGCAGCCGTCTTGGCCCGGGAGGACGCGCCCGGCGAAAAGCGCTTGGTCGCCTATTACACGGCCGCGGAGCCCGTGGCGGTGGAGGACCTCCGCGCCCATCTCTCCTCGGCGCTGCCCGAGTACATGGTGCCGGCCGCATACATGTATCTTGCAACTATGCCGCTCTCCCCCAATGGCAAGCTGGATTGCCGCGCGCTCCCGGCCCCCGACTCCGGCGCCTACACCGCGCGTGGCTACGAGCCGCCGCAGGGCGAGCTGGAGTCGCTCCTGGCGGAGCTCTGGTCCGAGCTCCTGCAGCGGGATCGCATTGGCCGCCACGATGACTTCTTCGAGCTCGGCGGCCACTCCCTCTCGATCCTGCGGGTCATCAACTCCCTCCGCCAAGGCGGCCTCTCGATCACCGCCTCCGACGTCTTCGATCACCCCACCATCGCCCGCCTCGCCGAGTCCATCGCGCGCGCTCCCCAGGGACCGAGCGAGGGCAGCATCGCCATCCGCGCCCACGGCGCAGAGCCGCCGCTGTTCGTGGTGCACGAGGGGGCAGGTTCGTTGTTCTACGCGCACCACCTGGCGCGCTTCATCGACGAAGACGTCCCGGTTTACGGGATGCTCCCCGTGTCCAAGGGCGACCGCCGGGTGCTGGCCATCCACGACATGGCCGAGCAGATGATCCGCATCCTTCGCGAGCTGCGCCCCAGTGGCCCATACCGGCTGGCGGGATACTCGTTTGGTGGTTTGATTGCATATGAAATTGCGTCGCAGCTCATCGATCTCGGTCACGAGGTGGAGTTCGTCGGCCTGCTCGATACGTACCGCTCGGTCCATCGGAGCGCGAGCCCGGCGATTCAAGCGCCCGACGAGCAAGATTACTTCTCGATCCTGCTGCACGATCTCCTCTCGGTCGGCGAAGAGCACTATTCGCCCGAGCAAATGAGCGAGCTCGAGTCGCTGGCCCGAAACGCGGACTTCGAGGGCCTGGTGGCCATTGCCAAGCGATGGTCGCTCATGCCCCCGGAGCTGGCCGATCTCTCGTGGGTCGAGGTCAAAGCGATCATCCAACAACTCCACGAGAACGCCGAGGCAGCCGGCAGCTACCACCCGAAGTGCATCTCCGCCCCCGTCCATTTTTACCGCGCCGAAGACTCGGCCAACGGCATCGATCCCATCGCCGACTGGGCCCGCATCGGGCTGCCCAACCTTCACGTGACCCGAGTCCCCGGCTCGCACCGGAGCATGATGAGCCGCCGGAACATTCACCTCCTCGCGGAGGCGATGAACGCGTCACTCAAACATCGTCCTGGCCAGGTGTAAGTCCAATTCGAAGTTCGTCGTAAGCTGCGTCGATTGGCGCGCTTCGCGTGGCTTGCGTCAGTTGCCTGCGTCGTTTTGTCGCGGGCTCCGGACCGGACGAGGTTACTTTTCGGCGCACGCACCGGTGCATGGTATGTGCTGGTACGAATACCGGTGCCATTACCAATCAGACGGCTGATACGATGTCGGTCATCGTCATTGTCGTGAGGGCGCCGTCCGTCGTGGCAGAAGCTCAAACGTCGCGGGGTGGTGAGTCAAAAGGTCGCACCGCCGTCTCGAAACGACGGCGTCCGTATCGAAATATGCGAAATTCCGCGTACTGTCTTCGATTTCGGCATGGTGGATGTGTGGCTCACGACACGCGGCCTCCCCGCGCGGCCGATCGCGGAGCCGGGGCGCCGCGAGATACCCCATGCGGATACTCTCTGTATTAAATGGGTGCGCCCACAATCGATTCTCAAATTAAGTTAATTCGTTCTTTACGTCTGCGTCCCCGCCTTGTATGAGATTGCCGCCAATCGAACTTTGGAGGAGGCCATGACTTATGAGCATGCCTTTGAGGCCGACGAGCCCGCAATCCCTAGTATCCCGCATTTGCTGGAATCGGTCGGCCACACCCCGCTGGTCCGCCTCGAGAACCTGACGACGCGGAGCGAGGGACGTCTGCTGGCGAAGCTCGAATCCGCGAACCCCGGCGGGAGCCTGAAGGATAGAGCCGCCTGGCACATCATCCGCGACGCCGAAGCGCGCGGGCTGCTCCGGCGCGGGGCGACGATCATCGAGTCGTCGTCCGGCAACTTCGGCATCGCGCTCGCCATGATCGGCGCGGCCCGCGGCTACCGGGTGATCGCCATCGTCGATCCGAAGATCACGCCGACGAACCTCGCGCTGTTCGCCGCGTTCGGCGCCGAGGTCGTCGTGATCGAAGAGAAAGACGACAGCGGCTCGTACCACAAAACGCGCATCGCCTACGCGAACCGATTGCACCGCGAAATCCCCGGCTCGTTCCGGCCGGATCAGTGCTTCAATCCGCTCAACAGCGAAGCGCATTACCAATCCACGGCGCCCGAGCTCCTCGCCGATTTGGGGCCGAGCCTGTCCACGGTGGTGTGCACGGTCAGCACCGGCGGGCAGCTCGGCGGCATCTCGCGGTACCTGCGGCGCTACGCGCCCCACGTCAAAGTCGTCGGCGTCGACGTGGATGGCTCCACCGTATTTGGCGGCGAAGCGCACGGCTACCTGACGCCCGGGGTCGGGTTGAGTTGGACCCCCGACAACCTCGACGATCTCTCCGCCGTCAACGAGGTGTACATCGTATCCGACGAAGACGCCTTCGTGGCGTGCCGCACCTTGGTGCGCACCGAGGGTTTGCTGGCCGGTGTCTCCACCGGCGCTGCGCTCTTGGTGGCGTTTCGATTGGCCATCGCCAGCCGGCCCAGGGACCATGTCGTGTTTCTCGCGTCCGATCGTGGAGAGCGTTATTTGCAAACGGCGTTCGACGAGCGATGGCTCAAGGAGCACGGCATGAGCACCGAGATATCGCTCGAGGGGCTCCGCCGTCGCGCCGCGCGATTGAGGCCCCTGTCGACCGATCCCAAGTCCGAGTGCGCGAATTACCGTTACGAGCTCGCCGAGCAGCTCGATTCGCCGACCGCGCGGCGCCGTCCGAAGAGGCTGGGGTAATCGGGTGTTCCGAGCACTGCGCCACCGGGGCTTCCGCATCGCGTGGACCAGCTACACCGCGTCCGCGGCGGCGACCGGAATGTTGCCCACGCTCTTTACGCTGCACGTGCTGCGCACGCGGGGCGCGCTGACCGCGCTCGGGCTGGTCCTGGGCTGCACCACCGCCGGCTTTCTTTTGGGCGCCCTGTTCGGTGGGTTGATCGCCGATCGCTGGCCGCGCCGCCGGGCGCTCGTTTTTTCCAGCGCGCTCCGGGGCGCCGCCGTCCTTGCCGTCGTCCCCGCGTTCGACGCGGCCTTGTGGCTCGTTTGCATCTGCGCCGTGATTTCGGGGATGGGCGAGGGGATCTTTCGAAGTGCGTATCAAGCCATCGTGGCCGAAGTGGTGCCGGAGCCCGAGCGCCAGCAGGCCAATGCCGCCACCGCGCTGAGCATGCGCGTTTGTCTCACGGGTGTGCCGGCCGCCGCGGTGCTGCTCTACAATGTGTGGGGCGGCGCGGCCAGCTTCCGATTGGCCGCCGCGCTATGGTTTGGGTCCGCCGGCGCGGCCATGTTGCTCGGGCCGAGCTCCGAACGCACCGCGAGCGGGGGAAGCGAGACCCGCGCGCGGGGGCTTTTGGCCGATTGGCGCGAAGGGTTCGCGGAGGCCTTGCGACACCGATGGTTCCTCGCGGGGCTCGCGGCGCTGGTGGTGTGGCTCGGGCTCGGCGAAGCTTCCGGTAAGCTCATGTTGCCCACCATCAGCCAACGCCATTTTGGCGGCGACGCCATGTTGGGTATTGCGCCCGGTTGCTATTCGGCGGGCGCCATCGCCGGAGCGCTGCTCCTCGGGCGATGGAAGCCCCGCCATCCGGGGGTGGTGGCCTTTGGAGGCTTGAGCCTGTACGGCCTGGTACCGCTCGCGTTGTGGGTGGGGGATCGCGGTTGGATGATCGTCGTGGCCTATGCGCTGGGCGGGCTGGGCATCGAACTGTTCAACGTGCCCTGGTTTACCGCCCTGCAGCGCGAGGTGCCGCGCGAGAAGCTGGGGAGGATCTCGTCCATCGATTTCCTCGTTTCCTACGGTCTGGCGCCGGTGGGTTTGGCGGGGTTGCCTCATCTTCTTGCGTGGCTCGGGGAACAGCGGGTGCTCCTCGCCTCGGGCCTGGGCGTGTTCGCGGCGGCGGTGCTCGCGCTGCTGGTGCCCGGCGCATCGGAGCTCTCCGAGCCGCGCCCGCGCGATTCGGTGCGACGGCCGATGGCGGCGCCCCTCGACACCATGGATTCGTGACCATGGATACGTGAGGTGCCGGCGGCGCTCGCGCAAACGTCTTTCTCGATGGCGCAAAGGTCTTCTGGCTGGCACGCGGCGGCGGCGGATCCCATCATCATGGGCTCACGAAACGGGTGAACCATGAAAACGCCGATGCGCGACGCCGCGATCGAGAGCGTCTTGAGGCGCCTCTACGGCATGCACCAACGTCAGACGCCGTCCTTGCTCTTCCATTTCCTTCCACGCATGGTCCTTCATCGCATCAAGGGGACGCGCTATCTCGAGTTCGACGACCGATTCTTTCGCGATAAATTGGTCGCGCTCGATCGCGACAAGAACGAGTTCAACTACGCCATGTGCCGCGCGCTTCGTGCGCGTCGGGTGGTGGAGGTCGGCACCTCATTTGGTGTCTCGACCTTGTACCTCGCGGCGGCGGTTCGGGAGAACGTCGCGGCATATGGCGGCGGCGGCGTGGTGATCGGGACAGAGCTCGAGCCGTCGAAGGTAGCGGCGGCGCGGGCCAATTTCCAGCAAGCGGGGGTGTCGCAGTATGTCGACCTGCGCGAAGGTGACGCGCTGACGACCCTCGAAGACGTGGGCGGCGAGGTCGACTTCGTCCTCGTCGACACCTGGATTGCGGTCGCCAAACCCGCGCTGGAGCGATTGGTACCGCGGCTGCGGCCGGGGGCCGTGGTGGTGTGCGACCAGGTCGTGGCCGCGGCGAAGGATTATGCCGATTACCTCGGTTACGTTCGAAATCCTGCGAATGGCTTCGTGTCGGTGACCGTGCCCTACTCCGGAGGATTGGAGGTGTCGGTCCGGTCCGGGTGAGCTCATGAGCGAAACCGCTTCGGCGTCTGACCGAATCGGCGTTTGAACGCCGTGGCGAAGTTTGCGGGGCTTCGGTAACCCGCCTCGAAGGCGGCCTCGCTCACCGTGAGCCCATGCTCCAACGCCTGACGGGCGCGTTGCAGATTCCGTTCGCGCAGGTATCCGAACACGGTGCTGCCGAAGGCCGCGCGGAAGTGTTGCTGAAGGGCAGCGACGTTCATGCCTGCTTGCTTCGCCACGGCGGCGAGCGACGAAGGCATGCCGCCGGAGGCGTCCAGGCGCTCTTTGACCGCGCGGATCCGTTGGAATGCGCGCGGGTCGAGGTTCCCGTGCCCCGGCCCGATCTCCCCGCCCGCGATGGTGCGAAGACCGTCGGCGAAGAGCTCGATGGCCTTGCTCTCCAGGAGCAGATGGTGCACCGGCGGGCCGTAGATGGGCGGTGCGAGGAGCTGCTCCGTCAGAAAGACGATTTGCTCCGAGAGCCGCCACCGGCGGAGCGCGAGGTGCTCCCGCTGGAACGCGCGCACCGCGGGCGGCACCGTGTCCGAATCGAGCCCGCTCGCCGCGAGCCATTCGCGCCCGGCGATGACCACGAAGTGACGCAGGTGCACGCCCTGGCGGAGTCTCCGTACGACCGTGTCGCCCTCGGCCATCGAAAACATGACGGCCGTGGCGATGCGCCTGTCCGAACTGCCTCCGGCGGCCAACGCAATTTCGCGTCCGCCCACGGAGAGGTCGGTCGGGCCATCGAGCACCAGCGAGAGGCTGATGGACGGTGGGAATGCAAATGCGGCATCCGCGTCGTGAGGGATTCCTTCCGTCCGTCCAATGCATGGCCAAACCCGGTCGGAGCTGGACGTAGTGAGCGTCCGGCGCGCTCTTCCCATGTGGTGGTCGCCACGCGCTCGTTTCACCATCGGCCGCGACCTCACGGATCATACCGACGATTATGCGTCACGTCCGCGGTTCGCCCAGTCGTGCGATGGGAGCGGGTGCGCGGTTCGGTCCCTCCGCGGCGTGGGCAGCTAGGGGCACGTGGCGCGCAGGTATTGAACACCTTGCTCGCTGCGCCAGGCATACACGATGGACCCATCGGCCCCCACGGCGAGATCGCGAAAGGATTCTTCCGGCGTGTCGTTGGTCGGGAGCGAGGTCTGCCCGAGGGTTCGCCCGTCGGCGGAGGATATGCAGAATACACGGATGCTGTCCGGCGGCTGCTCGCCCGCGACGGTCATCCAAGCTCCCACATAGATGGTACCGCGCGCGTCGGAGTCGAGGAGCAACAAAGCTTTCAGCTCCGGGCCCAGCGCGACCTTCTGCGTGAAGCGCAGGCCATTCTTGGCGCGATCGAACACATTGACATAGACCACGCCCGCGCGCGCCGAGAGCACACCGGCCGACAGGAGGAGCGCGCCATCCTTCGACGGGCGCCCACTGAGCTCGGTCCCATCGGCCGAGGGCTGCCCGCCTGCGCCGCCGAGCATGACCAATCCCCCGTGCTCGCGCTCGACGTAAACCTTCTTCCCGTCCATGAAGACACCGCTGGTGGTGCCGGGCTCCTTGATGCCCTTGGCGCCGTCGAGCGCATACTCTCCGGTCTTGCGGCCCGACGCATCGTACGTGGTGACCTTCTTTTGAACGAGGCGATCGAGCACGGCCATGGAATCTTTGCCGGCCGCGATATCGTCGCTGGTCTCGGAGACGGGGATGGTCCCGATGGGCTTTCCCTTCGCGTCGTAGCGCACCAGCCGCTCGTTCACTTGATCCAAAACGATGTAACCATCGTCGGTCACCGCAAAGCTCTTCGGGCCCTCGGGGTTCCCCTCTTGCGGGCGAGAGCGCCCGAGTTGCCCAAGCCCCGAGCCCCATGTCGCCGTAAAGATCGCGCGCGGATCGCGGATGAACGATCCCGCGTCCGGGAACGCCGATGTGGTCTGAACGGCCGCCGCGGCCCCAGGTGCAGTTGCCCCAGGTGCGAGGGTGGGCGACGCGGTCTCCGAGCCCTCGGTCGTAGACGAGACAGGCGTTGGGGGGTTCGCTTTTCCGCGCAAGGAGACGACGCCCGCGACGGTGGCCAAGCCGATGATGGTGGCCACCGCGATGGACTTCGCCAAACCCGATAGATCCGAAGGGCGTGTTTTCACGTCGACCGTACCTCCCGAATACCCCGTTGGAGAGCGAGGGGCGTGCCAGGAGATCGCCCTCGCGATCTTCGCGATCACCGCGATCCAGAACGGTGAACGAGCCTGGATCGCGAACCCACCAGGTGCGATCCACGCGATCACGGCGCGCAATTTCGCGCTATTTCACCGGGTGGGCGGCGATGCATCGTAGGGATCGCGGTGATCGCGAAGATCGCGATAGGGCGCGAACGGTCCATTTCATGTTTTGAAATCGCGCGGCGTGGATTTCGCAATGCTACTTCGATGAAAGGGGACGATATGAAGAAACTCCACGCATTCATTGCAGCGGCATTGTGTGTTGCCGTTCCGATGGTCGGATGCAGCGCGTCGGAAGGCGCAGCCGTCGATGAGGAAGCCGATCCCATCGCCTCATCCCCCGGGGACGTTGGTGAGATCGAGAGCGGCCTTTTGGTCGGCGCCGACGAACGCGCCGAGGATGTCGAAGCACCGGATACTTCGGCCTACGTGGCCGGGGTCAAGCTTCGCACCATGGCCGATCTGAATTTGCGCGCGGAGGGATCGCCCGAGGGCGCGATTCAGCGCGTGATGATGGTGGGCTCCGAGGTGACCCTCGTCGACCCCAAGGTCGAGAACGGATTCGTTCGCGTCGAGCACGACGGCGTTCAGGGGTTCGGCTCGGTGAAGTACCTCGAGGTGGTCGAGGCGCTGCCGGACGATGGCGAGGACGGTCTCTCCACCGCCGCCGTCGCCGCGGCCGCGGGGCCGTCGCCCGCCGATACGATCGCGCGCGCCAAGGCCTCCGTGGGGTTCTCGTATTGGTGGGGCCACGGCGCATGGCGCTCCGCCGGGCCGACGTCGTCGACCAAGGGATCGTGCCGCGGCAGCTGCCCCAACTGCAGCCATAGCGGCTCGTACGGGGCCGACTGCTCGGGCATGGTCGCCAAGGCGTGGCGCTTCGGGGCCGCGAAGCTCGAGACGAACTCGCACCCTTACTCGACCGCCGACTTCATCCGCTCGCGCGCGGGCAAGTGGAAGATCATCAACCGCAGCTCCATCAAGAAGGGCGACGCGTTGGTTCACCACTCCGGGGGCGCGGGGCACATCGTCATTTACGAGAAGGGCGACGCGTGGAAGACGCCCACCGTCTACGAATGCAAAGGCTGCGCAGCGGGCTGCGTGCACGACACGCGCAGCTTTGGGAGCGCGTACAAGGCCATTCGCCGAAACGGGTTTTGAGCATATCGCCCCCTCGCCCGCGGCGGGGAGGGGGCGCCGAGCCAAGGATCGTTACGGTTTGGGATAAAGGGCGCACTTGCCCTTCAAGCAGCCGCACGCGTTCGAGTCGGCCGAGGTGCAGGCCATCATCATGGTGCACATCGTATCGGGCGTACGCGCGACGGCCTTGGCCTTCGCCACGCACTTCGGCGCGTGGCACGGCACGGAGGGAGCGCAGTCCGCGTCCGTCGTACAGGCGTCGTCGCTGACGACGGGCTCGCAGAGCGCGCAGCCGCAGGCCTTCGGTGTGGCGGCTGCCGCGGAGCCCGTTGCGGCCGGGGACGCGTTGCTCGCGGCGGGAGACGGCGCATTGCCCGCCGAGGGGGACGGCGTTTCGCCCGTTGCGGGAGGCGGCGAGGACGAGCCTGATGCACACGCCACCAGCGTTGCAACGAGGGCGGCCACGCCGGCCATCCCCATACGGGTCGACGCGGATTTCAAGGATGAGTTTCGGAACATGCTGCCCTTATACGCCGGCGCGCGCCCGCGGGCGAGGCCTCACACGGCGCCGCTCGCTCCGGTGGCCGGGTGCGCGGCCTCGTCTGGCTCGACGATCATTTGCACGTGTTGCCGTCGGGGACGATGCATTTGCCGTTTTCGCACATGGATGGCGCGAGGCAGTCGGGACCGCGCGTGAGGGCGCAGTCGTCTCCTTCGCGCGGCTGGCGGGCGCACGTGGTTCCATTGCAATAGCTGCCGCCCTCGCACGCCGTGGCCAGACCACCGCAGCGCTCGCCGAGCTTGGCGACCGTCGTGCTCTGGCAGCTGCGCGCGATGGCCACGCAGTAGACGCCGTTGATGTTGTCGCAGATGTCGGGCGACGTTGGGCTATCTCCGCACGCCGCTCCCGCGGGATCGCCTCTTCGGCATTGGCCGTTCGCGCATTTGAGCCCGATCTTGCAAGGCTGGTATTCGTCGCATCCTTGTCCGTTGTCAGCCGGCTGCGCGCAATAGCCTCGTGCGCAAAGCAGACCATGTTCGTCGACTTCAGCGCCGGCCCCGCACCTAGAAAATGGGCGAGGCACGCGAGCTTTCGACGCTCTTGGCAGAGCGCATCGGGGCCGCTGAGCACGCGATGGTAAAAGTCGCTGCAGCTCTTTTCCTTCGCGCAGTACGCCGCCGCAAAGGCGGTGCAAGCGGGGCCCGGATCGTCGGCGCCGGGCTGGCCGTCGGGCCCCGCGTCGGCGCCGGGATTGCCAGGCTTGCCACCATCCGAATACGGGCCTTCGCCTGGGGGGCCGCCATCCTTTTGCCCCCCCGATCCAGGCTCCGCGCTGTCGGAGCTCGAACAGGCCGCGGCCAATGGAACGATCAACGCTGCCGACACGATGAGGACGCGTAAGTTAAATGTAGAGTGCATTCGTTTCTCGCAGGGTGAGATCCGTCGTAGTGTTTGCGTCGGACGGTCTCACCGCGCAGAAAGTCACGCCGTGAACATCAAAAAATGAAGCATCGCGCGCCACCGCGCCCAATTCGCTCGAGCGCCATGTGTGTGGTGGCGCCGCTGTGAAGCCATGGTTCGCAGTGACGCGGTGGCGAAATATGCCACCTAGGCAGATATGGAAGCGCGATTACTCGTAAATCCAGCACAGCACGTCGCTGAGGAGCGCCACATCGCTCGTCGTGACCGCGCACATTTGCGCGAAGACGTTGGCGTCGACGGTGTGCCCGCCTTTGCGGAAGCAGCGCACGCCGCTGCAGCCGTGCGCCGTGCTCTTGCAATCGAAATCGGGTGCGATGCGCTCAATCTCGGCCGCCGATGTGGCTGGGATGCAGAACTCGAGCGAGTCGCAGTACGCGCCCTGGGCGATCGGGAGGCAGCTGCGCGCGAGCCCCGCCCCGTGCGTTTTTCGAAGATTGCACGCGCCGCCGTCGGCCGTCGTTTTGTCGTAGACCGCGGGATCGGGACCGCCGTCCGCGCACGGATCGGTCACGCTCGACGACTTGTCGGTGGTCGCGCTGTCATGGGTGGGCCGGAAGGTAACGTCCGCACCGCCGTCGGCAGAAGGGGACGAGGAGGTATTGTCGCCACACGCGCCAAGCAGCGTGGCGCCAAAGGCCAACGCCGTTCCTGCGCAAAAGCTCATCCGAATCGTACTGTGGAGTCGCATTTCCTTTGGATGGCCGGAGGCGTTCGAATCTTTGTCATAACGCCATGCGCGCGATCGCAGCCGACCGCCAAAGGCGAAAATTGGCGTGAGGCGCAACGATTCAATCACCGCATCATCGGCTGGGCGACGACGACGATTGTTCGTGGACCACCTGGCCGCCGGCGATGGTGAGCATGACGTGCGCGGTCGCAATCTCGTTGCGCGCGGCAGGGTCGAGGATGTCGTGCGAGAGGACGACCACATCACCGAGCTTGCCGGGCGCGAGGGAGCCCTCGTCCAGCTCGCGCCGGGCGGCGAAGGCGGCGCTGCGCGTGTAGGCAACGACCGCTTCGCGTGCGGAAATGCGCTCGGCCGGGAACCACCCTTCGGGGTGTTTGCCGTCGAGGGTGCGCCGGTTGACGGCGGCGTCGATGCCCGTGAGCGGCGAGAGGGGCGCGACGGGCCAATCGGAGCCGAAGGCGAGCGTCGCGCCTTTGTCCAAGAGCGAGCGCCACGCGTAGGCGGCGGTGAGGCGCGCGGCGCCGATGCGGCGTTCGATCCAGCCGCCATCGTCGACCGCGTGATATGGCTGCATCGATGCGATGACCCCCGAGCTGGCAAAGCGCGTCAGGTCCTCGGGCCGGAGGATTTGCGCGTGCTCGATGCGGAAGCGGTGCGGCGGGCCTCCATTCTTTTGTGCCACCTGAGCGAAGATGGATAAGAGGTCCGCGTTGGCGCGATCGCCAATGGCGTGCACCGCGACCGCGAGGCCTGCCGAATCGGCGGCGCCGATCCACTCGCGCAGCTTCTCGGGCTGTGTCACGAACAGACCCGTCGAATCGGGCTCGTTGAGGTAAGGCGTGAACATCTTGGCCGTGCTGGAGCCAATGGAGCCATCGACGAAGCCTTTCACGCCACCGATGCGCACCCAGTCGCTCCCGAAGCTCGCTCGTACGCCCGCGCGCGCGAGCTCGCCGTAATCGGCGAGAGGCCAGTAGAGCGCAACCCGCACCCCCAGCTCGCCGCTCTGCGCGAGCCGCTGGTAGGTGCCGAGCAGCCGCGCGCGCGTTGCCGGATCGCTGCCATCCATGTCCTCGACCGCCGTGACACCGCTGCGATGGGCCTCGCGGGTGGCGGCGCGCACGGCCTCCACGATTTCATCGTCGCCGAGCGGAGGGACCTTGCCCCACACGAGGTCCATCGCATTGTCGCGCAGAATGCCGGTTGGCGTGCGCGAACCGGGTTTGCGGACGATGGCGCCACCGGGCGGGTCCGCCGTGCGGGCATCGATGCCGGCGATGGCGAGCGCGCGGCTGTTGGCGACCGCCATATGACCGTCGTAGCGCGATAGAAATACCGGTCGATTCGGCACGTACTTGTCGAGCAGCGCCGCGTCGGGAAGACGTCCGGCCAAGGTGTGCTCGTGCTCCCAGCGCCCGCCGAGCATCCATCGCCCGGGCGCGAGCTTGCGATCGTATTCGACCAAGCGCCGTCCGAGCTCCGCCTCGTTGGCGGCATCTTTGAGCGCCACGCGGGAGAGCTCGAGGCCTCCGCTGAGAAAATGCACGTGGCTATCGCGCATGCCCGGCACCGCCCGCCGGTTCGCCAGATCGATCACCCGGGTCTGCGCGCCAATGAGCGGACGAATGTCGTCGTCACCTCCGACGGCGAGAACGCGGCCGCGCCAGATGGCGAGCGCTTGCACCTCCGGGCGCTCCGCATCGGCGGTGAAGATGCGCCCGTGCAGGAGCACCAGATCCGAGACCACCGCGCCTCGGTCGCTCGCCGGCTCGGCCTGGCCACGCTCGGCGCCCGACGTCGTCTTCGCGCCAGGTGCGGGCGCGCCGCCGCACGCGGCGGCCATGACGAGAACCATTCCCACGCCCGCGGCTCTGCGAATCATCGGATCACCCTGCGCCGTTCAATGCCATTCACGAAGGCAAAGGTCGGCTCCGCGACTCGAGCGAAGATAGACGTCGACGGCATGGAGCACCGCGCGCGGCGTTCGTATTTCGGCCATTACCGAGAAGTCGACGACGATATGGCATTCGAGCTCGATCCGGCGCCACATTTCCAGCACCGTCACGGAATCGTAGCCCAGCTCTTCGAAGGCGGCGTCGATCTGGCCGGCGGCGAGATGGACGTTTTTGTCCTCTCCCGTGCTGGCGAGCAGGATCCCTTCGAGGTCTTCGAGGGTGAATTCCTTCGTAGTCACGTTAACTCCTTGTTGGTCGCACGATGGTGTCGATCGTCATTCTTTCTCTCCCTTTGGATGGCCGCCAGTCAAAACGACGTACGTGACGAAATCGTTTACGAAGCTGGTCGAAGCCGCAAATCGTGATCGCGAAACGAGCCGCTCATTCAGTTCGAACCGAGAATCGCAACTCCCCACCTCGGGAGCGAGAGCGACATCCGTCCCTCATCCATGCGCGGCGATGGACCGCCGACGCCATCGCGCCATGTCGCGCTCTGGTCCTGCCGATCGGGCAGCTCCAGCACCACGTTCACGGGCTGGTCGCCGAATTGGAGCACCACGAGCGTTCTCTCCGCGCCCTCGGTTCGAACGTAGGCATAGACCGAGCGAACGGACACGGGCACCCGCGTCCAATGGCGTGAACGCAGGCTGGGGCGCGCCGCGCGAAGTGCAATGAGCTTCTTGTACCAATCGCGCAGCGCGCTGCCTCGATCCAAATGGACGACACGGTTGACGTCGTAAGGCTCGTATTCGGCGCCCACCTCTTGTCCGGTGAAGAGGCACGGAACCCCGGGCAATGTCAGGAGCGCCGCGGCGGCCACGCGTGCCAGGTTCGGACCGTGACGGGTGATGAAGCGCGCGCCGGTGTCGTTGTTCTCGAGAAAGCGAAGAACGCGCGCCTCGGGGGCGCGCGCGGCCGTCTCTTGCAAGGCGCGGTCGAGCCGTTCGGGGATGTCGTCCGGATCGTCGAACACCTTTTCCCACGCCCAATGTCCGGGCTCCGATGTCCAATCGTAGGATGCGTCGAACCCCTGCGCGGCGTAAAAGGGATCGCGCGCCGAGGCCTCTGCGATCAAGATCGCATCCGGCCGGGCGCGCCGGATCTGCGCGGTCCAGGCGCCCCAAAACGAAGGTGTGCGCTCGCGTATTCCCCATGCAGCGTCCACCCGGTATCCGTCGATGCCGCTCGTGCGAATCCACGACAGGGACGCGTCCGTCATCCAGCGCACCACGCCGGGCTCGTCGTAATTCAAATTGGGGAGGTGCGACCAATCGAAATAGTGTACCGGCGCGCCACGTGGGTCGTGCTGATAGAAGCGAAAGTAGGGCGAGGAGGGACCGCGTGCCGCGGCATCACGGAAGTACGGATGCTTCGCCGAGGTGTGGTTCGGTACCAGATCGAGGAGCACCTTCAGCCGAAGACGATGGGCCTCGGCCACCAGCGCATCGAGATCGGCGCGTGTTCCATACTCTTCCCGCACGGTCAGGTAGTCGGTGACGGCATAACCGAAGTCGCCGGGTGGGGATTCGAAGATGGGGGTGAGCCACAAAGTGGTTACGCCCAAGTCGGCCAATGCCGGCAGGTTTTGCGTGACGGCTCGCAGAGGAGGCGATCCGAAGCGAGGCGGAATGACGCCATAGACGATCATGCCATCGGCCGCCTTCGTGGCGCCGTCGGCCGCCTTGGCCGCGCCATCGTGCGGCGTCGCGGGCCCGCCCGGCGATAGGAGCGCCAGCGAAAGAATCGCCGCGGCCAGCGACGGCCAGCGCATCATGCCGCGCGCTCGTCCACGTCGATGAGACCGCGCACTTGATGATCGACGAGCGACGCATAATAGCCCCTCGCGCGCAAGAGCTCCGCGTGCGTGCCGCTCTCCACGATGGAGCCGTCTTTGAGCACCAGAATCCGATCCGCGCGAACCACCGTGGCCAGCCGGTGCGCGATGATGAACGTCGTTCGTCCCACCATGAGCCGGCCGAGCGCCTCTTGCACCAGCGACTCCGACTCGGCATCGAGGGCCGACGTCGCCTCGTCCAAAATGAGAATGGGCGCGTCCTTCAGCAGCGCGCGGGCGATGGCGAGCCGCTGGCGCTCGCCCCCCGACAGCGTGCTCCCCCGCTCGCCCACGCGGGTCGCGTACCCGCGCGGGAGCTTGCTCACGAAATCGTGCGCGTTGGCCGCGCGCGCGGCGTGCTCGATTTCATCGTCCGTCGCGTGCGGCCGCCCGAACGCAATGTTGGATCGAACCGAGTCGCTGAAGAGGAGCCCCTCCTGGAGGACGACCCCGATCTGCGACCGCACCGATCGCTGCTTGAGTGACCGAAGATCCAACCCGTCGACGTGAACGGATCCCGACGTCGGATCGTGCAAGCGCTGGAGCAGGGCCATGAGCGTGGTCTTGCCCGCACCGCTCGGGCCGACCAGCGCCACCGTCTCGCCGGGGTTGACCGCGATGTTGACCCGATCGAGCAACGGGCGGCCGCCGTAGCCGAAGCTGACATCGCGGAACTCGACCGACCCGCGCAGCGGCCCCGCGTCGTGCGCGTCGGGCGAATCGAGCACGGTGTCCTCGGCGTCCAGGATGGAGAAGACCACCTTGAGCGCCACCTGCCCGCGGCGCGTCGTCTGATAGGCGCTGGTGAGCGATTGCACGGGCTGAAAGGCCCCGCCCACGTAACCGAGAAATGCGATCAACGTTCCGATGGGGATCGCGCCGGCGGCGATCAGATATCCGCCCAGCGATACCGCCGTCACGCGCGCGATCACCACCACGGCGTTCTTCGTGGCCTCCACCCGCACGTCCGTCGCCACGCCGCGCATCACCAATCGATTCGCCGCGTCGACCCGCTTGAGAAAGCGATGCTTCTCGCTCTCTTCGCGCGCGAAGCTCTTGACCACCGTCATTCCGGCCAGCGCCTCGTTGAAGCGCGCGAACACGCGCGACCATCGCTCGAGGAGCCTCCGCTCACGCGTCACCTGCTCGCGCGAGGCCCGCGCGCCCAGGATGGCCGGGATGGGGGCGAAGGCCAAGACCAGGAGCCCCAATCGCCACTCCAATCGAAGCATGATGACGATGGCCATGATCAGATAAATGATCGAGGGCAGGATCTGGACGAACACGGTGGAGAACGCGGTCACCGTGCCGGTGATCCCTCGATCGACCTTGGCCATCAACGCGCCCACCGAGTGCCGTTGATGAAACGACAAAGGGAGGGTGTGCAGACGATCGATGGTGGCGCTGGTCATTCGAAAATTGATGTCGATGCGCGTGCGCCAAACGAGCCACTCGAGGAGGCCGGCGACGGCCTCGCGCGCGAGGAGCATCAGGGCCAAGAGCCCGACGATCCCCATCAATGGCGCCAAGCCTGCGCGGGCGATCAGCGCGTCGAAAAAGCACTTGAGCACCAGCGGCTCCAGCGCGAGCACCAGCGCGCTGGTGGTCCCCAAAAGTAGAATCCCGACGAGGGAGGTGCGATCGGGGCGGACGAACGACCAAGCCCGCCGCCATGGAGCTGGCGGGCGCGAAACGGTTTGCTGCATGAACCGGAGGTCATTTTGACCAATGGTCGAGCAAAAGCCAGTGACGATTGATGGTCGACCGGACCTACCGATCCATTGCGTTCACGATGGGGTGCGCGGGCCACATCGCGCGGTCGCCGTGCCATTCGCATTTCCGTCCACGCCCCCATGGATGTCGTTTAGCCTTTGGCACCATGCGCCTGACGACTCCGCTTCTTTCGCTTGCCTTGTTGGTACTTGCCTCCTGCGCGGGCTCCACCACGCACGCCGCACCCCGCGCGGGTTCCTCGGCGCCGGCTGCGCGCGTTCCCAATGCCCACGATCGGTATGCGCGTGACGTGCTGAAGGAGCTCATCGAGCTCAACACCACCGAATCTGCGGGGGATACCACGCGCGCCGCGCAGGCCATGGCAAACCGGCTGCTCGCCGCGGGTTTCCCGGCTGGCGATGTCCAGGTTCTCGGCGCGGAGGCGCGCCATGGGAACCTCGTGGCGCGGCTGCGCGGGCGCGGAACGAAACGCCCTTTGCTTCTCTTGGCGCACCTCGACGTGGTGGAGGCCAACAAGGAAGATTGGTCGTTCGACCCCTTCGTCTTTCGCGAGCAAGACGGATATTTTTATGGTCGCGGGGTCAGCGACGACAAAGACATGGCCGCCATCTTCGTGGCCAATATGGTGCGGATGAAGAGCGAGGGGTTCGTACCCGATCGCGACATCATCCTGGCGCTCACCGCGGGTGAGGAGTCGGGCTCCTTCAATGGGGTGCGCTTTTTGCTCGAGCACCACCGCGATCGCATCGACGCCGAGCTGGCCTTGAACGAGGGCGGCGGCGGAGAGATCAAAGGTGGAAAGTATCTCGCCAACGAGGTGACCACGTCCGAGAAGCTCTACACCTCGTTCGAGCTCGAGGCGAAGAACAAGGGAGGCCATAGCTCGCTCCCCACGCGCGACAATGCCATTTACCGACTCTCCGAAGCGCTCGTGCGGGTCTCGAAGTTCGCATTCCCCGTGGAGCTCAATGACACCACGCGCGCTTATTTCGAACGCCTCGCGACGATCGAGCGCAATCCCGATATGACCGCCGCTGCGCGCGGGGACACCGCCGCCGCCGCGCGCCTCTCGGAGTCCTCCTATTTCAATGCCGCCCTGCACACGACGTGCGTCGCCACGCTCCTCGCCGGTGGACATGCCGAGAACGCCCTGCCCCAGTCGGCGCGCGCCACCATCAACTGCCGCATCTTGCCCGGCGTCGATCCTGCGCGCATCGAGGAGACGCTCCGCACCGTCGTCGCCGATCCGCAGGTCGAGCTCCGCCGCTCGCCGCACGGCCCTCCCGCTCCGCCGTCTCCGCTCACGCCGGAGGTCGTGCAAGCCATCGAGAGCGTGACGCAGGCCATGTGGACCGGCGTTCCCATGCTTCCAACCATGCTGGGCGGCGCCACCGATTGCCAGCATCTCCGGCGCGCCGGCACCGCCTGTTACGGCCTCTCCGGCGAGTTCGCCGACATCGAGGACGTACGCGCGCACGGAAAGGACGAACGGCTCCTCGTGCGCTCCTTCTACGAGGGGCGTGAGTTTCTCGATCGGCTCACGCGAAAGCTCGCCGGCGGTAGGTAGCGCGCGCCGCGCGATTCAGGCGCGTGCGATAACGCGCTTCGAGATGGCGAGGAAACGTGAGCGCACCGCGGTCGCGATCGCCATGAGCCCGCCCGTGAGGCCCACCTCGCCCGGTGCGATATGCGCGCCGACCTGGGCGCAAGGTGGCGTTTACGCAACATGGATGATCGCGAAATGCACTCTCCGCCTCGTGCGCGGGCTCGTCTGCGATCGCTCGTCAGCGGGCTTGTGCGTGGCGCTCGTCCCCGCCCGGTGCGAGATGCTTTGCGACCGCGCGGGCGACGTCCGCCAATGCCGCGCTCAACGATTCATTCGATGCGGCGCCATCGCTGGTGTACGCCGCGATCAAAATCGGCGCGCGTCCAGGCGGGGTGGCGATGGCCACGTCGTTGACGGCGCCCGCGAGCCCAGTGCCTGTCTTGTCGCCGATGCGCCAGCTGGCGGGGAGCCCCGCGCGCAAGCGAGCGTTCCCCGTTTCGCATGCGATCATCCAGTCGAGCAGGCGATCGCGGCTCACGGGGGTGAGGACGTTTCCGCAGAGGATCGCGCGCATGAGGCCCACCATCGCCCGCGGGGAGGTGGTATCGCGCGCATCGCCGCGGATGTTCTCGTTCAATGTCGGCTCGTCGCGATCGAGCCTCGTCACCGGATCGCCGGCGCGGCGGATGAATTGGGTGAGCCCGGCGGGGCCGCCGATTTTGCGGAGGAGCAAGTTGGCCGCGGTGTTGTCGCTCTTGGTGACCGCCACCTTTGCGAGCGCATCGACGCTCATCGAGCCCTCGCCGACGTGCTCGCGTGTGGCCGGCGCGTACTCGAGGAGGTCCGACTCGCCATAATGGACCCGTTCGTCGAGCGCGATCGCTCCCTGATCGACGCGCGCCAGGACGGCGGCCGCCAGCGCCCACTTGAAGGTGGAGCACATGGCGAAGCGCTCGTCCGCGCGGTGTGCCACGTACTTGTTGGGATCGCCGGTATCCAGCGCAAATACACCTACACGGCCCCCAACGGACGCTTCGATGGCTCGGAGCGCATCGGGCTCTTGCGCAGGTGTGGGAGAGCGCGAAGGCATGGGGCTCGCGTCGCGGGTACACCCGGCCACGAGGGTTGCGCCAATGGCCAACATCGCATTTCGCCGTGTGAGGCCGCTTTTCATTTGGTCGAAGGACATGTTGCCTGAGAACGCTCCGGTGGACACGGCACATTCCCAGGCTTCTATCGAACCGATGCGCCCGGGCCAGCCGAGGGCGATCCCACCTCCACCATCCTTATGTCGGTGTTGCTCGCGCGTGACGCGGCCGTTCGACAGGTGCGCGTCGCGCTATTTTTCGTTCGGTCCTCGAAGCGCTTGGAGTAATTTCGCTCGATGGACCCGCGCTGCACGATTCGAAGTGTTGACGAGTGGAAGACCGTTTTGCGCGCCGCGCTGCGCGAAGCGCTCCGCAGCCGGCAGGCGCATGCGCTGGCCGTCGTTCGCGAGACATTGGCCGCCATCGAGAACGCGGAAGCGCCGGATTCGAGCGCAGCCCCGCCCCTGCAGGAGGGCGTGATTGCAGGCGCCGTCGCAGGGCTCGGCGCGGGTGACGTGGAGCGACGGATTTTGAGCCCAGAGGCGGCCACCGCCATCGTCGAGCGCGAGATTCGAGATCGGCGCGACGCGGCGGTGACGTATACGGCGCTGGGCCGGCACGAGGAGGCCAAGGCGCTGATGCAACAGATCGATGTGCTCCTCGCGCTGGGGTGAGGCCGCGCGGGCGAACGGCGGTCGTGCGCCTCAAGGGACGGGCGAGAAGTATTGCGCCCGGACCAAGAGGCCGGTGTTCCCGATACGCGTTTCGGAGAGCGTGGCCGCATAATCTCCAAACGCGTACTCCTCTTGGTACGATTGAAGGGGACCCTTCGCGAAGTGCTCGGGGGTGTTCACGCCTGCGCTCTTCGCAGGTGCGCCGAGCTCCCCCGAGAGCCTTCGCGATAGCTCGGCCACCATCGTCGTCGCATGGGCGACCTCGAGCTTCCGCCGGAGAACGGTGACGACGGCGAGCGTTCCGCGCGCGCGGAACTCGAAGTCCACCTCTTCGGCGGGCGCAAACGAAGTTGGCTCCCCGAGATCGACCGCGTCCACGTCCTTGCAGGCGCGGATGGTCTCGTTGCCATGGAGCCGCTCGCAGTGAATTCCCCGCCGCTCGGCCCACGCTTCCAAATCGGAGAGCGTGGTCTTCTCCAACTCGAAGCCAGCCGCGGGGCGCGTGGGAGCGGATGGCATGCCCGCGTACCCAGCGGCGGGGATGGCGCGCGCCCGATCGATTTGCTCGGGCGTGGCTTTGGTGATGGGGCAACCGACGCCGAGCTTGGCGAGCAGCGGCCTCCCGATCGGCATATGAAGAACGCCGATCACGGCGACCAACCCGACGGTGATCGCGCCGCACCGGACGAGCGCGCGCCGAAGTCTCGTGGAGGACATCACCCACCCGGAAACGGTGCAGGGCCGGAGGGGGCCGAGGGATCGGTGATATCCGACTTGGTATCCGTCAACGCGCTCGCGAGCGCATTGAACTCGGATTGCGTGATTTGGCCCGCACCCGGCGTCTTCCCGTCGGCCACCACCAGAGGCATGAGGTCCGTCGCGAGGATATTCAAGAACGCGTCGAAGGTTTTGTCGCCGATTTTGAGGCCCGCGTGCGACGCCTTCATGTTGCGGCAGGTGAAGTTCGGCGTGTTGGTGTTCGCCGCATCGTTCACCGGCGCGCCCGGGTACGTTTCGGCCCCTACGACGGACGCGACGAGCCGGGTGAAGCACTCTTCGATCTGCGCCGCGCTGGGGTGCCCCGCGGGGATGGGGCTTTTGACTTGGTTGAAGAAGTACGTCTTCAGGTTGGTGTCTTTGAGGATCTTGTTCTCGACCTCGCCTTTGACGAAGGCCAAGAGTCCTTCGTGCTTGCCGAGCCGTTCGTAGGCCGACGGCGCCGGAGGCGTAAAGGGGCCGGGGCCCGGCGGGGCGCCTTGTGTGGTGATGGCCGACTTGGTGCCCGTGAGCGCCGAAGCGAGGACGTTGAACTCCGATTGGCTGATGTGGCCTGCCGTGAGCTTCGTTCCGTCCGGAACCACCAAAGGCATCAGGTCGGCGGCGAGGATTCCAACGAACTTATCGAACGTCTTGTCCCCGATGTTCAGCCCCACGTGCGACGACTTCATATCGCGGCACGTGAAGTCCGGTGTGTTCGTATTGGCCGCGTCGCGGACCGGGGCGCCCGGGTACTGTTCGGCCTTCACCGCCGAGGCCACCAGGCGGGTGAAGCACTCCTCGATCTGGGCCGCGCTGGGATGACCGGCCGGGATGGGGCTCGCGACCTGGTTGAAGAAGTACGTCTTCAGGTCGGAGTCTTTGAGGATCTTGTCCTCGACCTCGCCTTTGACGAACTTGAGGAGCCCGGCGTGGCCCCCGAGCCGCTCGTAGGCCGAAGGCGACATGCCGCCCGAGTTGGAGTCATCGTCGCTGCTGCAACCTACGACAGCCGGAGCCGCCACGATGGCGACCACGAAGGGGCCTAGGAGCTTTATCGATTTCATCGGACATCCTCCTCCAGCCCACCTACGCTCGGAGGCGGCATTCGGATCGATCGATGCCAATGCTCAACCGCGATATCTTCTCGCATGAGTCGACGATCCGCCCCACCGTCTCGCACGTAAACGGGGATCGCGCGACGGCGCGGCGCTCGAAGGTCGCGCTGCGCCCCGCGCGGAAGCCGCGACGGCGACGTTGCGCGCCGGGGCCTCCGACGCGGCTACGCCGCCGTCACGTGAAGCTTTACGACGATGTCGGTTCCGAGCGGATGGAGCGTCCGTGGGCCACGAATCGGACGAGTCTCTGATGGATCCGCGATAATTCCCTTGGCGCGCGAACCGCGCGGCTCATGGCGCATATGCGGCGAGGCGGGCGGCGAGCTCCGCGGGGCGGCTCAAGTAGACGCAATGGCTGCCGTCGATTTCGTCTGCCGTGATCCCCAAACGTTCTTTCGCCAGTTGCCGCAGGAACGATGCGGGAAAGAAGCGGTCATCACGACAAAGCACGAACGACGTCGGGACGCTTGGCCACGTCTGGAGCGGCCACGGCTTCTCCATGGGCGTGCCGGACTGGTTTCGTCCGCGGCGCGTGGCCTCCGCCAAGAGCTCCGGGGGCACGTCGTGCATGAACAGCGCGACCTCGTCGGTGGCGCGTTCACCTTTCGCTTCCTGCTCGCGCGCCATACGTTCGTAACCGCTGGCGGCCCACCATTCCCCAGGTGTCTCGCCGGGCTTCGGGATCATGCCGGCCAAGAAGACGAGCCGCTGCACCGGGACCCGGTCGCACACCAAGGGCGCGGTGAAGCCGCCCAGCGAGTGGCCTACGACGATGAGATCGGTGCGGCCGCCGATGGCCGCGATTACGGCGTCCGCGTACTCCGATAGCCCGGTCGAATCGTCGTCACACGGCAGGTCCATCGCGATCACCTCGTGGCCCCGCGCGCGCAGCTCGGGCTCCACCAGGTGCCAGTCCCACGCGCTACCTCCGGCTCCATGAATCAGTACGTACGTGCTCATCGTCGATCGTCCTTCTTTCTTCCGTCGCTCGACCGGTCAACATTTCAGGAAAGGGCGTAAACGTCCACTGCATTCAAACGCGAGCCGCGCACGATCGAGCTCGAACTTCGGAGACACGCGAGCCTCCATCGACGGTCGCGACCGGGCGATGGATGGGTGTCGTTGCCTTTGCACGAACACTTCGTTCGCAGTTCGGCGACCTTCCCGCGCTTGCTCGCGCTCGGACGTCATGCAACTAAGCCGCTCCGTCAATCGTGCTTCGACGATGGATCGCCCGCCGTCGAGAGAAAATTCGCTCGACCTGCGATCCGGCGACGATGGCGCCAAACAGGGCCGGCTCCGTTCCGACTCCGCCCCGGGTTCCTGGCCGAACTTCGCGGGAACGGCGCGGCGCACGGGCCCGTCGCGGCGACCTTCGAGCTCGCGTTTACTCGTCACACGAAGAGGTTTCTGTCATGAATTGGAAATGCCTTGCTACGGTTTCGGCGCTCACGGCCGTTGGCGCAACGGCTTGCGGTGGGGCCTCGGGCGCGGGGAGCGCTGCTCCCAAAGCGGAAGACGCGACTGCCAACAAGAGCCCGGAGGCGAAGATGGACGATCCGAGCCCGAAGCCCACCATCGCGTTGATCCACGGCGCGTTTGCCGATTCATCCAGCTGGAACGGAGTCGTTCAGCGTCTACAGCAGCGCGGCTATCCTGTCATTGCACCGCCGAACCCCTTGCGCGGCATCGAGTCCGACGCCGCCTCGGTCGCCAGCGTGCTCAAAACCGTGCAAGGTCCCATCGTCCTCGCGGGACACTCGTATGGTGGAATGGTGATCTCCGAGGCGGCGAAGAGCGTCCCGGCGGTCAAAGCATTGGTGTATGTTGCAGCCTTCCTCCCCGAGCCCGGCGATAGCGCGATCGGGCTCACCACCAAGTTCCCCGGCAGCAAATTGGCGCCGACCACCACGAACCCCGTTCCGTACGCCACGCCTTCGGGCGGCAAAGGGGTCGACACGTACATCAAACCGGACGCCTCCCGCGACGTCTTCGCGGCCGACCTCCCCGCCAGCACCACCGCGATCTTGGCCGCCACCCAAAGGCCGATCGAGGGAAGCGCGTTGGGCGGGCCGTTCCCGGGGACGCCGGCTTGGAAGACCATCCCGTCTTGGGCGCTGGTGGCCCGCGCGGACCAGGCCATTCCCGCGGAGTGCGAGCGCTTCATGGCCGCCCGGGCCAAGGCCCGCGTCGTCGAGGTCGACGCGTCGCACGCGGTGTTGGTGTCGCGCCCCGACGCCGTCGCCGATCTCATCGTCCAAGCCGCGCAGGGCGCGCGCTGACGCAGAATGACGGCGTTCGATGACGCGCGGTATGCTCGCAGCACCATGCCGTCCGGCCGTCGAATCGCCGTCCTCGACGACAATCGCGCGCAGCCGACTTGGCCGCCAAGTCGATCATCGACTTGAATATCGTGACCGATCCGGCAGCGAGCTCCCGCCGGTGATCGAGCGGCTCGCGGGCATCGGTTACCGATGGGTCGGGGACCTGGAGGTCATCGGCCGAGCCGCACCTCGATCATGGCTTGCTTCGTGATCTGCTGCGAACGGATCCAGCGGTGCGGAGGCGCGATTCCGCGCTCAACGAAGGAGCGCCGAGCCCGCCCAAGGCGATATGCAGTTCGATGTCGCGGCCAAGGCGGCGTTCGTCGCCGCGCGCGCGCGGGCCCGCGCCTAGCCAGAAATGGCGCCCATCGCCCCATTGAAGCCCGGCGAGATCCTCGCGCCGCGCCCGCGGTGAGTCGGAGGGCGCCCGATATTGGGCAATCTGCGTTGAAACCGCAAATATCCTCTACATCGTGAGACGCTGAGGATTCCGCAGCTGTACGGCTGTCGAAATATAAGACACACCAAAGAGAAAAGCGCGTACGTACGCCCTGAACCACGACGCCAAGCGTCGAGCGCGCCATCGCGATCCCCGTCGAGTTCGTCGGTATCCAATTGACGGCCTTGTTTCAGAGAAGTTACACACTACCCATTGAAACGGCAGTCGCAGATCGTCTAGGGAAACCGGATAGCACTTACCTCCTAGGGTAACGCGGACATTTCTGACCGACCGCGCCTCGGTTCCACATCCTTATCTCTTTGGCACGTACACATGCAAAACGTTGAAAACCCCCGAATCTCGGAAGAGGGGGAGCGCGAAGTTCAATCTACGGAGCTCGACGCCATTGCCAGCAAGCTGCTCACGCTCCCCGGCAGCTTTGGCAACAAGCTCGAAGTCATCGAACGCGCAGCCATCGTCGAGACGATGCGCAGCGTGGGTCACAACAAAAGCCAAGCCGCGCGCCTGCTCGGTATGGATCGAAAAGCCCTCGAGCGTCGGTGGCAACGCATCCGCGCGCTCGAATCCGCCCCCGCCGAGGGCGAGACCGAAACACCCAATCGGTAAGCAATCGACGGGACAGTACGGGCGAGCGCAACGCGCTCCCACGCGCAGCTCGCCGCGTTGCAACAGTGGATACTGTCCCGTACCGTGAGTCGATAAAAGTAGAGCCGGCGGTGATCCGTTTGGGTATTCCGGCCGGATAGGAAGTTTAGATATCGATTCCACTTTCAGGACGGTGTCCCGCTCCGGACGGCAAATGCCTATTGCAGTGTAAGCACGTACACGAGCTCGGTGCCAGAGCTTGTGCCTGCAAGTTTCTTGGAGCGTCTTCGAGCGAACGCTGCTCCGTTAGCGTTCGCTGGCGCGGCGCGCGTAGCCGCTATCGCAAAGGAGGTGCACCAGACCGAGCGCTTCGTCGAGCGAGAGCTCGGGGACGTGCGCCGCCAGATCCTGCGCGGAGAGGGGCTCCCGGCTTCGCGCGACGAGGAGGGTGGCCGCGAGGTACGACTGGGACATCTCGACCGTCGTCGCGTCCTCGAGCCCGAACTCCTCCGCCGAGAGGCGAACGGTGTGACGGCCATTGTCCGTGCTCACGACCCCCATCGCGGAGCGCGCGCGGCTGATCACGCGATCCGCCGGGCCTGGGAGCCACGGGGCGGGCCGCTGCAAATCATCGACGCTCAACCGCGCGACCGCGCGCCGGAGGGCCTCGAGGGCGGCGGCGGCGTCCCACGAATGGGGGCCCGCGTGGCCCCAGAGCGTGTAGGCCGTCGAACGCCACGCTTCGTCGCGAAGGAGCTGCGCGCGAAGCGTTTTGGTGACCACATCCGCCCAGGGGCACGACTGAAGGTGAATATGAAGCGCGATGGACTCTTCGCTCGAGAGCGTGTCATGCCAATATCCGCGTGGCACGTAAAGCATCGCCCCGGGCTCGAGCCGGTGGGTCTCCGCGAGATGATCGGGTATGCCCGGCGGAAAGGGCTCATGCGCATACAGGCGCAGTTCGTGAGAGACCTCTTCACGTGTGACCCAGGTCTCCGTCGGCTGCGGCGCGTGCGTATTGGGCGCGATGTGCCACGTCTTGCTTCCTTTGACCTGAACAGTGAGCGTCGCCACCGAATCGAAGTGGGGTTGCGTGGAGGCGCCCGGCTGACTGCAAAACACGCTGCAATCCACGTACGTGGCCGGCATTCCGAGCGCGCGCGCGATATCCGCCTGCAGGCTCTCCAACCGCCGCAGCTTGCGCAGGTAAAGGGTAATGCCCGCCTCGTGCAGCAGGCCCGCCGCGTGGGCGCGGACCCGTGTCGTGCGATGTTTCCCCTCGCGCGTTCGAAACCACGCGATGGGGTCGTCGCCCGCGTCCAGCGCGAGATCCTCCACCTCCCACGAGGGTAGAAGGCTCGTGACGGCGGCCGCGCGCTCGGCCGTCGCGGGGAAGAACTGCGCGCGGCGTTCGACGATCTCCTGGGCGCAATCGGGAAATGGCGATAGCCACCGATTCACCGCACGATCCGGCGCGTGTAGGTCCATCGTTCGTTCCTAGTGCGATTAGCGCGTGGCGCTCGGATCGGGCTGCACCATACCGACGATGGCGAATGACGTGGGGGTGACCGGACCGATGGACCGACCGGTCACGCGAAGCAGCTTCGTTTCGGCGGACGAGCCCCGCGCATCACCCGCGGCGGGCGTTGCGGTTGCCTGAGCCTCGCCGGCCCCCGTCTCGCGCGCGGCGGGCTCGGATCCTGTCGTCGGGAGACCTGCTCCCGCCTGAGCGGATTCGCTCACGGAAGACTCGTTCGGCGCCGCGTCGGCGATGCACCCCGTGACATGGCCGAGGAGGGCGATCGTGGCTGCAATGGGCTTGATCGAGGGGTTCACGGTCCTTCGCTCGCAATCTGGACGCCCGAGGGCTCCGGTGTAGTGGAAACTTCTTTTGGGCACGATGAGAGCTTCGCCCGCGCGCGGCGCGCGGTGATGCTGCGGGGCTCGCGGCCCCATCGTTCGACGACCTTGCTGTACGCGCTGCAAGCTTCGGCGTGCTGGCCCTTCGCATCGAGGCTCTCTCCGAGCCAGAGCAGCGCGTGCACGTAATCTTGTGGTTTCGGAAGGGTCGAACACGCCGAGGTGGCCCGCCGCAGGAGGGTGATGGCCTCGTGGATGCGCCCGGCGCGCAAATAGACGAACCCCAGGCTCGAGTCGACGCCCGCGTCGCGCTCCACCAGATCGATGACCGAGTCGGCGGGCCTCGCGGCGATGGCGTCTTCGGCATCGACCGCGTCGCGCGCGGGCCGAACGTAGTTCTCGAACCAGCGGACGCCGGGGGCCGAGAAATAGCCACCGCGCTCGAGTTGTTTGGCAGCTGCCGCGTCCCGCGCGCGCCGGAAATCGGATCGCGATATTTGCGACGTGAGATAGAGGGCCCGCAGGTTCTCGATGCCCGCGTCGTAGATGTCGTTCGGCAGCCACGCGTTGCTTCGGTAGGCCACCTCGCGGGCGGCGCGGCGCGCATCCTCGTCGAGGCCGAGCTCGCGGGCGATCTCGAGGCGCCAGAGGAACGGCATCGATCGGAGCATCGCATCGCTCGACGTCCCGGCAGATTGCCAGGCGTCGACGTCGCGGAGCGCCGCATCGAACTCGCCGTCGAAGACGTGGAGGAACAAGGCCAACAACGCTTCCAGCTCTTTCCGCGTATCCGGCGCGGAGCGCTCGATGCGTGTCTCCAGAATACCTCGCGTCGCCGCCGTGGACTGCGTTTGCGCGAGGACGATATTGGCGAGGAGCGCATACGCCATGGGCTCGTCCGGATTTTTGGCGATCAGCTTGCGCGTCGCCCGCTCGGCGGCGTCGCACCGGCCATCGTTGGCCTCGAGGTGCGCCAGCCAATCGAGGCAGTCCGTCGCGTTCGGCGAGATGGCGATGCAATCCTCCAGCATGGCCCGACCGTCGCCCACGTTCCCCAGCTGGAGCTGAGCGGCCGCGCCGAGCCATCGCGCGGCCGGGGCGAGCGTCGTGTCGAGGGCCGCGGCCAGCTCGAGGGCCCGGCGAGGCTCGCGTGCACGGATGTAATGCTGCGCCTGCGCCAGCCGCACCACTTTGTTGCTCGGATAACGTTGCGCCAGCTCCTCGAGGCGCTGGGTGCTGCCCGTCACGTCGGTGGGCTCGTCGACGAGCGGCCGGAGCGCTTCGAGCAGAAGCCCGTCGGGCTCGGTCAGGCGGCCGTGGAAGGTGAGGGCAACGCGCGCATTGCTGCGCGCGACGGCGTCGATCCGTTTGGCGGCCGCGAACGACAGCAAGTGGGCGCGGACGTCGTTCGGATCGCGCGCCGCGGCCTCGGCGAAGCGGGTCCGCGCCGCGCTGCTCGAGCCATCCGACCAGAGCTGGATCCCCTGCTCGACCAGCGCGGTGGTCTCCGCAGGCTCGCGCGGGGTGACCGGCGGCCGGCGGGCCGCCCCCGACAAAATAACGGTGTAGCCGATCAGGATGGCCGCGAGCGCGCCGAGGAGCACGCCCCGTTTCGTTCGGCTCAACACCGACGCGCCACCGGCGCGCAGCGCGGCGAGCAGCCGGTGGAAATCGGGGTAGCGCGCGGTCTTCTCGACGGACATGGCGCGGCGGATCACGCGCGCGACGTGCGCCGGCACCCCGGGCATATCCTGCGGCGAGGAGCGTTGGGAGAGCCTCTCGACGCCGGTCGATCGCGGGTGCGCCCCCGTGAGCACCTCGTAGGCCAGAACGCCCCACGCAAATTGATCGGCGCGCGCGTCGACGGTGCCCCCGAGGAGCTGCTCCGGCGCCATGTAGCGCGGCGTCCCGACGATGCCGGCGGTATCGGTGCCCGTCCACGCGAGCGCCTTGGCGATGCCGAAGTCCGCCACTTTTGCAGCTCGGTCGCGGGTGAGGATCACGTTCTCCGGCTTGACGTCGCGGTGCACGATGCCGTGATCGTGCGCGTACGCGAGGGCCTCTGCGATCTCCGTGAGCCAGCGCAGGCGCTCGGCCTGGCTCGCGTTCTCGGACATGGCCTTTCGAAGATTGCCGCCGTCGCAGAGCTCGAGCACCAGATAGGGCAGGCCGGAGCTTTCGGCCGCGTCATAGATTTCCGCAATATGCGGGTGCCGCAAGGTCGAGACCATGCGGGCCTCGCCCAAGAGACGTTGCTTGGCTTGGTCGCGCTGCTCCGTCGTACCCTCGGCATCGACCCGAACGACCTTGAGCGCGACCCCGCGTTCAAATGTCGTATCGAAGGCGCGGTACACCTCTCCCATACCACCTCTGCCGAGCACATCCTCGATTCGGTAGCGCGCGGCAAAGACATTCCCGTTGGCGAGCTGCCGGTTCGCGGAGCTAATCGGAGACGACAGGGTCGCGCTCTCCGGGGGCTCGGACGCGGAAGAAGCGGAAGAAGAAGCAGAAGGGAGAGGCGCTGCGAGGATCCGGCGCGCGAAGGCTTCCAGGTGCGCCTCCTCGAGCGCGACCTCGGCCATGTGCCACACGCCGAACATGGTCCGGTCGAGGACGGTTCCCGTGGCGGGGCCAGCCAAACACTTGGTCAGAGCTTCGCCCGAGATGGCAAACACCACAAGGACGAGCTCACGACGTTGCTGATCGTCCGCAAGGTAGAGAACCCATTGTTCCCCGCGCTCGAGGAGCTGCTCGAGCCGCAGGTGCCCGAAGATGGAGACGCCTACTTGCAGTCCACCGGACCCCGAATCAGGGATCGTACGGCCGAAACCAGGCTCCAAAGCGGGCCCAATACCAGGCCCAATACCAGGATCGCTGCCTGACACTCCTGAAGCGCCGAGGGGCAAAGCCGGTTGGATATCGACTGGCGCTTCCAAGCGCGGCCTCCCCGCCATTGCAGCAAACGTGCACGATGATGCAGGGTCGCGCGAGGTGCTGCAACTCCATTCAGCCGCCCGCCGGAAATAATTGCAATAGCTACGAATTGACATCCGACTACCATTCAGCTGGGCGGTCGAATCCATTTACGCGGCACGTCGGCCGTCGCGGGGCGCGGTCGTTTGCGGCCTGCGCAAGGAGTCGTTTCGAGCTGCCCACGCGGCGTGTTTTGCTTCGTCCGCGTCTCTCGGGGCCGCGTCTCCTTTCGCTCGCGTCTCGGTTCGCCCGCGTCCCGCGCCGCCCCGATGCTCGCGAGGGCGGACGCTTTCCGGTGGCGTGCCGAGCTCCGCGCACGGCGGGCTGCCGGCGACGTCGACCCAACGCGGCACGCGGGCGATGATTTCGGCGCCATCCTGCTCAGCTGCTTGGCGCGCGTGGCATCTCGGACCACGCGGTCCGAGGGCGCGGAGCCCGACGTTCGCCGGTCCCTTGCGACCTCGTCGCGGGCGTCCGTCCTCGTCTTCTTTGCGTCGCCGTCATGCTTTCGCCTCCTCGTCTTCTTTTCGTCCTGGTCTTCTTTTGCGCGCGCTTCCGAACCGAATCCTCCGAGAACGAAGCATTCGGGCGAATCGTCGGTTCGCAACGCTTCCGAGCCGGTGGTGAAGTCGAGGAGCATCTCCGGATGGATGGCATTCCAACGTCGAATTATGAGTCTGGTTCGGAAAGCTCGATTGTGCGCACGTCTTCCGCGCTTCCGCTGTAGAGCCAATATGGTGTTATAAGCTGCAGGGGATGTATTTGCGATTTTCTATCAACTCATTTGGAGTTGACGATCGGCTCCCGGAGGCACCACTCTCCAGCCCAATCCAATAGAAGCGACAGGTCGAATCTGGAGCTCACCTCTTCCTGGTGAGCTGGTGAGAAAGGGCTTCCCATGAAACGCGAACAGCTCGTTGGGGCAGGTGCCGCACTCGTTCTCGGCAGCGCATTTCTCGGATGCAGCTCCTCGCGGGCGGCGCCCCCCTCGCCGGTCGAGGAGAGGCCCGCGACGGAATCGCTGGAGTGGAGCCCGGCGAGCGGGGCAGCCGGCGACGAAAAGGTCTTCAGCGAGGAGGCGCAAGAGGCACTGTCGCTCGGAACGGCGAAGTTCACCGCGTTGAAGGATCCCAACGGGAACGTCGTCGCCCGGGTCGCCTTCGTCGCGCGGTCCGAGCACTCCACGCGGGTCGAGGTCTTCGCGACCTTGCCGGCGGCGCTCGCGGGCTATCATGGATTCCACATCCACGCGAACGACAACCCCGCCAACGGGGTGGGATGCATCGCCGATCCCGCGCAACCCGCCAATACCCATTTCGTCTCGGCCGATGGCCACTACAATCCAGGCAACTCCGTTCACGGAGCCCACGCAGGCGACATGCCATCTCTATTCATCGACAAAGACGGAAAAGGCTCCATGGTCTTCACCCTCGACCGCTTCGGTCTGGCCGAGCTCACGCGCCGCGCCGTCATCATCCACCTCGGGGCCGACAACTTCGGAAATGTGCCCACCGGCGCCGCCGTGAATCAGTATACCCCCAACGGCCCCGACGCCGTTACACTGACCCAAAATACCGGAAATGCCGGCAATCGAATTGCTTGTGGGGTCATTCCATGAAGCTTTGCGGGCGTGATGGGGGATCGGGCGCGTCGGGCGAAGGGGATCGGTCGTGTGGGGCGAAGGTGATCGGTCGCGAGGGGCGAAGTGGGGTGGTCGCGAGGAGCGGAGCGTGATCGGTCGCGAGGGGCGAAGTGGGGTGGTCGCGAGGAGCGGAGCGTGATCGGTCGCGAGGGGCGAAGTGGGGTGGTCGCGAGGAGCGGAGCGTGATCGGTCGCGAGGGGCGAAGTGGGGTGGTCGCGAGGAGCGGAGCGTGATCGGTCGCGAGGGGCGAAGGGTGTTCGATCGTAGGGAGCGAAGCGCCCGAGCGAGTTCTTCGTGAGCGAGCGCCCTCTTCGCACGGTGCGCCGGATGGATGGCGCGTGCAAACGAGGTGTTCGGATGCATCAGGCTATCCACGCACACCCCTGACGCGCTAATTCTGCTGAGGTGGCCACCGAAGCGCTCCTGATCTTCGTCTTCACCTATGTTGCATTTTCCGTGGGCCGGGTGCCCGGCTTGCGTTCGGACCGCGTGGCCGCCGCGATCATTGGGGGCGTTTTGCTCGTGGTCCTCGGGGTCCTCACGCTCCCCGAGGCGCAGGCGGCGGTCGACGGTGGGACCCTGGGTCTACTCTTCGGCATGATGGTGCTCTCGGCGGCACTCGAGATCTCCGGCGCGTTCAACATCATTGGTTGGTGGGTGACCCGGCGGGCGCGAAGCCCCATGGCGCTGCTCGTGGGGATCTCCATTACATCGGCCGTCCTGTCGGCATTTCTCATCAACGACGTCGTTTGCATCGCGTTCACCCCGCTGGTTCTGCAGATTGCCGAGTCGCTCGAGCGCAATCCGCGCCCTTATCTTTTGGCGCTGGCCACCTCGTCGAACATTGGCAGCGTGGCGGCCATCACCGGCAATCCGCAAAACATTCTCATCGGCTCCCTTTCGCACATCTCCTACGGGCGCTTCGCCCAGGCGCTCGTTCCCGTGGCCGTCCTCGCGCTCGTTGCAAATGTCGCCACCATTGCGTTCTTGTACCGTTCGAGCCTCGGTGCTCCATTTGCACCGAGGGTCGAGGGAAAGGCGCCCATGGTCTACCGCCGCTGGATGTGGAAGAGCGGGGTGGTGGGCGGCGGTGTTCTGTTGGCGTTCGTAGCCGGAGTCCCTCCGGTCATCGCCGCGCTCTTCGGTGCATCGATGATGCTGCTCACGCGCGCCGTGAATCCAAAGCGGTTGTACGTGCGAATCGACTGGACCTTGCTCGCCCTCTTCACCGGCTTGTTCGTGGTCGTCGGCGGGATCGAAAAGGCCGGCCTCGCCGAGTACCTGCTCCGCATCCTCCAGCCGCTGCGCCCCGAGAGCCCCCTGGGCCTTACGATCATCACGGCCATCTTGTCGAATGTCGTGAGCAACGTACCCGCCGTGATGGTGCTCAAATCCATCGTGCCGCATCTGCCTCACGCCGAATCGGCATGGCTCACCCTCGCGATGGCCTCGACCTTGGCGGGCAACCTGACCCTCCCCGGTTCCATCGCGACCATCATCGTCGTCGAGCGCGCGAAGGGAAGGGCCACCATCTCGCTCGTCGACTTCATCAAAGTCGGTATTCCATCGGGGCTCGTAAGCCTTGCCATCGGGACCTTATGGCTCGGGTGGTGGTGGCTTCCCCGCTGAGGTGCACATATCTGCACGCGTAGCGTATCGCGCAGTGTGGCGTGTGGCGATTGTGCGGCAATCTCCACGCGAATTGTGCACCTCAACAACGCATGCGCCGCGCGGGCGAACTCCTCGGTACGATGTTGTCGCCCGCTTCGTGAAGCCATTCACGACGCACCGTTTCATTCTCGGCAGGCGATGAAAATGACGATGATGCCACGTCGCCCGTCGGTGGATCGTTGCCGTTATTGTGCTGACGCCGGGATCGGTCGGATCCATCGCGCTTAATCGAGGAAAGGAGCGCTGTATTCAAAGAGACATCTTTCAGCTGCGGACATCATACGACACAATGATCCTGCGTCGTCTCTCGACATTCCAGCAATTGGTCTCCGAGGCCGAGTCCGCACCCATCGAGGGTTGGGGCTATTCCTGGCGCGCAACGGAGACGCGGCCCCCGTGGCAATACGGCCGCATGGTGGCGGAGCGCATGGAGCGGGCCCGCGATGCGCTCGACGTACAGACCGGGCGCGGAGAAATCCTGGCGAGCGTTCCGCGTCTCGCCGTGCGAACGGTGGCCACCGAAGCGCGGCCGGAGAATATCGTGCAGGCCGCGAAACTTTTGCGCCCGCGCGGTGTGGCCGTCGTCGCCAATCACGATGCATCGCCGCTTCCCTTTGGCGACGACACATTCGATTTGGTGACCAGCCGCCATCCCGCGGTGACCGAGTGGAAAGAGATCGCGCGCGTGCTGAAGCCCGGTGGAACCTTCTTCTCGCAGCAAGTCGACGCCATGAGCGTCCTCGATCTGTTCCACGACGTCGTCGGGCAGTCCCACGTTCGTAGGCGGCCCCTCGACGTCGAGGCGGCGGCCGCCGACGTCGGACTCGAGGTCCTCGATCTCCGTCGCGAGTTCGTTCGCACCGAGTTCCACGACGTCGCGGCCGTGATTTATTTTCTACGAAGGATGCTGAGCAAGGTGTCTGCCTTTTCCATCGATCCGTACCGTACGGAGTTCCACGAGCTTCATGAGCGCATTCAGCGGCACGGGTCTTTCATCGCACACACGACGCGATTGCTCGTCGAAGTGCGAAAGTAGCGGGCAAGAAATGGCGCCATTCGCGCTGCGCGCGGCATGCGGCGCGGCCGGAGCGTTCCGGGAAATGGTGACTGTTCGAGCCGCCGCGTGGGGTCGTCGGAGCGTCCGAGAGACGGCGTCATGGTCGGAGCGTCCGAGAGACGGCGGTCCTTCGAGCGCGCGCGGCGTATCCGGAGCGTTCCGAGAGACGGCCTCATGGTCGGAGCGTCCGAGAGACGGTGGTCCTTCGACCCACCGCGCGCGCGTCGCAGTAGCAACACCGCTACGTAGCAACAACGCTATGTAGCAGCTTGCTACGTATCAACGGCGCTACGTAGCAAGCTTGCTACTCAATTCGGGTGGTTGATCCATTTCGGATCATCCTCGAGCATGGCCCTCAGCCAGGCATAAAAGCCAGGCGAAGAATCGTAGACCAAGCCGACGTGCAGAGCGCCCGGAATGTAATAATAGCGCGCCGCCGGCCACGACGAGGCAATCTTCGTCCCCAGCTCTTCGAGCTTCGCATTGAACGCCGAGGCCGAGAGCCCCATGTAGCCTGCGATGACGCTGTCGAACGTGTACGAGACGAGCGCGAATCGATTCGGGCCCTTCGAATACTTCGTGGCCAGAAAATCGAAATACCCGGACACTTCATGGCACGCGGGACAATCGGGCGGAAGCTGTAGACCCCAGCGGGTCTTCACCGTCTCCCAGAGCCCGGGCGCCGGCTCGATCATCGGCCCCCGAATCGTCGATTCCATCGACGCGCACCTCGGGAAACCGTCGCTGCACGCGATCGAAGTTGAACACGGTGCCGAAGCCGCCCGCGCTCACGCCCATGACGATCAATCGGCTCATCGCAGGCCAGATGGTCGCGACGTAATCGAGAGCCCGCCCGACGTTTTCATAACCGACATGATGCGCGGTCCGGCTCGAACCCTTGTCATCGTACCGAATGACGTTGTTTCCCGCGTGGTCATCCCCCGTGCAGTACGGGACATAGACCATGTTCCGGCCACGAAGTGGCGTGTTCCCGTCCGGGAGGCTCTGGACGGTCACCGCCTGTCGATCGGACTCGAAATCCCTCTTGGTGAATCCCGAGTCCATATAGCTCGCCGCCTTGAGCCCATAGCACGTAGGACCGTCCCAGCACGCCCCACCACCCGCCATGTAGAAGATGGTCTCGGACGATTCGGGGACCACATAGACACCCACGCCGGTGGGCTGTCCGTTGCCGCACGTCATGCCGGGAATGTCGACCCACGTCCATGTCTTCGCGGGCGGCCGCGGTGCCGATGGAACGGCTGCGGCACCTCCGTCATTGCTCATGCGTCCTGCATCGGACGACGAACTGCACGCGGAGCTCGACGCCACGAGCAGCGCAAGACCCGCGGTGCAGGCGCTTACCCACCCCGAGACCCGTTGGCTCGGCAGCATCGGCGGGCTGCTGGCCGCCTTAAACGACGTGAGCGATCGCGAGGACACCGAGATGGTCGATGACGCCGAGTCGCATCATGTTTCTAGCCGAACCATCGTAAAAGGTTCACGGCGCCGGCCACGTCTTCGCATCTGCATCCCATGCGGGATGGGGCGTCCGGGATCCCACTGCGCGGGATGTCTCGGATCCCACTGCGCGGGGCGTCCGGGATCCCACTGCGCGGAGGCCCACCTCGGCTCGGCGCGTGATCGTGGGGCTGGACATTGCCACATTCGGGTTATTCTCATTGGATGCACGAAACGGCTGCCCGTGAGTTTGCGCAAAATTGGCTTGCTGCTTGGACAGGCGGGGCGCCAGCGGTGGCGCGCCTGCTTTCATTCTATGCGCCCGACGCGCTGTACTGTGACCCCGCTCATCCCGAGGGGATCCGAGGCCAGGAACGCCTGAAAGCGTACTTCGATCGACTTCTTCCCCGCTATCCCGATTGGCGCTGGGAAATCGTGGAGCTCTTCTCGACCGAGCGTGGATTCACGCTGAAATGGAAAGCCACCCTGAACGACAGGACGTGCCATGGACTCGATATCGTCGACGTGGACGGCGCCAAAATCGTTCGGAACGAGGTCTTCTTCGACCCCCGCGCGTTGTTTGGCGCGTAGCGCCTATTCGCTCCACGACGTTTTCGATTCTCTCGATGTCGACGTTCTCGAACGCTTCGACGTTTCTCGAGCGCTTCGACGTTTTCCGAACGTCTCGACGTTTCCGAACGCCTCGACGTTTCTCGAACGCCTCGACGTTCGAACCCATGAATCAAACCCGCCGTCATCCGTCCCTCCTCGAGTGCCGCCGAAACCCACGAGGAGAGCTCGCGACCTACCGTATTTTGGCAAGCAGACCGCAGCCGTCATGGCGCTGTCGTTGAGCGCCACAGGGCTCGGTGGATGCGCGAGCACGCAAGCGCTCCGAGGCTCGTGGCAGACGCCACCCCGCACGTCCCTGGTGGCCATACCGTACCCGACGCACGTCGACACGCAGCACGTGCAAGCTTTATCGCGCGCCGCAGGCGGAGACGTAATCATGGCCGGATTCGCCTCATGGCCCGATCACGGCGACGAGTTCGCAGCCCGCGTTTCATCCTCGGGGCAGCTCCGGTGGGTGCATCATTTCACGACGTGCAACTCTGGAATCGCACAAGAGCTGGTCGTAGGGCCGACCGACGACGTGTTCGTCATGACCGTCGGCCCCATTTGGCTCGACGCGGGCAACGGGCGCCCCACGGGCGACGAATGGGATGCCGCGTGCAGGACGCACGCGCCCATCACCCCGTTTCCAACGGAGCGACAGCGAACCGCCCGCGTCGTGCACTTCGGGAGCGACGGAGAGCTGCTCGGACAATTCGACATACCGGGCGCGCGCTATGAAAACAGGGAACCCCCAAAGCTCTTCGCCCGCACCGACGGAAGCCTCACGGCCGTGGGCGGGCAGGTCATCGAAGGAGGCCCCCACCTGGAAATCGTCCACTTCGCCGCGACGGGCCACCTCATCACACGCCGAGCCATCGCCGGAACCTTCGACAACGACGCAACCGCATCCGGCAAAGGCTTCATCCTAACCGCCTCGCAAGATCCCACCTCCACGTCCCGACGTCTCCACGCATTCTCCTGGACCGGCGACCGCTTATGGTTGGCCGATCTGGCCTCGCCGCAAATCCTCTACCCCGGCTCCATCGTTGCGGTTCACGGCAACCGGATCGTCGTCCGTCTCAACGACGAAGACCCAACCTTCGTGAGTCTCTCCGCCGAAACCGGCCAACGCCTCTGGGCAGCAAGCGGCGGCACCGACTGCGGCGCCCCGCCCAAGGGCCCCCGCACCTTGCGCAACACCGAAGTAGCAATCCGCCGCCGCCGCTTCGACGACACCCGCGCCACCTACTGCGCACTCGACCTGCAAACGGGCGCAGTCCGCACGCTCTTCACCCTTGTGTCCCAGCCCATCGTGGGGCTTCCGCACCAAAAAACCGTCTCTCCTTTCGTCCGCGGCGACGCGGCGGTCATGAGCGCGGGCTCCCTCTGGGTCGTGGGAACCTACATGGCGCGACTGACCCTCGATGGTCTGTCCATTCAAGCCGACGCGAAGGTCTGGCCTTACTGCGACCTTCATCCCGTCGAGTGCTTTGGCCACGACGACGACTGGGCCGTCGAGACGTACCCGGAGCCGTTCATCGCACGCGTTCCGCTGCGTTAGCGCAAGGCGGCATGTGCCGCGTCGGGTGGGGGCCGACCGACGGGTTTAGCTCGCGGGCTTTCGGGGATCCGAGCGGATGAAGGGAAAACGGAGCGGGAAGGGGTACGCGGCGGGACATCGTTTGCATGCGTTCTGCATTGATATAAAGACGAGCTCGCTTTGATCGCGGTCGAGCGACTGGGCCGAATTTTACGGGTGTTCGCGCGCGAGAACGAGCATCTGTCGGCTTGTTCTCACAGAGTGGTTGACAGCGTGAGCTACGCGAGTATGTTCCCGGCCTTGCAAGGGCGCCCATAGCTCAGCTGGATAGAGCACTGGTCTACGGAACCAGTTGTCGGAAGTTCGAATCTTCCTGGGCGCGCCACTCAATTGCTAAAGCGGAAGAAGCAGACCCAGGGTTCCGGCCCTGGGTTTTTTGCGTTAGGGGCTGGAAATTAGAGCATCTGCACTGCTGGCTCGTTCTCACAAAGAATGAGAATTGGCTGCAGAGTGCACGCAAAGAAGGTGCTTTCGCTTACTCAGACTGCTTCTCGGCGCCTCAGACAAGTAGAGACCGGTTCCGGCCGCTCCGAAGGTCTGGATGTTCTTAAGAATGCGCCTTAAGAACGGAGACCCGATCCGCGGGCGTGCACAACTTCGATCGCGGACGCAGCGTCGGCGCCGAGCCCGTGCGGCACGCAGACGCCCACGCTCTTCGGCCGAACGCGCCCGGTGATGCATCGGTCGCATCCAGACGACGACCACGGGCTCCCGCGTCGCTCCTCGAGACGCTCAAACGCCATCCCGCAGCGGTGACACGGAGCACCGCGGCGCAAGCTATGACGGCACGACCTGGCGGCAGCCCTGCACCGACAGCGCCGAGAAAGAGGAAGGCGCCATGCTGTACGCGGTCTTGTCCATAGGGCGAAACCTCACGTCACGCGCACCAGCGAGCATGGCCGCCGCCCTGACGTAAGGAGCCTCCCTGCGCCCATCCGTTGGGGGGCTTTGGCTGACGCGGGATGTGACAATGTCACCGAACAACGGGGCGTCGACTCTTCGGCCCTATTCCGAGGTATTCTGAGGGCCGTGATAAACAGCGAACGCCCGGCCGATCTCGACGATTTGTTCATTGCGTGCCGCGCTGAGAATGCGAAACGCGCTTTTGGTGAGGCTGTTGCCTGCTTTCGCGCCGGGGCTTATCGAGCCAGCATCGTCGCAACGTGGACCGCCGTGGTCTTCGATTATCTCGGCAAGCTGCGGGAGCTGGAACTCGCCGGAAATAAAGAAGCGGCGAACGTTCTACTCGAATTCGAAAACGCGCGAGCAAGTAGCAACATCCCGCTGGCCCAGAAGCTTGAGGGGCAAGTTCTTGCCGATGCTGCTGTCAAATTCGAACTCCTCACGCCGATCGAACACGAGGATCTTGAGCGCCTTCGACTCGACCGACATCGATGCGCACATCCGTCGCTCCTCACACTTGATGAGCCATATCAGCCTCCTGCCGAACTGGCGCGCGTGCACATGCGAAACGCCGTCACGCACCTCCTTTCTCGACCCCCATTGCAGGGGCGCGAGGCCTGGGAGCGGGTCTGGGCAGACGTTTCGTCGGAATACTTCCCCCTAAATCAGCTGGAGGCAGTCGAGAGGATTCAGCTCCGTCTCACGCGTGCACGGCCCTCGTTGGTTCGAATGCTCATTATCGAATTAACGAAGAAGCTTCTCGGACCGTACGACCAAAACGAGGATATGCGGGCAGATGCACGGGCGCACGCGGCACTCGCAGCAACGGTCTCGTTGCATCACGCTGAAGCTGAGAGGCTCCTTCGCGAAAAGTTCGACAAATTAGCAGATTCCGTCCCAGACTCGAACCTACATCGCCTCGTGCACTATTGCCGCCGCGTCAGCCTTGCTTGGTCGGCCCTGGGACGTGCGATGCAAGGTAAGCTGCGAACATTTGTTGAGGGTGCGGCCCCGATGGTACTGGACGATGCGCTTGAAATAGTCGATCTGCGCGAATGCGTAGTCAAACGAATTCCGCGCCTTGGCGATGGATCGTTGATTGGTCTCGCACAAAGGTCGCGTGACACTGCGGTTCTCGACGAGATTGTAGCTCGTTTCGAGGGTAAGGCGTTGTTTACGACATTTCGAGACCTCAGGCCAGCGCTGAACGACGAAGATCTTCGTGCGCGGTGGACCGTTGATCAACGGAAGCGACTTGTACGAGCCCTCGCAACGAATGACACGCTCAAAAGCTACATGGGGTACGAGAGCGTGATCGAAGGAGTCCTCGAAATCTCTTCTAGTGCGAATAGCGAAGACGAATGGCGTCCAGTATTCGAGTTCTGCATATCGAAAAAGTGGCTGCTAGCCGTAGCTCGTGCAATTCGGGCTATATATCCGAATTTTCCCGACGTTCCAGACGTCAAGCCGACCGACCCCGCGGCGGAATCTTCGGTAGCCTCAAGCGCCTAACTTTCCACGGTGTGCTACGGGGAGCTCGACGACAGCGCACCGGGCTCTGAGGCTTGGGCGCAGGATCCGTGGTTCTACTCCTGGAGTCGAACGGAGGGGATCATTTTGGTCGCGCGGTCGACCCCCCATCAGACGGCGCCCGCTCCCAGCCCGCCGATGCGGGAAGCCCTCGCAGCGCGAGTTCGACCTCGCGCTTGCAAGCGACGTCGTGAAGAACGGCGCGGCGTTGTACGCGGCCACGTTAAATTGACCCACGACGGCCACCAGAAATTGACCCACCCGGCGGAGCGAAGCGCGGGGGGGAGCAGTTTCGGCCAGGGAAAATTGACCCACCCCTGAAAGGGGTGGACAGGCGAGCGGGCGATGGAGTCGTCGTCCGGGGATGGTGCCGATGGACGTGGTGGCAGTGATTCGACACAAGGTGGCGAGCGAAGGGGTTCCGATTCGAGAAGTGGCGCGGGAGCTCGGATTGTCGCGAAACACGATTCGGCGATACGTGAGGGCCAACAAGATTCCGGTTCCAAGGCCAGAAAAACAGGTCCGACCAAGCCCGGTGCGCGACGAGGTGGCCACGGCGGCCGCGGCTATCTGGCGAGCGCGCCGATCCTTTACGGCGGGCAAACAGCGGCTGACGGCCAAGCGGCTGTGGGAGCTATTGCGTGAAAACGGGCACACGGCGAGCGAGCGCACCGTGCGGCGATTGGTGGCCGAATTTCGTAGCGGTGAGCGTGAGGTGACTGTTCCTCTGGTGTACACGCCCGGCGAGCTCGCACAGGTGGATTTTTTCGAAGTGTGGGTCGAGCCCTCGGGGATTCGCCAGAAGGCGTGGATGTTCGTGATGCGCTTGATGCACTCAGGGCGCGACTTCGCCATGCTCTGCGCGCAACAAGACGCCACTTGGTTCTTAGCGGCTCACGTTGCGGCGTTTACCTACTTCGCGGGGGTGGTGGCCGCCGTGGCCTATGACAACTTGAGCGCGGCCGTGGCCAAGATCCTCGTCGGGGCGCCACGGCTGCTTCGGCCCCGATTTGCCGCGCTTTGCGCCCACTACGCCTTCGAGCCACGTTTTTGCCGCCCCGGCGAAGGCCACGACAAGGGAGGAGTCGAGCGCCGCGGAGGACACGTACGTCGCCAGCATTTGGTGCCCATTCCGCGCGGTGAATCACTTGCCGCCATGACCACGGCTTTGCAAGCACGCCTCGATGCTCAGCATTCGCGCAATCCGATGTACGTCGAGGCCTGGGCCCGCGAGCGCAGCGCGCTGCGGCCTCTCCCAGCGCCTTTTGACGGCCGCCAGGTGCGCACCGTGCAGCTTCGCCACCACGCCAGCTACCTCGTCGCGGGCGCTCGGTGCCCAGTCGGTGGTGCGGTCAGATGGTCGACCTATTCCTAGGCATCGACACCGTCACCTTCGCCAAAGGCGACGAGACCATCTGCCATCCTCGCGTGGCCTTCGGTGGCCGAAGTATCGACTATCGGCATTTGCTACTGCCACTATCGCGCAAGCCACAAGCTCTGCGCCAGGTCGCTCACGAGTTGGTGGTACAATTCGGCTCACCATGGCCCGAGCTCTGGGAGACGCTTTGCAATCGGTATTCGCCCGACCTGATCGAAGCTGCACGAAGACTGGCTCCGTGGTTGGAGCGCGCTGACCGCGAGGGAGTCGGTCGGGTCAAGCAAGCCATCATCACCGCCCTTGCGTGCGGTACGCTGGTGCCCTTTCTGCAACGCACAAGGCGCACCGAAACCCTCGCCGCTGTCCCGCTGGCATTATCGGAATACGCGGTCGAGACGCCCGACCTATCGCGCTACGACGTGCTTCTCGAGAGGGCATCGGCATGAGCACCGACGACGTGCTCTTGGCCGCCGTACGCGCCCATACGCGCGTACTCAAGCTGCCGACCGTCGCACGAGAGTGCGAAACGCTGGGACGTCAATCGCTGGCCGAAGGCTGGTCACCGTTGCAGTACTTGCGGGCGTTGCTCGACGCCGAGCTCGCAGTCCGCGCCGAGCACGCGATTGGGCGCCGCATGCGAGCGGCTCGTCTGCCCGTGCACAAAACGATGTCGCAATTCGATTGGCGGAGGCCACACGGTCTCGAACGCGCCCGCGTCGAAGACTTGGCTCGTGGTGCCTGGATTCCGACGGCGCGCAACATCGTGATCTTGGGCCCCGTGGGCACCGGAAAAACGCACTTGGCCATCGCGCTCGCCATCGAGGCCATCAAGCGCGGCCACCACGTGCTCTTTTACCGCGCCTCCGACTTGGTCCGGGCACTGACCGAGGCCCGGTGTTGCCACGCCTTTAATTTGATGTCGTTCCGCGCCGGCTAAATGATGGGCATCACGCAGACGGCGCGGTGGCGGGCGGTCTGCGTCAGAAGGGCTGCGAGCCGATGCGGTCGCGGTCCAGGGCGATGTCGAGGCGGAGCAGCGCGATCTCGAGTTGGTCGAGCAACTCGAGTACCCGGCCTACGTCACGTTGGTGAGGCTCGAAGGCGTCGTCGCCTGGAAGGTAGACGTCGCGGAGCGTACGCCGGACGAGGGTGATGGCGACGCGCAGGGCGGCCGCTTCGAGGGTCACGCGATTCATGTGGCAATTCCTTCGGCGTGAAGGACGCGGGCGAGGAGCTCGCGTTCGATGGTCTTGCGTTTGCGCCGGACTGCCAAGCGCAGAGCGGCGGTGGCGATGCGATCGGTGTCGCGCAGGCTGCCGGCGGCCGCCTCGTGGAGCATGGCGACGGCGTCGGGGGCGAAGAGATCTTTCGGTCCGCCGGCGCGGGTGACTCGCATGCGGACGTAATCGGCCGTATCGTCGGCGGTGAGCGACCCGATGGAAACGCGGTGGTGTAATCGCGAATAGAGCGACCGATTGCGCCGTAGGCGCAGTCGGTCGTCGAGATCGGGTAACCCGACCAGCAGCAGCGACAACAGTGCGCGACTGTCCCATGCGTAATTGAGCAAGATGTGGAGATGGTCGAGCGTGTCCTGATGAAGCAGGTGCGCCTCGTCGACGAGGAAGACGGGGAAGACGCGCTCTTTGGCGAGCTCCTCGACGTGGGTACTCACGGACAAGAAGACATCACCAGCAGTGGCACCACGGGGAACGCCGAGGGCGAGACATAGCTGGCGATAGAAATCGCGCCGGCCGAGCGTAACGTTGTGGCAATAGGTCAGACGGAAGGTGTCGGCCTTGAGCGCGTGCCGCAACGCGCGCAAGAGGCAGGTTTTTCCGGCGCCCGGCTCGCCGGTGAGGACGGCGCTTTTTCGAGCGTGCACCGCGTCGGTGAGCTCGTCGAGGACGGCGTGCTTGCTGGGGGGCAGCCATAGATCCGCGTCGTCGATCTCCTTGGAAAATGGCTCTTGATTCAAACCGAAGTGGGAGAGCGTCTCGGGGCTCATCGCGATCCCTCCGGCTTTCTGCCGAGCGCCTTGTCGAGCAGCGCGCGCGATGGGTCGAATGCGACACGTGCAACGTGAGGCTCGTCGAGGTTTTGTGCCGAGCGCGGACGCGTTGCGTTTCGCACGGGGTCGACCGGGTGCAGGACGAAGCGCTTGCCTTCGTGGTCGATGAATGGCGGCTCGCTCGGATCGACCAGGCAGCGCGAGACGGAGACGAGTTGGCCGGCAAGAAAGTGCAGATCGGTCTCCCAGTCCACGCCATCCATTGCGATGGTGTTGTCGCGACGGACGCGACGACGGGCGTGGACGGTGAGTGCAGCGCGTAGCTTTCTTTCGTCGAAGGGATCGGGCTCGCTTGCAGCGGCGGTGAAGACTTCGAGCGGCGTTTTGCCCATCAGCGCGCCGTGAGGGGTCTTGTGGTAGTGCTCATCGAGCCACGCCCAGAGCCGGACGTTGAGGGCGTGGAGCGAGGTGAGCGAGCCTATGTGATCGAGGCACCCTTCGCGCAACGTACGCCAGAAGCGCTCGATCTTGCCGCGAGCCGGGGCATCGTACGGCTTGGAATGCACCAGCGTGGTGCCCATACGGGCGCACGAGAGAGAGAGCGTCTCGCCGCGGTAGGTGGCGCCGTTGTCGAGGTACATGGCGTCGGGGGGACCATGCTTGCGCACGGCGCGTACGAAGACCGACAGCATGTCGATCTCGCGCTCGTAGGTCATGGCTTCAAGTGCAATGACGTAGCGAGACGCATCATCCATGAGCGCGTGGATGCGCACAGTCGTCGAGCCGGACGAATGGACGAGCGGCGCGCCATGGCAGACATCCCCTGCCAGAGGGCGCCCGGATGCTCGGCCTGCCAACGCAACCGCATCTTGCCGCGCGTACCGCCGGCGCGCAGCGATGCCTTGTCGAGCCCGCGCTCGGCGAAGAAACGGCGCACCGTCGACGCGCTGACGGTGCCCGGCTCGAGGCGCCCGTCGGCTCCGAGCGTCTGCAGGATGAGCGGCACCGATGCCGACGGATGCTCGTGGCGAATGTCGACCAAAAGCTCGCGCAGGGCGACGGGCATCTCGCGCCCCCGACCACGGTCGCAACGGGCCTGCGGACGCAGCGCTTCGAGGCCTCCTTCCTTGTACGCGTAGTACCAACGCTCGAGTGTCGCGACCGAGTAGGTGCGCGACGAGTGGCCTCGTGGTGGACGAAAGCGCTGCTGAGAAAGCTCGGTGAGCGCCTCGGCCAACTGGCCGCGATCGAGCTCGCGGCGCGTGAGGGAGCCTACGATCTCACTTCGATAAAGCGCGACCGCCTCGGCGTGATCTTTGGGAGTGAGCGATTGCATGCAGTATACACCATTTCTGCGCCGGACGACCCTACGCCCGAGCGCCTACGGGAATGGAGCGCACTCGATCGCAGCGCGCGACGATCCAACGCGGTGGGGCGCGGGCTTGCACTTGGAGGCAGAGGGTCAATCGCGCCCCGCGAAGGCGGCCCCCTCGAACGCCCTCGCCTCGATCGAGACGAGGTGGGGTAAGGGCGCGAACGCGACGAGCGTGGCCGCGACGCGCTCGGCTCGCGCCCGCAACAGCGCTTCGCGTGGCCACGGCCGTACGACGCGAAACAGGACGCGCCGCTCGACGGCCTGGAGCCATCGTCGGAGCGTCGGCCACCCTGCTTCGGCGCTACGCCAGGGGCTCGTCCGCCTGCGCGTGTCCGAAAGCGTCGCGCCGAGCATGCCGTAGAGCGCGCACGCCAGGGCGATGGCCCCCGCGCTGTAATGCCGACGCGCCACGGCTCCTCGAGGCAACACGGTGATCGTCGCTTTGCAGCGCCGACACTGGTAACGCCGTACCCGCACGACGCTCATCGTCGGAGCTGCCTCGGGCTCTGTCGGCCCGCGGACTTGCCGAGCCCGAAGCCCATGCCCCCAGAGACCGAGCAATCCCCCCACCGGGCGCGACGCCGCGCCGCACCGGGGGCAGCAGGAGGGGCGGCCGGCCTCCACGCTCGGCGGCGACTTCGCCCAATTCTTGACATCTATGGCCAGATGAACGACGACGTAAACGCTCCGTCTCGGTAGCATGCGATCGGAGCGCGACGGGAGGACGTTTCCGCTTCCAATCGGGTCCTCCCGTCTCCTTTTTGTCTTCAGACGACACCACGTCGACGCTCCACCTCCGTGCCCCGCTCTACCTCCCTTGGAGGGAAAGGGACCAATCCATGTATGTGATGGGGAATAGGTCGCCTATGGCCGCTCTCCCTCATACTTCCGGCGCGATCTCGCGCCATCGAGCGTCAACAGATAGGTGCGTTAACACCCGGGATGCACGCGCTCTTTCTCGCCTGCAAGAGCGACTGCGAAGGGTTTCACTCTTGGTGGTGGACGAACTTGGCTTTGTACCGTTTGAAAAAGCCGGCGGAGAGCTGCTCTTCGACGTCTTGTCCACCCGGCACGAACGGTGCGCAACGGTGATCACATCGAATCTGGCTTTTAGTGAATGGAACCGGGTCTTCGTCGACGACAAGCTGACGGCCGCACTCCTGGACCGTCTGGCCCAGCATGCGGAGGTCCTCGTCACTCGCGGTCCGGGAGACCGTGTCCCGGCCGCGGCCACCAAAAAGACAGATTCAAGATCTGACGAGAGCAAACCCAAAGCGACCCAGGAGGTGCCGGCGCTCACGCGGTGAGTGCCCCCCATCGCGGCGGGGTGGGTCAGTTTTTGATGGCCGAGATGGGTCAGTTTTCGGTGGCCGTTGACAGGCGTGCCGCTCGGCATCACGGGCACCGTCAAGAAAGCTTCGCGCGCCGTCGGCCCTGCGGCTCGCTCGTACTCCGTCCCGCATCGATCGCGCCGCATCCTGATGCCGTCCGGACTGATTTGGATTCGACCTATGGTTTGACGGCTTTTCCGGCGTCTCGAGTTACCGTTGCTGCAAAATTTCTTGGGGGACTGCCGATAGAGAGGCCAAAAGCCCGACGACAATTGCGTCCCGCCACCGTCCCCATGACGACAACTACCTCGATGAACAGGTAGAGCAGCGTGAGAAGCATCGAGCAGCAGAAAAGAAGATCAGGACGCGCACGACAACGACAATTACAGTGGAAAGGCGCATTGACTCACTCGGTTTCCTACCAAACACGAACCGTTGCCTCATGAATTTTGCTACCAGCGGAGCAAACGAGGGAACGACATGGCGAAGATCAGCGCGAAGGTGCGACGGGAGTTGGTGCAGGCGGTCGGAGAGCGATATCGGACGGTCTCGAGGGAGGAGAAACGTCGCATCCTTGACGAGTTCGAAGCGGTGACCGGGTACCACCGCAAACACGCTATTCGGATCCTGCACCATGCGTCCCTGCGTGCACCCGTTACCGAAAGAAAGGCTGACCGCGCTCGGGTCTATAACGAGGCGGTGCGCCAGGCTCTCTTGGTTCTGTGGGAAGCTTCGGATCGCGTCTGCGGCAAGCGCCTGCGCCCTCTGCTGCCTACGCTTCTTCCGGCACTGGAGCGTCACGGCCACCTGCATCTCGACGTGACCGTGCGTGCCCGGTTGCTTGAGGCGAGCGCCGCGACGATCGATCGACTCTTGCGCACTGCCCGCGCTAGCGCAGGAGGACGTCGCTCGCGAAAGAAGAGGACCGCCGCGCAGCAGAGTGTGCCCGTGCGGACTTTCGCAGACTGGAAGGAACCGGAGCCTGGCTACCTCGAGGTCGATCTTGTTTGCCATGCCGGGGAGAGCATGGCCGGCAGCTTCGTCCACACGCTCTGTCTCACAGATGTTGCGAGCGGGTGGACTGAGTGCGTCGCTTTGCTCGTGCGCGAGGGGGCCTTGATCGTCGATGCACTTGAGCGGCTGCGCACGACGATGCCGTTCCCATTGCGCGGGATAGATTCGGACAATGGCACAGAATTCATGAACGATACTTTGATTGACTACTGCGCCAAACACAATGTCAAAAATACGCGCTCGCGCCCTTATCGCAAGAACGATCAGGCATGGGTCGAACAAAAGAATGGATCCGTGGTACGACGGATGGTCGGCTACGGGAGGCTGGAAGGACTGGTAGCCGCGGAGGCACTCTCGCGCCTCTACTGATCCTCCCCCGCCGCGGTGGACACGGTAACTATGCCGCAAGAGCGGCGACTTGGGACTTCAATTCGAACGCCATCGGACTGACATAGCCGACGTACGAATGCCGGCGCACGGTGTTGTAGAAGTGCTCGATGTAGTCTCCGATGGACGCGGTCGCGTCGTCGCGCGTCGCGTAGCGTTGGTGGTCGACGTGCTCAGCCTTCAGCGTCGCGAAGAAGCTTTCAGCAACGGCATTATCGTAGCAGTCGGCCGTGCGACTCATGCTCACGACGACCCCCGCAGCGACGAGCGCCTGGAGATAGTCCTCGCTCGCATACGGGCTTCCGCGGTCCGTGTGATGAATGAGCCCTGGGGCAGGTCGACGCGTTCGCAGGGCGCCGCGGAGCGCGGCGAGGACGAGGGAGCGGTCGTTGATGGCGCTCGTTGCCCATCCCACAACACGACGTGAGAAGAGGTCCACGAGGACGGCAAGATAGAGCCAACCCTCACCTGTCGCGATGAAGGTGACGTCACCCACCCACGACCGGTTAGGTGCACTCGCCTCGAAGTCCCGCGCGAGGAGGTTTGGAGCGATGGGAAAGGCGTGCTTTGAATCGGTCGTATGCCGAAAGCGACGTTTTTGACGCGCTCGTAGGCCGGACTCCCGCATCAATCGTTCGATGCGTTTCTTACCAACGTAACCGTACGGCGAACGGCCTGAACGGGGTTCCGTTCGATCCGCGATGGTCTAAGGGTCGAAGAACGTCGAGGGTGATGCGATCGCGTGTGGTTTCCAGCGATCGGGCAGGAGGTTCGAGAGATTGTCGTCGGCGGTCTTGTCGATGCGTTCGAGGACGTCCGCGATGTACTCAACGGGATTGATGGCAACGCGTGTGCACGAGACGACCAGTGAGTAGAGCAGAGCGAGTTCCTTACCGGCGTCCTCGCTGTGGACAAATAGAAAATTTTTCCGGCCAAGAGCGACGAGCCTAAGGGCATTTTCTGCCAAGTTATTGTCCAGGCGGATGCGCGGATCGCGGAGAAAACGGCCGAGCGGGCGCAGGTTGCGCCATACATAGTGCGCGGCACGACCGAGCAACGTCTTCGGTCCGTGTGCACGACGAAGTTCGCGAGAAAGCAGAAGTAATCGGACAAATAGAGGCCGTGCATAGGTGCGCCGCAGCGCGAGATGCTCGGCCGTGCCAAGGAACGCGCGATGCTCTGCCTCGTGCTCGACACCGTACATTCCGGCGATGAGGTCGAGTGCTTCCTTCGCTTCGGGCACCTCCCCGGCCTCGAAAAATTTCCGACGAACGTGAGCGAGACAGCCACATCGCTGACGGAGTCCTCGCTTCTCGAGCGGGTCATATCCACGATAATCGTCGCACAGAAATGCGCCAGGCGAATCACCGAGGACCTCGAGTGGAGCATCGCCACCACGCGTGAGCTCAAAGCGATATCCCGTGAGGCGCTTGCCAACAAAGGCCCAGATAAACGCCTTCGAGGTTTGCTTCGTCAGCGTAAACGACGTCTCGTCGACATGGACGAGGAAGTCCTTCTTGATGACGTCGAAGAGCGGGGCTCGGAGGGGCTCGAGCTTTTGCGCCGCACGCCGGAACAAGTCATTCATCGTGCTTCGTGCGATGGGCATACCGAGCCGCGCGAACGACTGCTCGAGACGATAAAGCGGCGTGACGACAAGGCACTTCGAGACGACGAGGTGCGCAACGAAGCTCGAATCGTACCGCGTCTTGTCCGACCAACGCTCCGGCGGCGGCGCGGTAATGACGCATCCACCGCATCGACACGCGACGACCTCGCGCGTGTGCACAACACGTCGGAAGTAGCCCGGGACGTACGAGTAAACCTCGGATGGCTTGCCGGTGCCGACGCTGCGAAAATTCGTGCCGCCGCAAAGATGACACTTCTTCAGCGTCTCGGGCACGGGCTCCGTCTTCTCTTCTGTGACGATGTGTTCCGCGCGAAGCAAAGCCTGCTCCGTGCGGCGCTCGGCGATCTCCGCTGGCGTCCTCGGTGGCCGCGCGATCTTGGGCATCTTGCCCATCTTCTCGGTACGCCTGGCGAAGGCGCGTTTGAGCACCTCGAGCTCGGCCTGCATGATATCCATTCGAGCTTGCGCCCGCGCACCCTCCTGTTCGAGGTACTGCGCGTACTCGCGCCAAGCGCAGGAACCGTGTTCGTCGTTGTCGGGAGGAGGGACCAATAAACAGCTTTGATCATGCACTCCGCCGAATGTCGATCCCCTTTTTCGCTTCGGCGGTCGTCTTCGCGGGTTTCCACATCGGTGTGCGTCGAACGAGACGAAGATCGACACCATCGAGCAGCATGGTGAGCGACGTCGCGTCGAGGTCGATGCATGAGGCCCCTTCAGGGATCCGCGGCAGCGTGAAGCGCCCAGATTCGAGCCTTTTGTAATAGACAACGAAGCCGCCCGCGCTGAAGAAGAGGATCTTCACGCGATCCATGCGGCGACCAAGAAACACGAAGAGGGTGCCACTGTACGGGTCGGCCTTCCACAAAGACTGCACGAGCGTCACGAGGCCATCGTGTCCGCGCCGAAGGTCGACGGGCGCACTCGCGAGGACGATCTCGATGCCGGGCCCGAGACTCAACACGCGCGCGCCGCGGCGGCCACCAGCACCGCAAGATGCTCGGCCGTAATCGCTCCACGCATCGTGATGCGTGCCGGTCCGGCTTCGACGACAAGCTCGATATCGCGCTCCACCGTCGCAGGTCGTGTCACGACGACGGGCAGCAGGCGCGTGGGGCCTGCTGTGCGCGCGCGCCGCTCAAGCTCGGATCGCCACCAGATCAACGTCCGCTCCCTGACGCTGTGTCGGCGGGCGATCCCCGCCGCGTCGCCGCTTTGCGCCAGCTCCTTGATCCGCTCAGCCCACCAGTTCGCATCATGTCTCGCCATGCGCGCAATGAACATCAAACGCGACCGCCCCGCACGGCGTCTTTGCCCGTACGGTTACACGACAAACGCGACGGTCACGCGGGACCTCACGATCACTTTGGCATCTCGGCGGACAATTCAACATCAATCCATGACCCCCTCACTCAGGGAAAGGTTACATCCGCGGCCGACGGTTGATAGGGGGTACGAGGGTTAGCACGAGCAAGAGAATGGAATAGATAACCAGGTAGGAGAACCCGCCAGGGACCTTCTCCACGCAACAGCGCGCGGGCCCGGGCGACACGCACCATCCGAGGCCCCCATACCATCTCGAGAACTCGATCTGAAATGGGTGGAAGGCTTGAATCGTCGACAAGGAGTTGGATGTTCGCTCCCTCACGATAGCAGCAAAGGACGAAGCCCGCGCAACTGAAACGAATCGTCTTCACGCGTCCAGTCTGTTCGTCGCGCACCTCGTCACAAGACGGCTCCACAACGTACTCGGTACTGGTACATCGTGTAAACATGTCATCAAGCCAGAACGCGATCCTTTCTCGTTCCTCTGTTGTGAGGTCGTCGACCCATCCGATGACATGAGAGGGTATTGGTTCGTCTGGCCGCATTGGCGGCCGCATATGGTGCACCGTTGCCATTCCGCCTAGGGTCAGGGATTGATCCGCCGCGAGGAGTCCAGCATGCCCCACGGCATGCGTCGTGCCTGTATGCGTTCCAATGGCCGAGTATTGTGGTGCAACACATGTTCCCAGCTTCAGTGCCGGCATGATCGAAACCTCTCGACTACACGTTCGATGAGAGGACGTCGAGACACTCCTTCAGCACACGCTCTGCGCGGCTGGTAATGCCGTGCGCTCGCCAACGGGCAAGAGTATCGCGTAACGCGCTCTCGGTGCGTCGAGTGAGCCAAGCACGTCCAAGTTTCGTAACATACTTAGCAAACCGGGGTGCCTCAGTAGATCCTACGAGCGCGGCTACTAGAAAGGCGTTGTACCCAAGAGCCATGTTCTCTGAGCCGCTGACCATGTCCGGATCTAAGTACTTTTCGACGAGCTCGATGGCGCGCGCAGAAATGGCGCCGAGCGGCAAGTCATCCCGAGGAGGCTGGACAGAGAACATATTTTGTACGCTCTGGAGCGCAGTCTGCCGCGTCTTTGGTGGATCTTCGGGTCGCATGAACTTAATAAATTGCTCCACGACATCTGCGGGTGCCATCGATCCGAGCTGCCGTAGGGCCGACCAAAGTGCGGGTTCGGAACGAGAGTCCGTAGCATCACGCAACGTAAAAGCGTGCCGCCATAGGGAATTGACCAACGATGCTCGATCCTCATTCGAGGCGATTCGCTGTTGTTCCACGGCCTGCACGAGGATCTCCAACCAACGCATATCGATAATTTCGTCTTTACGCAGTTCGTTGACCAAAAATCGTGCAAGACGAGGGTCGTGTTCCGCACTGAGACGAGACAACGCCTCGATCCGTTCGTTCATCGACGCGACGTTAGAACGCACGATTTGCCAATCGTCCTTCGTAGGCGCGGCTGGCGCATCTGACTCGGAGAGTTTCGTGTCGTGCTGGTTCGATGGCGCCAATGGAAGTTGGCCTCGCGCCCTCTCCATTATCCGCAGCAAGAGAGTCAGCAGCTCGAGTAACTCCTCGCGTTCGTCGAGGAACCACCCGGCTACATTTCTGGCACTTAGTCTCGGCGGAATACGGACGATCAGCTTATCGAGCCCTATTTTGTTCAATTTGAACAAGTCTTTTGGACTCTGTTGCGGTGGAAAACGAGCCTCCGTCTTGAAGCGCCACGTCATGCTTTCGGACGCCGCGGAAGGCACGCACGGAACCCCCCAGACCATTACGTCCAGAGATGGCGAACTCGGTTCCTGTTCGAAGACAGCTTCAGTCATCGTCGGACTCCCCCGAAACCGATGTGCGAAGTTGAGCCTTGTCATTTAACAGTGTAGCGATAGCTTTGGCTTTGGCGAGGGCACGCTCGCATTGACGGTGCAATTCTTTGATGTCTTTTGCATCCATTGCAAAGCTGATGCTCTTTCGAAGGCCATCACCATCACCGAGATACTCGAGACGTAGAGTCTGCGTTACGATGGCACCACGGGGTTCAGGAACGTCGCGAGCAAAGACGGGGCGGACGTCAGCGAGGAGACGCATGCGCAGGAGCACATTTGTCTGCTCAAAGCGCAAGTCGACCGCCTTATCGAGAAGATAGAGGTTGTCGAGGCTGAGGAGAGCTATGAGCTGCGAGGTACGCTGGTTCCATTTCCTGATCTGCGCATCGTCCCAACGATGCGGCTGCGGCAAATGAGTAAGAGCCGCGCTTATGCCATGGATCACTTCCTCGGTAGAGATACTGTTCTGTTTTTGCAGAGAATAGAGCGAAAGTAGGAGCTCGATCAGTGGTTTGACGGCCTCCTTAGGGAGGAACTGATCAAGGCTCTTTTGCAAGTCGGCCTCGCTCAGCAAGGTCCCCGCATCCCTGACGTGGTCCACGAGCTCGTCCAGGTGACCCTCTGGCATGTCCCGAAGTTGAGCAAGGCTGGGCAGCAGATGGCGCGGTACTGTGAAAGGCTTGGGCATTCAGCATACTCCGAGGGGATTATCGGGGTCAGGCATGCAATACTAGGGCCAAACCCCGTAGAGGAGGAGCCAGAATCACCGCCAAAAAACGAGCGAGCTTCATGTGAGTTGTTAGCGCCGTTCTGACGCTCGAGCCTCCTATTAAAAAAGAATACGCGAACCGCGCCTCACCTGCTGGACATGAATACATAGCTCTGTACAGTTCGGTGCGCTCGCAAAAAAGGTGTTGACAAGAGGGATGACGTATAAGTTGTGCAGAGTACTCCCACTTGAGACTGCGCACGCGTCACGGCTCTCGAGTTGGTAGCGAGGGTAACCTGGTCCTTTCATTTGGTCGTTGTCCCCCCGCAAAATCTGGCGATTTCGCGCCCTACAGTTACCCTTGCTCGTCTTCGGTTCTGACGCTCCGTTCGCGACGGAGCCTCAACACGACAGGGGACCTTCAATATGCGTGAAGGAAGCTCGCGGACAGCCCCGCCGACTTGGCGGTCAGCGCAACAGGTAGCTTTGCCCCCAACAGCAGGCTACGGCTGAGCTTTCACACCCTTTGTTTTCACCCCCCCCCGGCGGGGGGACACGCTGAACGCGATGGGCAATCTATGAGCGACTGCACGGCGCGTGCCGTCCGAATCCCTCGAGAATTCGCTTATTTTCCAGGGCCTGTAGGTAACAGTGGTCCTACGGAACCAGTTGTCGGAAGTTCGAATCTTCCTGGGCGCGCCACTCAATTGCTAAAGCGGAAGAAGCAGACCCAGGGTTCCAAGCCCTGGGTTTTTTGCATTTAGGCGTGGAATTTGGCTTCGGTGCGCGGTTGGGGCTGCTCTCATCGAGTGAGAATTGAGTGCAGAGCGCACGCAGGTAGGGCGCCGTTTAGCCTCCTCATCTGCTTCAAGGGCCCGAGACGGCGAGAGACCGGAGAGCGGCGCGTCTCGCGTGCGTGGACCCGTCCTTTCCCTTTCCTGGCCGTGATGCCCAGCCGTCCGCCGGTCGAAATGTGGGGCCGTGGACGAAGCAGCGAACGCAGGTCAGCCTGACAGCGCCTATCGTTGCTGCGTGGATACCTTCGTCAACCAAGTCTGGACGGCGACAGCGTCTTGGGCGTAAAGGCGGCCGGCGTGCTGGTGGCCGTCTGCCGCATCGTTGGCCAGGCGTCGCGCGCGCGCCCGGTCACCGCCGGTTCGCCGCAGAACGCGGGCAAGGGCGAAGCTGATGGTCGCGCGGTACTCTCGCCGCGGCGGTGTCGTCTCGTCTTCGAGAAGCTTCTCGGCTCGTTCGAGTGCCTCGAGTGCTTCGGGGAGCCGGGCCGAGCTGCTCGTATCCTTCACCGACACAAGAGACGACCAATGCGATGAAGACCCCATGTTGCCCGAGCATCCGCTCGCCGGCGTCGAGTAGCCGCGTACAGAGCTCCAATGCAGCGCGCTCGCGGCCGTCGAAGATGCAGCCGACTACCTGCAGACGTATGCGGACTACATGCGTTACGGCGAGGCGCTCGAAATGGGACTTCCCATCGCAACGGCGGTCATCGACAGCGCATGCCGCTATCTCGTCAAAGATCGTATAGACTGCGGTGGCGCACGCTGGACGCTCGATGGCGCCGAGGCCGTCCTGCGCCTACGCGCGTTGCGCGCCAGCGGTGACCTCGATGGCTACTGGGAGCTCCATGTACGCCAAGAACACCAACGGCGTCACGCGCAACATTCCGCGGCCGGCCATTCACCTGACCCTGTCCGGCCACTACGAAGGATTAATTAAGTAATCCGAGAAAATGTGCGTTTCAGGAGCGCCGGCCCCTTTCGATTTTGCACCGGGCATTCAAGGCACGCAGTTCCACCCCGAGGCCGACAAACCGAGCGTCATGGCCGGCTCGAAAGCCCGACACACGGCGCAAGTCGAAGAGGCGTATGGCCGCATTCTTTATGAAAAGATGAGGTATCGGTTCAACGAAATTGCCGAATCGCGCGGGCTGCGTCGCTCGAGCAGCCCACGATTCGATATGCAGGAACTCGATGTTGCGGTTCGAGTCACCCGCGGGTGGATCGGCGGGTCCCAAGCCCGCCTCGAGAATGTACGAGCACCGCGAGCGGCCATCGATATGCATTGTACGGATCGCTCGTGCGCTGGGTCGTCATCTTCCGAGGTACGCCGATGCATTTACCTCGGACACGTGTCGTTGGTCTCATAGCTCTTGCCGTTGCTGCACGCACACGAGTAGAAGCAAAATCCGGGAGCAGGAGGATTTCTCCAATCACACCAGTGGATTCCTCTGCTTCCTACCCCTGCGCCATAAGCGCGCCGGCAATCCGAAACATTGCAGTTTGTCTGAACTTTTCGAATCTCCGCATTGGAACAACCGGACAAAACGGCTTCTGTCGCCGACGCGGTTTGGTCGGGTTCTTCGACTCGACTCGATTCGACGGTATTCTCGTCATCGAGTTTGTCGGCGGCGCAAGCAGCCAGGGGAAGCGAGAGCAACATGGTGGCGATGATCGCTTTGGCAAATTTCATGAATGTCTCCAAATCCCTCAAATAGGCGACGCTCCTCGAACAGGCCGCCGCGAATGGTTCGACGGGTGCGGATAGCAATCGATGTGCCAGTGCACGAGACCGCCGTCAGGGCGGAAGGCGTTCCGGGTGAATCATAAAAAAGGCCGCCGATTAGACGCAGAGCGCGTCACCGCAGTGTACCACTGCGGTGTACCATCTATCTCGGCCAGTCGGTACATCGAACGATGGCGGTACACCGACGTGCGGTGCACGGCGACGAGATTCACGCACCGCTCAGGACCAACGCGGCAAGTCGCTCGTGGCGGGCACCCAGCACACCTGCGCCGCGACATGGGCCTGCAAGGTTTTTTGCTGGGGCAAGGACGAATACGGGCAGCTTGGACTCGCCGATGGTGCTGCCAGGTCGTTTACGCCGGTGGAGATCCAAGGCGGCTTTTGATCACAACCCCAGAGCCCTCTTTCTCGTCCATGGCGGAGGGCATGGGCGTTCGGCGCGCCACACCCGGTCGGTGGCCTCGAGTTTCGAGCGGTGCGCAGGCATCGCGCGCCAAGCGACCTCGGAAAGCGCAAGTGGGATCCGTACGCGGGCAGCGAGAGCCGCGTAGCCGTGTGACTCTGCGTGGGAAGGGCGCCCGACTGCTAACCGCCGGCTCCTGCGCGGTCGTCGAGCCTCCATACCAGTGGAAGTGACGCGCCGACAGGCACCAAGAGCCCGGGGGCTCGTACTCTGGAAAAAAGCACGGATCCATCGCGATGCGCACGCGCAATTCGAAGGTCGGCTGTACTCGGTACCGTGGCGTCTCATGGGAAAAGACGTCTGGATCAAGGTGACGAAAGGAATCATCACAATCTGTGCCGACTTCGACCCGAAGCTGCGGCGCCTGTGCGCTGTTTCAGTGTGAACGGTAACATAACGCCCCGATCGTGGCATTCCACAGCGAGGCGCGCGTCTGCTTGATGGGCTCCTGCCTCCGGGCCGTTGCGAACGAGACACATTGCTTGCGGGTGGTTTCGCCCTGCGAGTCGAACGGTATTGGAGCAGAGCTGCCCGGACTCGCTCGCCCAGCAAAAGCCCAGCGCGATGGCCGCCGCGGCGTTACGTCCGCTCGAGTGCCTCGATCAGATCGGTGCGCGCGCGGGTGGCGTCGGACTTCGCGCGGAGGGCCATCGCCATCGCGCGCGGCACGTTCATCGCTTCGCCGCGCGCCACGTTGTCGGTGTATACGCCGCGGAAGTTTTCGGGGACTCGCCATGTCCAGTTGACGTCGTCCACGATTCCTGGGCGATTGTAGATTGCACGTACCCCGAGGAGGTCGGGGACGAAGACCATGACGTTTCGTGCCGCGCTGGCGAAGAGGGCGGCGAACATCGCCTGCGTGAGGCTCGCCACGTCGGTCCCGAGCGATCCGCGCGGCAGCGCGAGGCGCTCCTCGAGGTACCGCGCTCGCGTCTCGGCGACGCCCTCGTCACGCCAGCGTTCGACGACGAGGAGGAGGGGCGCGGTGTCATGGTTGCCGACCATCATCCAGTCCGTCGGGCGGGCGTTCTCATGGCGGTAGACGTCCAGCGGGTCCAGCGGGTTCGCCTTTTGGGTCACGCGAAAGCGCCCCAGGCCGTGCCGGTCCATCACGCGGCAGAGCGGATACGGTTGGGTGCTCAGCACCTCGCACACCACGCCGCGCAAATCGCGCCCCGCTGCCAGCATCATCTGGACGATGGAATCGAAGCGGGTGCCGTAGGCGTCCACCTGCGTCTCGTCGAGCTCGCGCACCCAGCCGTCCGCGTGGCGCGGCAGGCTGCGATCGAGCTGCGCCGGCCGCACGATCGCGTGGCGGGCGAGCGCGGGGTGGTCCGGGAGGTCAGGCGACGCGAACAAACGCGCACCGTGCTTCACCGCGTGAATCGGATCCGGGGCCAATGCGTCGTATACCCAGGGACAGACGAGGCCGTGCGGGTGATCGATCCGGAGCCCGTCGAGCTCGCGCAGCATCTTCGCGACGCGGAGCTCGAGCATGACCATCGCCTCGCGCGCGCCCGGATCGAGCACCGGGTACCCCCACGGCTGCCCGTCGGGATCGGTGCGACTCGGCGGCGCCCCCATCGCGTAACCGGCGAGCATCAGCGGCTCGCGCCTCCAGCGATCGCACAGCGAGAGGCCGACTTGGAGATCGCCGTACATCGTGAGCCCGCCCTGCGCCGTCCCCGCCCGCATCGATTCGTGCTGCGCATGGACGAGGAACTGCCCGAAGGCGAACGCGTCGCCGAGCTCGAAGTGCCCCGTGGCGCGCTCGTATGCCTCGTCGTGGTCGAGCCACACCGCGTTGGTCGTCCGGAACGCGTCGTACCTGGCGCGAAGTGGCGCGGAGGCGCTGCGCGAGAAGCGCTGCCACGCCCCTTTGACCACCTCGCGCATGGCGCGGAAGGCGTAGGAGTACTGCACGCCATCGCCCCCGACGCTCGTGGGGCGTCCCGCGATGCGATCGCGCACGATGGCGCCGTCGACCAGCTCCGCGCAATCCGGATCGCGGGTGAGGCCGAGGAGATCAATCGACAGCACGCTCTTAGCAAACACGGTGCCGTCGTACGGCGAGCGGTTGCCGAGCGTTGTCTCCCCTTGCGGCCCCAGCTGCACGCCGGTGAAGCCGAGGCTCCGCGCGAAAGCGAACAGGTCCCGTGCGCCGCGCGAGTAGGGCGACCCACGGCCAAGATCCTCGCCGGCGAAACCGGGGAAGCTCGAGTCGTGGATGGCCAGTACGAGCTGCTCGATCCCGAGCGCTCGCCTCGCTTCGTGCAGAAGCTCCCTTGAGTTCATGAGGGTCAATCAAGCACGGACGCCCGCGCCTTTTCTAGCCGGTTCGAGCCGGCGAATGGCGTGTCTCGCCACACCGTGACCTCTGGCAGAGCCGAAAAAAGAGCTTTTCAGCATCACAGGACGGGCGCAAGCTCGATCGGTATGAGTGAGAGAGCCGCGATCCCGCGCGAAGGACGTCGGCGGGTCCTCGTCGAGGACGTGACCCCCCGCGTCGACGGCGGCCGCTATCCAGCGAAGCGAATTCTCGGCGAGCGCCTCGACATCGGCTGCACCCTCGTCGCCGATGGTCACGATGTCCTCGCCGGGACCCTTTCGTACCGTCGCGTCGGCGACAGTGCGTGGCACAGCATACCGCTCGAAGGCGGAAGAAACGATCGGTGGACGGCGTCGTTCGTCCCCGACACGGTGGGCACTTGGGAGTTCGCGGTCGAAGGGTGGGTCGATCGCTACGAGACCTGGCGGCGCGGTGTCGCGCGGAAGATCGAGGCGGGGCAGGACGTGAGCGTCGAGGTGCTCACCGGCGCGCAGCTCCTCGCCGAGGCGGCCGCACGGGCGAGCGGCGCCCACGCGGAGGCGCTCGCGCAGGCAGCGACCCACGCGCGTGACGCGAAGAAGGCCGGGGCAGACCGCTTCGCCGTTTCGGCCAGCGACTCCGTCGCAGCGCTCATGGCGCGTCACCCGGATCGCGCCGAGGCGACGCGGTCGCCAACGTTCCGCCTCGTGATCGATCCACCGCGCGCGCGGTTCAGCGCCTGGTACGAGATGTTCCCGCGCTCCGCGGGGCCGGCGGGGAAGCACGGCACCTTGCGCGACGTCATCGCGAGGCTCCCTTACGTCCAATCGATGGGGTTCGACGTCCTCTACTTGCCGCCCATCCATCCCATTGGGCGTTCGTTCCGCAAAGGAAAGAACAACACCCTCACCGCGGGTCCGGAGGACGTGGGGAGCCCGTGGGCGATCGGCGCGGCCGAAGGCGGGCACAAAGCGGTGCACCCCTCCCTCGGCACGGTGGCGGATCTCCGCGCGCTCGTCACCGAGGCGCGCGCCCGCGGCATCGAGCTGGCTCTCGACATCGCGTTCCAGGCCTCCCCCGATCACCCCTACGTCAAAGAGCACCCGGAGTGGTTCTCGAAGCGCCCCGACGGGACGATTCAATACGCCGAAAATCCACCGAAGAAATACCAGGACGTCTATCCATTCGATTTCGAGTGCCAGGCGTGGGAGAGCCTCTGGATCGAGCTCGCGAGCGTCGTGACGTTCTGGTGCGAGCAAGGGGTGCGAATCTTCCGGGTCGACAACCCGCACACCAAGTCGCTCCGATTCTGGGAGTGGTGCATCGCCGAGGTGAAACGGGAGCACCCGGAGACGATCTTCCTCGCCGAGGCATTCACGCGCCCCACATTGATGTACGCGCTGGCCAAGGCGGGATTTACCCAATCCTATACGTACTTCACCTGGCGGCACACCAAGGGCGAGTTCACCGAGTACCTCACCGAGCTCACGCGGCCTCCGGTGAGTGACTTCTATCGGCCCAATTTCTGGCCGAACACACCGGACATCCTCCCCGAGCACCTCCAATTCGGCGGACGCAACGTGTTCGTCCAGCGGTTGATCCTCGCCGCGACCCTGTCGAGCAACTATGGCATCTACGGTCCGCCGTTCGAGCTGATGGAGCACGTCGCGCGCCCTGGCGCCGAAGAGTACATCGACAACGAGAAATTCCAGCTTCGCACATGGGACATCGATCGCGAGGACAGCCTCAGGGATATCATCACCTTGGTGAACCGGATTCGACGCGAGCACGCGGCATTCCACGACAACCGGATCACCTTCCACCGGACGGACAATGAGCAGCTCCTCTGTTACAGCAAGCGGAGCGCCGACGGAGCGAGCGTCGTCCTGGTGGCGGTGAACCTCGACGCCTCCCACCGCCACGCGGGGTGGATCGATCTCGACCACGGTGCCCTCGGAATCGACCCGCGCGAGTCGTTCCAAGTGCACGATCTCCTCGCCGACGCGCGCTACCAGTGGCAGGGGCCGCGCGCGTACGTCGAGATCGATCCGGGGATCATGCCGGCCCAGATCTTCCAGGTGCGCCGCCGTATCCGCACCGAGCACGAGTTCGAGTACTTCCTATGAGCGACGTCGATCCCGATTTGAGCGGCGTAGAGGCTGGGCTCGCGTCGTACGTGGCAGCGCGGCGATGGTTCCGCGGGAAGGCGCGGAGCATCGCGGCCGCAACGCTCCGGGACGCGATCCCGCTCCCGGTCGACGGCAGGCGGGCGTGGATCGGGCTGGTCGACGTGGCGTATGCGGATGGCGCGACCGACCCGTATACGTTGCCGCTGATGACGGTCGACGCGGAGCAGGCGGCCGCGATCCGTCGCGAGCGGCCGCACCTCGTGGTGCGCGAGCGGGCGGACGGCGGCGCGGTGGTCGACGCGGTGGGCGATGCGCGGGTGCTGCGCGCGCTGCTGGCCTTGATCGGGCGCGATGCGGTGATCGAGCACGGCGGGAGCGTGCTGCGGTTTCGCCGCACGGCCCGAGCGCTCGAGGCGGTGGATGCTGAGCCGCGGCCCATCGACGTCGAGCAGTCGAACACCAGCGTGGTGTACGGGCAATCGTACATCCTCAAGGTGATTCGAAAGATCGACGAGGGGGTGAGCGCGGACCTCGAGATGGGAGAGTTCCTCACGCACGCCGGCTACGCCCACGCCCCCGCGGTCGCCGGTGCGATCGACCTGGCGTACGGAGGGGCGGAGCCCGCCACGTTGGGGATCTTGCACGGGTTCGTCCGCAATCGTGGCGACGCGTGGGCCTTCTTCCTCGGGCGGCTCGCGCAGATCGCCGAGCGACCGCCCGCCCCCGGTGCCGACCCGCTGGGCGATGATCGGGCGCGGGTGCGCCTCCTCGCGACGCGGGTCGCCGAGATGCACGTGGCCCTCGCCTCGCGGAGCGATCTCGCCGCGTTCGCCCCCGAGCCGATCACGCGCGGCGAGCGGGAGCGCATGGTCGAAGCGGTCCGGGGCTCGCTCCGCACGGCGTTCGCCGAGCTGACCGGCAGGCGTGGCAGCGCGCTCCCCGCCGACGCCGCATCGCTGGTGGCGGTGCTCGCGCCGCGCGCGCGGGACTTCGAGGCCCGGCTCGATCGCTTCATCACGCGCGAGGTGGCGGCGTGGAAGACGCGCGTGCACGGCGATCTCCACCTCGGCCAAGTCCTCGTGAGCGACGACGATTTCGTGATCATCGATTTCGAAGGCGAGCCGGCGCGCCCGCTGTCCGAGCGGAAAGCCAAACGCTCCCCCCTGGCCGACGTCGCCGGGCTACTCCGCTCGCTCCATTACGCGACCGTCGCCGCAGCTCGCGCGCGCGGCACGCCGGAGGCTCGAGGTGCGCTCCAAGCGTGGCACGTCGAGTCGAGCCGCGAGCTCCAACGCGCCTATTTCGCCGGCACGCGCGGACAATCGTTCCAGACCGCCCCGGGCGACGTCCAAGCGATGCTCGACTTCTACGCCCTCGAAAAGTGCGTATACGAAGTCCTCTATGAGCTCAATAACAGGCCCGACTGGGTCGCCATCCCGCTCGCCGGGCTCGCCGAATGGATCGAGCGCACCGATGACCCTTGAACGACTGACCCACCTCGACTTCGAAGGTTTCAACCAGGGCGCCGACGCACGCGCCTACGAGAAGCTCGGATCGCACTTCATCGACGGCGGCGTCTCGTTCGCCGTGTGGGCGCCCGAGGCCGAACGCGTCAGCGTGATCGGCGACTTCAATGGGTGGCGGGCCGACGCGTCGCCGCTGCATCGCGTCGGCGACACCGGCGTGTGGCACGGCGTCGTGACCGGCGCGCACCCCGGGCAAACGTACAAATACCGGATCGTGTCGCGTCACCAGGCCCGCGTGCTCGAGAAGGCCGACCCGTATGCGTTCTTGCAAGAGGTCCCGCCGAAGACCGCGTCCGTCCTGACGCGCCCCACGTACGCGTGGCGCGATGAGATCTGGATGAAGGGGCGGCAAGATTGGCAGGCGCTAGTCGCGCCGATATCAATCTACGAGTTGCACCTCGGATCGTGGAAGCGGGTGCCCGAGGAGGGGTTTCGTTCGCTCAATTACCGGGAGATTGCCCCGCAGCTCGCGGAGTACGTCAAGAAAATGGGCTTCACCCACGTCGAGCTGATGCCGGTGATGGAGCACCCGTTCTTCGGATCGTGGGGATATCTGGTGACGGGCTATTTCGCGCCTTCCCACCGCTACGGCACCCCCGAGGATTTCATGTTTCTCGTGGATACGCTGCATCAAAACGGGATCGGCGTGATCCTCGACTGGGTCCCGGCGCACTTCCCGACCGACGCGCACGGCCTCGCCGAGTTCGACGGGAGCCACCTCTACGAGCATGCGGATCCGCGCCAGGGGTATCACCCGGAGTGGAACAGTTACATCTTCAACTATTCACGCAACGAGGTCCGGAGCTTCCTGCTCTCGTCCGCCATGTTTTGGCTCGATCGGTACCACGTCGACGGCCTGCGCGTCGACGGCGTAGCCTCGATGCTCAACCTCGATTACGCGCGGAAGGCGGGGGAGTGGATTCCCAACGAGCACGGCGGGCGAGAGAACCTGCACGCCATCTCGTTCCTCAAGATGCTGAACGAGACCATTTATCGGAACCACCCCGGCGCTCAAACCATGGCCGAAGAATCGACGGCGTTCCCCCTCGTGTCCAAGCCGACGAGCATCGGCGGCCTCGGATTCGGGCTGAAATGGGACATGGGGTGGATGAACGACACGCTGGAATACATGCATCGGGATCCGCTGTATCGCTCGCATCACCACCGCGACATTACGTTCCGCTCGATTTACGCATACAGCGAAAACTTCCTCATGCCGCTGTCGCACGACGAGGTGGTGTACGGAAAGGGATCTCTCCTCCGAAAGATGCCGGGCGACGAGTGGCAACGCTTTGCGAACTTACGCCTCCTCTTTTCCTATATGTGGTCGCAGCCGGGGAAAAAGCTCCTCTTCATGGGAGGGGAGTTTGGGCAGTGGAACGAGTGGAACCACGACGGGACCCTCGATTGGCACCTGCTCGACCTTCCGATGCACGGGAAGCTCGCGAGGCTCGTGGGCTCGCTCAACCACCTCTACAAGACGGAGCCGTCGCTTCATCGGAAGGACACCGAACAGGGCGGCTTCGAGTGGATCGACGGGAGCAACGCGACGATGAGCATCCTGACGTACCAGCGGCGGGCGGAGGACGACCGGGACGTGATGCTCGTAGCGCTCAATTTCACCCCGACGCCGCGCCACGGGTACCGCATCGGCGTGCCGCGCAGCGGTTCGTGGCGTGAGGTCCTGAATAGCGACGCGAAGGAGTTCGGCGGGAGCGGACACGGGAACATGGGAGCCGTGGAGACCCGCCCGATCCCCTGGAATGGGCGGCGATTTTCCATCAACGTGACCCTTCCGCCGCTCGGCGCGATCTTCCTCAAGCCGGAGACCTGAAGACCGCGCTAGCCGTTGGGGACGTGGATGGCCACCGTGTCGACCGATTCGAGGATCTCGAACGTCTCCGAAATATTCTCTTTCGTCGTACACGACGCGAGCGCGCCGCCACCACCGGCAACGATCACGATAAATGTCGTCCTGCCCGCCGCGATCGTTCGCGCGGCAACCCCCGCAGCTTTCGCTCCCGTACAGCGTCGCCGGAGTCCTCGACCTACCATCGATACCCTGGGCAAAGCGCGCCATCCGCTCGTCGACCTGCAGGCGCGACTCTCTCGGGACGCCGTAGTACAAATCTGCGGAGGGTGGCACTCTAGGCTGCGAGAAGGATCGCCGACATGATGAGAATTCCGAGCAAGGCCCGGCTCTTCGTTGGACTCGTCGTGATAACCGCTGTCTGCTCGGCTCTCGGGTGTGGTCCGCGAGCAGCCCATACGAGACCCGTATCCCGGGACCCATCAGGGTGCCCCCGAATTCCCGTTCGTGCCGTCGCTGAAGATGGACAGCCACTGAGCGGAGTCGAGGTACGAACCGTCGCCTCTTACTGGGCCGGACCAGCAGGTGCCTTCTACTTCGAGGGAGGACACCAGCAGACGCATGCCAGCGAGACGGTGGTCACCGATGCGACAGGGATGGCATCCGTGTGCAACGCAGAAACTGCAGCTGAAGACGAGGGAGCGCGGATCAATCAGGTCCCCTTCTCTTCCTCACCCTGGTACGGGGGAATGGGGCCTGCACGAGCCGGCCGGGTAGACGACCTGATCGTGATCGCACACCGGCCAGGCTGGCCGCGCGCAGTGGCTCGCCTTGGGATACCTCCGCTCGGGCCGGGTGCATCCTCGGATCGTCCGCTCGAGATGGTGCTCGGGCCCCCTCGAGACATTCAACTCGATGTGCGGTCGCGTTGCATGCCGGAAGGAACGAAAGTGACGATCGACAGCGCTTCAACGCTGGATCCGCCTCGCGTAGAGCGTGGCTCTGGCACCTTCGTGAGCGTGAAAGGTCTGGGACCATTTCCCTACGCCGCGAGGGCCGAGTGTTGCGGGACATCGATGAAGCTGCAGATCGACGGACGAGATGCGCGCGGTACGCTCCGTTTCGATGGGACGCGGATCACGCTGAAGGCTCCGGGGTTCGAGAGTGGAAGCGTCGATATCCTCGTTCCGCCCCCCAGCAGGCGCTCGGTCCAGGCGGCGACCCTGGATTCTGAAGGAGCCGCCACCGTGGAGGTGCCCGAGGGAGCCCAGTATTGCGTCAAGGTTCAGAAGGGGGCCAAGTGCGATGTCGCGCTGCTTTCCCCCGGGTTAGACAATCCACGTCCGCTTGCATTCGGTGACGCTTATGCGGTCGCGACGTGCGGGGCCTGTCCGCAGCCAGCGGCCGCGCTCTCCACGACCGTCGGCGAGCTCCGTGTCTCGGCGTTGGCCCTGGGCGGCGAAACGAGCTGTGCGCTGCTCGCCGAGGGCACCGTCCGGTGTTGGGGTGAGAACGCGATGGGGATGCTCGGCGACGGCTCGGGTATGACGCAGCCGGTTCCCGTCCGCGTCGAAGGCCTCCGCGACGTGCAGGAAATCGGCGTCGGCAGCCGGCATGCGTGTGCGCGTAAGCGCGACGGCTCGGTCTGGTGCTGGGGTGACAACAGCCGCGGGCAGCTTGGTCATGGAACGAGCAAAGGCCATGAAAGCGTACCCGGACAAGTGAGCGGTCTGGTGGCAACTTCTCTCTCTGTCGGGAGCTTCCATAATTGCGCCATATCAAAGGACGGACAGGTTCTATGTTGGGGCTGGAACGACTACCGGCAATTGGGGGTGGGTGATCGCGATATCAGATCAACACCAACGATTGTGAACGGTCTACCCAACCCGGAAGAAGTACGGGCTGGCCATTTCCATACGTGCGCCCGTCTTCAACGTGCTGGCCTGCGGTGCTGGGGCTGGAACTCCCATGGCCAGATTGGCGATGGAAGCGAAGGCGAGTCCGTGTTTCGCGACACGCCGGTCGAGGTCAAGGCTGTCCGGGGGGCGACCAATATGATCCTTGGGGTCCATCATACGTGCGCTCTGGTCGGCAAGGGCGAGCTGATGTGCTGGGGGCAGGGCACGGGGGGCCCGAATCAACCGGGCAAGATCCGCAACAGCTCGCTTCCGTTCCAGGTACAAGGGCTGTCGGACATCGGCAAGGTTGCCGCGGGGTTCCAGACCTGTGTCGCGCCGAAAAGCGGAGGAGCGCAATGCTGGAACGTGGGTGCAGGGCCGCTCACGCCGGTGGGTGGTGTCCAAGGACCAATTGCCGATATCGTGGTGGGAGAGGGGCATGCCTGCGCCCTGCTCTCGGACGGAAGCGTCCGATGTTGGGGCCGCGGCGCGAGGGGGCAGCTCGGGGACGGGCTGTGCAAGGAGCGGTATGGTGCGGCTGCAGGGAAGTCCGTCCAGGTTCTCTTTTGACCCGAGCTGCAAGCCCTCGAACGCGAATTTCATAGGCAATTGACCGTAATATGCGTCGCGGCGGTCGTGCGAAGGATCCATCGCGGATCGGACGAGGCCCCGCAACCGTGACCGGTGCCTTGGATGCGGCTTAATGCCGACGAGCAGGATTTGCGGCTGCTGGCTGGAAACTCATCGATCGGCGCACATGACGTCTTCCAGCAGTTGCAGCTCGTCTTTGGCGCGAGACGCGACGGAGACGCCGCCGGTGGTGTTTTCCGAGAGCACCACCGAGCGGGTACCTCCGTCATTGACCGCATTGCGTGTGGAGAACCCAGGTGTGTCGCCGGGGTGATGCCAGAAGCCACCACACCGCGTTGGAGACCAAAAGATGCCAAGTCCGTCGCGCAGCCCCGGAAACACGGCATGCAGCTCGGTGGCAGGGACGGTGTCATGCATCTCCGCCATGCGCGCGGGGGACAGAAGCTCTCCACCCTGCAACGCACGCCAGAATCGAGTCAGATCCTCGGTCGTGGTGATCAGGCTACCCGCAGCACCGCCCCAGCTCATGTTGAATAGGGTGACGTCAATGGGCGGCTGTCCCGCGGAGAACGAGTTGTAGCCCTGCGCATGCGGCGCGGGTAGATCGGCCCAATCTCCCGGTTCGAACGTGTGCCACATCTGGAGCGGCTCCAAGATGCGTGTACGGACCTCTGTGCTCCAATCATGGCCGGTGACTTTCTCGATGATCATGGCCGCGAGCGTGTAATTCGTATTCGAATAACTCCAACCCGTTCCGGGTGCGAACTTCGGCTCGTGCGCGATCGCGGTTGTGACCAGCTCCTCGGGGTCGAAATGTTGGAAACGCTTCGCGTAGTAATCCTTTTCCGTAAAGTCTTCGAGCAAATCGTCGGAGTAATCGCGGAGACCGCTCGTGTGCTGCAGGAGATGCCGCATCGTAATCTTTTTGCCATCGTTCCCATGTCCGGATACCAGCCCGGGCAGCCATCGATCGACGGTGTCGTCGAGTCGAATCTTCCCTTCGTCGACGAGTTGCAGCATCACCACCGCAACGAAGGTCTTGGTATTGCTGCCCATCCGGAACTGGCTCTCGAAGGCAACTGGTTCCGTGCTATTGCGACGAGCGCTGCCGCTGCGGGCATCGATCACCCGAACACCGTCGCTCCCTCGAGCGACCACGCCAATCACGCCGCCGGCATGAAGCCGATCGAGACCTCTTTGCAGGGGCGTCGCTCGTTGGTCGTCCTCCTGAACAGTCCGTGCACCAGATGACCGCTCATCCAGATTTGGCGAAGTATCCTCCGCACAACCTACCAATACCAAGCTCGCAAATACCAAACGCACGATCGTGTCGGGACTCACGTGACCTCCTTCACCAAAGTGGCTACCTAGTTCCCAGCTGCCCCACGTTCGTTCAACGCGTGAGCGAAATTTCAGGAGCGCGGGGCTGCTCGCGGTTCACGCGGACGGATGCCAACCTAACGTTAGAATGAGCAGGGCTCCGTTAGCCGACCGAGAAGGCGATTTCTCCGAAGGGGCGCCCGTCTCGGCGACCACGAGAATACCCACGCGCGACGTGCTCGCGTGTGCGGCGTATGGGCGACTCGTTCAGGGCCGGTACCAGCCCTCATGGTCTTCTATCGCGGTGGTCACCGTGTCCGGGCAACGCCGGCCGCGAGGAGGTCACCGTGTCCGCCCGCGACGGCTCAGCGTCGTTCTGCGACGGCCTACCGTTCCATCGCCAGGCGTGTGTGGCGTAGACTCGCCGCATGGGACTCTTGACCTTCAGCATCAACGTCACCCTGGACGGCTGCGTCGATCACCAGGAGGGAATCGCCGACGACGAGACACACGCCTTCTTCACCCGCCTCATGGACGAGGGCGGGGCGATGCTGTGGGGCCGCGTCACCTACGAGATGATGGAGAGCTACTGGCCGGCGGTCGCCCGCGGCGACGAGGAGGCGCCGCCGGCGATGCGCGAGTGGGCGGTCAAGCTGGAGGCCAAGCCGAAGTATGTGGTGTCGTCGACGCGAAAGGACTTCCCGTGGACCAACAGCCACCCCATCGCCGGCGACCTGCGCGCGGGCGTGCAGAAGCTCAAGGACGCGACCCCGGCCGGCGTGCTCCTCGGTAGCGGCAAGCTCGCGACCGAGCTGGACCGGCTGGATCTCATCGACGAGTACAAGTTCCTCGTTCACCCCAGGCTCGCCGGCCACGGCCCGACCCTGTACCAGAGCGGACTGCCCAGCACGCGACGGCTCGAGCTGGTCTCGGCGAAGCCGCTCCGCAGCGGTGCGGTCGCCATGCACTACCGGCGCGCGCGCTGACTCAGAGCAGCCCATCGCGCCCAGCTCGCGGGCCAGCGCGCCGTCGGGAGCCTTCTCGCCGCGCAACACGGCGTACCAGCAGCTCGGACGGCCCGCTGCGGCCGCGCCGGCGGATCCAACCGAGCGGCTCGAGGTCATGAAGCTCGAATCTGCTTTCGAAATGGCCCTACCATCACCAAGGACGTTGATCGTCCGCCGCTGCTTCGCGGTAACGCGAGTCGCCTCACCGGCGAGGTGCTCACGGAGATCGCCGAGGTTCCCTGCCGCGGCTCCTCGCGGTGGCCGGTTGCATCTACGCTTCGCGCGTCGCGCAAATCGCGGTCGTTCGTACCTTGCAGGAGCGGCGGGTATGCCGCTGATAGGATAATCCTGCCCGTGTTTGAGCCAGCCGACGTTCAACTGCGGAGGGGCGAGGTGCTCTTGCATCGCCGTATGCGTATGGCTTTCGCGGTCCGCTCCCGCCGATGCGTTCGCGGTGACACCGGCTCCCCGTCAGAGACCTTCGGAGGAGGCGAGGGCTCCCAGCGAGGGGCCGAGGAGAGCTCCCGCAGCTTGGTTCATGGTGCCGGAACGACCGCGAGCACGTCCGCCAGCACCGATGTAGCAATCTTGCTCTGGTCGGGTCGCTCGTAATTGCCGGCGGTCACGACCACCACCAGATCGCGCGACGGGACCACCCAGATCCGCTGGCCGCCATAGCCGGCCGCCATGTACCAGGGCGTTGGCGGAGTCACGATGCAACCTGGCGAAAGCCAAAAGTGATATCCGTAGCCCCAGCCACACTTCGGGTCGGGCTCCGTCAGCGCGTGCAATGCAGTGGCATCGTCGATCCAAGCGGCGGGGACCACTTGTTGGTCGTTCCAGCGGCCATGGTCCAGGACCATCTGACCAAGCTTTCCCATGTCTCGCGGGGTGAGCCTCAGGCCCGATGCGGCGATGGGCACTCCCTTGGTGTCCTTCGCCCAGACCTGCTTGGTGACGGCCAGCGGCCCCCACAGCTTCTGCTGAGCGTAGGCGTCCAGAGGCGTCCCGGTAGCACGGGTCAGGATGGCCGCGAGGAGGGCCGTACAGGCACCGCTGTATTGAAACTTCTCTCCGGGCGGGGCGAGGATGGGCTGTTCCAGGACATAGCGGTAGCGGTCCGGGGCCATATCCATGGCCGTCTCGCTGTTGCGCGGGTCACCATACGGCACGCTATCCTCGTCCCAGGCCACACCCATCGTCATGGACAGCAGGTCACGCATCCGGATCCTCAGCCGATCGGGGGTCCGCAAATCGGCATATTCGGGGAACGAGTCGAGCACCGGAACATCCAAGTCTTTCACCGCCCGCTCGGAAACGGCAATCCCGAATAAAAGTGCGACCACGCTCTTGCTGATCGAGCGCACATCATGAAGGGTCGTCGCGTCGTGGTTCACCATTCCTGGCCCCTGTCCGTACTCGACGTCGTTGCCGGCCAGATACCATTCTGCCAGGGTCTTGCCGTGCTGAAGCACCAGCACGGAATGAATATTGGGGATCTCGCCGCTGCGCGACCGCTGCTCCAGATCGTGAAAGGGTGTCGGCGTAGAGGATGTCGATTCACACGCGGCGCACTGGCCGATGATTGCCACCGCCGCGAACCATGCCCACCGATGCTTTCGACGCGCCGAGCGACAAAACGTTCTCATAATGGTCGAAGTGTAGATCATGGACCCCATTCGAAGAGAGGAAGCACGTCACAATTGTCGGAATATCAAAATCACATCGTCGGTACCTGATCCCATGAGACTCGACGGCTTTCGAGCATCACGCGCTTTCTCAACCGTATTGCGACAAGAGAATCCGCGGCTGAGACGTGCGCGTCACACGAGCTGCGTCATCGCATGGCACTCTCGTGCGCGTCTGCGCGGACCAGCGGTGACGCGAGCGGGCCCGGGCCTCGAGCAACGAAGCGGCAGACGGCCCTCTGCACGCGCCGACGCCCCACAACGCGGTTGCTCCGCGCACGACTGGGTGATCGAAGGGAAGCTCGTCGTCGCGACAGAGGATGCTCTCCCGGTAATCGCCGACGGACAGTTCACTGCTCGCCGACGCCGATCCTGCACTCACCAGTACTGCTGCCGCTCGACCTCGCGGAGATAATCTTCTTCGGGAAGAAGGTCGCGCATGCTGAGCCACCATTTGCGGCCGTTGAATTCGAAGGCATGGTTCGCGCGAAGAATGAGCATCCTCATGGTCGTCCGGTGAATACCCGGTAGGATATGACGATACGCTTCGGTCTCGACCTTTTCCGGCGTGGTCGCGTCCTCGGGTGGAGCAGGAACTTCACGCGGCCACGGGAAGGGCGGCGCATGCGAGCCCGACATGTCTCGCACTTCGATTTCGATGAGCTCGGGCTTCCACGGAGTCGCCCCGGCGGGGTGAAATTCCTTCAGCATCCGGTATGCGGCAATGAATTCGTCCGGTGCGCTCGAGGCGTCCATGCCCTGCATTCCGTACGACTCGGCTTTGCCGTCGTCTCTCATACCGTAAACGCTCACGGAGCGCCATCCGTCGCGCATTCGAAACAGGATTCGCGTGCTCACGCCGTCCTTGAGGCCCTCGACTAAATGGATGTATGACGGGACACGATCGATGTCCGTCGCCTCGAACCGCTCCCGGAATTCGGCCAGCTCGTGTGGCGTGAGATGGGCCACCCACCAATCCGGGCCAGCCGCATCTTTTTCGAGCGGCTGCAAGCCGATGACGAGTCCGTCCTCGTAAAGTGTGATGGGAGGGTATGTGGCTCCGCCCGGATTAATCTTGTAAACCGTCATGAGCGGTTTGTGCACCAAGCGCTCGAGCCCGTTCACGGCGAAGGGCTCGGTGCGCGGGGATGTAGCCTTTCTCGTAAGATGACAACCGACGGTGAAGGCCGCGATGCTGCAACTCAGACCCGCCATGGCCACGGCTCGCGCGGCTTTGCCGAACCGCACATGCTCCCGATCGCTCGACCCGAATGGCATGATCGTGCACCTCACGATAATCATAGTATTTCGCTCGAGGAGCCACGACGGATTCGGGCTCGGGGTCCTCGCCGGTGGCGGGTTTCGTACAATCGCGAAGCGCTCACCCATCACTTGGATATTCTGTGCAGCCGCCCCCCGCGCGCGCCGCAAACCGCCTTTGCGGTGGGGCATGTCGAGGAGTGCTTGATCGCGAAGGCGAGGCATGACCTCCGCAACCGTCGGCGGAAGTCGCTGGGTGATGTGCGGCGGAATCACGTGTTCACCCCTTTGGAGCGACGCGTCGCGCTGGTTGCCGGCCGTCGAGCTTGGCATGGCACAGTTTGCGCCGCCGTTGCATCTCTCCCTCCGCGACTTGCGATCCGTCGCCCCTTGATTCGACAAAGGGCCGTGGACAACTTGTTCGATCGTGCGCCGAAACGAACGGCGCGACCTCGGCGTAACACCTACCGAGGCACTGGCCCCGATTCAACCGAGGGGACCTTAACGAAATGAAAGACGGCAGGCAAATCTGCCTGCCACGGAGGGAGCGTATACCATGCATTGGACGGTCCTACGCTTATCGATTCTTATCTTCTCGTCGATCGTGCTCATCGCGTGCGGAGCGCAACGTGACGACTCGGAAACAGAGGCCGAAGTCGCGTTGGCAAGCGGTGACAATCCTCCACCGCTTTCACAAATCATCGTCCCGCAACCGAGCGGCGGCGACATCGCGGATCCCGCAGCCGCCGTCCGTTTGGGCAAGGCGCTGTTCTGGGATATTCAAGTCGGCGGCGACGGTCAAGTGGCGTGTGCTACATGCCATTTCCGCGCGGGCGCCGACAATCGAAGGATCAACACCATCGACCCCGGCCCGAACAACGTCTTCGAAAGCGGCGGCGTCACCGGACCGGGGCAAACGTTCAACGGCGCGTCGATCAATGCAACCGACGACCGCGTCGGATCGCAAGGGATCGTTGGAAGCACGTTCGTATCCGTCGATCCCAATCCGGCCAACGCGGCCGATAGCTGCAGTCCAAATCAAATCGCACCGTTCTTCGCCAGCCGCCGCGTGACCGGCCGCAACGCGCCGACGGTCATTGGCGCGATCTTCTTTCGCGACAACTTTTGGGACGGGCGTGCAAATAATCGCTTCAACGGCAAGAACCCATTCGGCTTTACGGGCAATGATACGGAGGGCAGCTTCGTGAGCATCACGAACGCCAGTTTGGCATCGCAGTCCGTGGGGCCGCCCACCAACGACATCGAAATGTCGTGCACCGGCCGCGCATTCAACGGCGCCGGGAGCCTCGCAGAGAAAATGTTGGCCAGGGTGCCGCTCGGAAAGCAGGTGGTGAGCCCGACCGACGGCGTGCTCGGCGCGATGTCGAATTCACCGAGTCCCGGAATCAACAAGACGTACACACAGCTCATTCAAGATGCGTTTGGTGTCAGCCTAGCGGGCAATTCACTGGCTCAGTTCTCCCGATTCTGGGGGCAGGCCGTGCAAGCTTACGAGACGACCCTCATCCCGAGCGCAACACCGTTCGACGCCTTCCTCTCGGGCAATTCGAGCGCCATGACACAACAGCAGCAGCGAGGATGGGACCGATTTCAAGGCAAGGGCCACTGCACCAAATGCCACTCGGGATCGGAGCTCTCGGACGCTACCGTCGGGTTTGCGGCCTCCAATGGGCTCATCAACGAAGACGGCGGTGATCAGGGCTTCCACAACAACGGCGTCCGCCCGACGGCCGAGGATCTGGGCCGAGCCGGCCTCGGTCCGGGTGGCGTCTCGTTCTCCGTGAGCGGCTCGAGCAGGGATCGCGGCGCCTTCAAGACGTCCGCCCTCCGCAACGTGAAGCTCACGGCACCCTATTTCCACAACGGCGCATTTGCCACCCTCGAGGAGGTCGTCGACTTCTACAGTCGCGGGGGTGACTTCAACAACCCGGAAAAGGCGAGCCGCATGCAACGCATCTCCTTCGACTCCGGAGACAAGGCCGCCGTCGTCGACTTCCTGCGCAACGCTTTGACCGACTGCCGTGTCGAGAAAGAGCGTGCGCCCTTCGATCACCCGTCGTTGCCGCTCCCCAATGGGACCGCGGTACCGGCAATCGGCGCAAACGGCACGGGCGCTTGTCCGCCGTAAGACGCTAAGCACAACAGAATACGCAACGGCAATCGCGGGTCTTGCAGCGGGCGGCTTCGAAGGCGACGTACTCGTCGAACGAGCCGATGGCCACGTCGCGGATCCGCGATTGCTCGTGTTGGGGCCGCTCGGATGTCGAGCGGCTCCGCGGGGTCCAATGTCCGCGTCCGGCACGCCGGCGAACGCGGGGCTCGTCCGGCGGACGGATACAATCCCGCATGAGCGACGCGCTCCACAAGTGCTCAACGTGCTCGCTGGCCAGGTGTGGCTCCAAGGTCCTCGCCCAAGCGTAAATCCACGGCGAGACCGTCCATACGAGAATGAGCTTTGCGTCGAAGCGCGACAGACATGGTCAGGGAATGTGTGTCAATCGGAAAATGCCTTTATTCGATATGAATCGTCGGGAGGCTCATGGCCTTCATGAATAGGCATTTGCTTGCGCCCGTAGTTCATCGAGACCTCGGCAAGCGCATCGGCAACGGGACATCTCGGTAAGCTCACCGGGTGCGCTTGCGGGGGCGCGGCAGATCGTACTCCTCGAGACGGTTGATGAGCGTGCGCCGCGAGACGCCGAGGATCTCGGCGGCGCGCGTTTGGTTTCCTTCGGAGGCTTCGAGGGCATCGAGGATCTGCTGGCGCTCGTCGGGTTCGTGAGCGACCCCCGGCGCGTCGTCGAGGAGCAGATGTGCCGGCTCGAGGGCGCGCCCCTCGCAGAGCGCGAACGCCCTCTCCATCACGCTCCGCAGCTCGCGCACGTTGCCGTACCACGGATGCTGCAAGAGCCGCCCCTGTGCGCGCGACGTGATCGAGGGCGCGGCGACGCCGGCGGCACGAGCCGCATCGTCGAGGAACCCCTTGGCCAGGGGGAGAATGCGCGGACGGCGCGCGCGCAGCGGCGGAATGCGCACGGTGGCGCCCGCGAGCCGGTAGTAGAGATCGCGGCGGAAGCTTCCGGCGGCGATCGCGGCATCGAGATCGCGGTGGGTCGCCGAGACCACGCGAATGTCGACGTCGACGGGCTTCAGCCCTCCAATGCGCAGCACCTGGCGCGCCTCGAGCATGCGCAGGAGCGCGGCCTGCATCGTCGGAGGCATCTCCGCGACCTCGTCGAGGAACAGCGTTCCACCGTACGCGGTCTCGACGAGTCCGAGCTTCCTCTGGACCGCCCCGGTGAACGCGCCTTTTTCGTAGCCGAAGAGCTCTGCTTCGAGCAAGGTCTGGGGGAACGCCGCGCAGTTCAGTCGGACGAGGGGGCCCGCCGCACGTGGAGACCGGAGGTGCAGCTTCTCGGCAGCGCGTTCCTTGCCGACGCCCGTCTCCCCGACGATGAGCACGCTGAGCGGGCTCTTGGCGATGAGGCTCAGGAAATGATCCTCGACCTCCGGGCTCGGCGCGGACAAGCTGGCCTTTGGCCCCGTCACTCCGACGTCGCCACGCACGATGAGGAACCCCGCGCCGATCTCGGCGATCTGATTGGGCCCGAATGGCTGCGAACCTTCACCCATCGGCACACCGTCGATGCGGGTGCCGTTCGAGCTCCCGAGGTCTTCGATCATGAGGGGTGGGCCGAGACGGAGCCGAGCGTGCTTGCGCGAGACCGACGGGTGCAGGATCTGGATGTCACACTCTTCGGCGCGCCCGATGACGATATCGCGGCCGACGTCGAGATCACGCACCACCGTCCCGCCCTCCCAGACGAACGTCGCGCGAGGGCGGCCCGGCGGTCCCGGATCGAACGTATGTGAACGCGTCTTCTCCTCGGACAGCCTCGCCACCGCAGGGACGAGCATACCGAGCGCGTGTGGGCGTGGCAACGAGCCGGCGAGCCGGCGAGCCTGAGTGAGTCGCGTCAGAACGTCAGGCGCAGCGGCGTTGCGGCGGTGACCTTGGGGAGCGCCGCCGTCATGCCCGCCGCGGGCCGGTGCGCCACGAGCTGCCAGATGGTGATCCCCAGCGCGACGGCGGCAGCCGCCGCGGCGACGCCAGACACCATGTAGTCCGTGCGAATGGGATCGACCTCTGCATCGGTGCACGTACCCGTGACGCCGCACGGGCTCGCTGCGAGATCCTGCTCGCGCGTCTTCCCTCGGACGAGGAACAGGACGGAAACGCCGGCGAGCGCCGCGGTGGCGCCGGCGCCCACCCACGCGGCCACGGGGATCGACGACGTGGCCCCTCGCGAGGTGGGTACGGCGCCGAGCGTCTCTCGTCCAGTGCGCGGCCGGACGGGCGACGTGAGCTGCAAAACGACCCGTCGTTCGCGGTCCCCGTCGCGGAGAATCACCGTCGTCTCTGCGGGGCTCCACCCGGCGTGCTCGACGCGCAAGGTATGAGCGCCGGGATCGAGCGCGAGCGGCGTCGAGGGCACGCGCGACGCCCGCTGCGCCCCGTCTACGAAGAACGCGGCGTCGTCCGTGTCCACACCGTCAGGTCGCTTCGTCTCGACGACGACGGTAGGGATCTGCCTTTCGAGCTCGCCGCTCCACTCGGTGCAATCTTTCACGAGCGGTGCCGGACAGCTCGACTGCGCGCACTGCAGGAACAGCGCGCGCGCTTCCATCCACTTGCCCGCGAGGCGCGCCTCCTGCCCGTGCTCGTGCGCGTCGATGCACGCCGCCTTGTCGACGGCGAACGCCGCGTTCGTTTGCCCCGTGACCACCACCACGATGCACGCCTCGAGCAGGCGACCGCGACGTGCGCGCATACCGAGAAGTGTACGCGGGTCGTAGTTCGAAGTCACGATATCATCGCCATTCGGCGACGTTCAACGACTCGTCACGGAGAAGTCGTTCACGGAGAAGGTGGCCGGGCCGTTGGTCTCCGCGATCTCGACTCCGTATTCGAACGCGTGCAACGGGGCGTTCGCGGGCACCCATCCCTTGGAGACGAGCCAGTCGAAGACGTGGCGGAAGTTCACGGTCCCCGAGGTCTTCTTCTGCGTCATGGCCAACGCGATGTATTTGTGATCGGGCTCTGCCCAGGCGATGTACGGTTGGCCGTCGATGGTCGGACGATCGGTCTCATTGCCGCCCGGCGGGAGCGTCGCGAGATAGCGATAGTCCGTCCAGAGCATCACCTCGATGTCCCATCCGCCCGGCCCCAGCCAGATGTCGTAGGACGCGTTCCAAACGCCCGATGCCGGAGCGGTATGTGCAAAGGTGCTGTCGATCGCCGTGAGCGTGTTCAAGGCGCGGCCGTTGAACATCCACTGGGTACATGGATACGATTTGATCTCGCCTCTCGAATCCGGAAGCACCGGCTGGTTCGAGACGACGTACCAGCTGCTCGGTGAGCAGGCGTAGATGGTCTGCGGACCGCCGCTCCCGCTCCACACGTTGTTGAAGACCGTGTAGCCGTTGGGAAACGTGTGGTCTTCATGGGGATCGGAGCTCGTAAAGACGGGGTTGGTGCACGGGCCGACCGTGCTCCCACTGTCCACCCTCCCACTGTCCACCCTGCCCCTGCCGTCCGAGGTGCCCCCGTCCGTCGTCGACGTGCCGGCGTCGCACCCTGGGCTCTGGCACTTCCCAGGCACGTCCCCGGATGTTCCTCCATCCGCAGGTTGCCCCTCATTCGCCTTGTCGGTGGAACATGCAAACGACCCAACTCCGAAACCGAGTACGGCGACCATGAATGACAGCGTTCGAATTCTCATGTGGGCGCTCCTTGACGAGGACCGACAGCAACGTTCGGACCAACGCCGTGCGCACGCGCGAATCTCGTCTCCAAACGGCCTTTCCGGAGCGCGCTTGTGCAACGGTGCACAAACGGTCAACGGCGTTGCGCAAACCCGTCAGAGGCACCAGGGCTTGAAGCGCTTCACGCCGTTCGAGTCCAGCCTGTAGCTCGGATCGCAGTCGGGTTTTCGGGCCGAAGGCGGCAGGGCGGCGCCCGGGCGGCCTGACGTTCCGCTTCGTTTCGCACCAGGGCGCGGGCCGGCGCCCTTCGTCGGCGATTCGTCCACGACCGGCGCGGCCGGCGTCGTCGCCGTGGCTGCGTTCGCGACCACCGCGGAGGCGGGCGGTGGGACGTTCGCCGTCTCGGGTGGGAGGCCGGGTGCCTCACCCGAAGGAGCGGGCGGCGGTGTCTGGGCCATCGCGATGGAGGGGTCGCCGCGCGTGCGCGCAAGCAGGTGGACGTTCGCCTCGAACACCGCGCCGATGGCAACGGCGAGCGCGACGGCCAACCATGGCCTGCCGCGACCGCGACCGCTTCGTGTCGCGGGGGTCGAAATCGTGACCGCGGCCGGGGCCTGCATCGCAGGCGCGGCGTGCTTCTCGGTCGCCATCGCGGCGAGCTTCCGCGCGTCGTCGGGCGAGCGCGGATGCCCCGCAAGCCTCTCCACCGCGGATTCTTCCGCGGCGGGAGCCATCGCCGGCGTCCGCTCGAGGTTCGTGACGCGCGTGCGCTGCTCGTCGATGCGCGGACCGAGCAGCCGCGCCACCCACGCGCTCACGTCGCGCTGAGGCGCCGGCACGATCACCGCCTCGAGCGCCGCGGCGAAATCGAGCGCCGTCTCGAAACGAGCCTCGACGTCGCGGTTCAAGGTGCGACGGAGAGCCTCGTCGATCGACGGCGGGACGTCGGAGCGAACACGCGCGAGCGATGGCACCTCCCCCTCGAGCACCGCCGCGATGACCCCCGACGTGTCATCGGCCGCGAACAGCTGCCTGCCCGCGAGCACCTGCCAGAGGACGACCCCGGCGGCGTAGACGTCCGCCCGCTGGTCCACGCGTTGACGCAGGATCTGCTCCGGCGACATGAACGCCAGCTTACCTTTGACCGTGCCATCGCGTGTGGACTGGAGCCTCGACGCGGCCTTCGCGATACCGAAATCAACGATGCGCGCCACGCCGTCGGCACCGACGAGGATGTTCTGCGGCGACACGTCGCGGTGCACGATCATGAGGCGCTCGCCCCGCTCGTCGCAGGCTTCATGCGCTGCATGCAGCCCGTAGAGCGCGCCGACGACGACTGCGCACGCGACGGCCGGCGGCACGCGTTCGCCTTGCACGGCGGCGGCTCGCAACAGCTCGGAGAGCGACGCACCGAGCACGTAGTCCATGACGAGGAACAGCTCGCCATCGCTCACGACGACGTCGCGCGTCGCCACGACATTCGGGTGCTGCACGCGAGCTGCGAGCCGCGCCTCGTCGAGGAACATGGCGGCGAACTCGGAGTCGGTCGCGAGGTGCGGGTGGAGGCGCTTCAAGGCCAAGGTGCGCGAGAAGCCAACCGGCCCCACGAATCGCCCGAGGTGGACGACCGCCATGCCGCCGGACGCAATCGCTTCGTGCAGCTCGTAGCGTCCGATTCGTCGCGGCATCGCCCGCGTTAACTTACTGAAAATGAAGGATTGTGCCACGGGTGCCGACGGCCCAGACGTCGTTGGGCGCGCGGCCCCAAACTCCGTTGAGGGCGGCGTCGGTGATGCGGGGAACGAGCGACCATGTGGTGCCGTCGCAATGCGCCATGGTTCCATCGAACGACACGCCCCAGATGTCGTTCGGGCCACTCCCCCACATGGCCGAGAGCCCGCCGCGGTAGCCCGACGTGGACGCCGGCGTCCACGTCTCACCCCCGTAGCGGAGGAGCGCGACGTTACCGGCCGCCCACGCCGACGTGTCGCTCGTCCAGACCGTGTGCATGATGTTCGACGCGCCAAACTGCACGATGTCCTTCGTCCAGGACCCTTGCGCGTAGCGGAGGATGACGTTGTCGCCGCCTACGGCGAGCGGACCGGCCGCCCCGCCCGCGATCGCCGTGAGACCTGTCTCGACCTGCTTCTGCTCGGACCACACGTTTCCGTCGAAGTGCAGGATGGTGCCGCGCCGAGAGGCCGCCTCACCGACCGCCCACACGTTGGCATGCCCGCTCCCCCACACGCCATGGAGATCGGCCTTCGTCCCGGCGTCGACTGGCAACCACGCCGACCCATTGTAATGGAGCACCGTCCCGCCGGCGCCGACGCTCCAGACGTCGCGCGGGCCTGCCCCCCATATGCCTTCCAGAGCCGCGCCCACATCACTCGATGTCCAGTTCGCTCCGTCCCAGTGCTCGATCTGACCGTAGCCAACAGCCCAGACATCTTGGGCACCCGATCCCCAGACTCCTGCCAAGTCCGCGAAGCCGGCCGACGCGTCCACCGACACGGACCAGCGCCCTGCCATGACGTCGGCGCGTGCATCTGCAGCGGCGCCCTGCCCGCCGTCGTCCGATGGTCCGCGTCCTGGCTCGCCGGCGTGCTCGGTCAGATAAGCCAGCGAGCACGCGGTGACCGTGGCGAGCCACGGCACCAGCACCCACCGCCAGCGTGACATCGGTCAACTATACATGCACGCATCGCGCGCTACGCCACAATCGATGCCAGCTCGACATTTCTTCCGCATACGATGACATCGACGGCTAATCGAAATAACGGCCCCGAGCCCTCGGTCACCGGGGTCGATGAATCGCCGATGGGATGCGCGCCTACCGCTGCGGGGATATTTCTAATATCGATAGAATCGTCCGTCCCGATTGAAGAAGGCAATCTCCGATTCGACGAACTCGCTCAAAGGGAGTCCGCCGCGCATCGTCCCATTCATCGAATTTGCAGGCTCTCGAGTGAGAGCGCACGGGCGTTGGTATTCGCATGCCCGAGCCATCGCCAGCTTCGGGAGGCGAGCTCGAAGCTCATTGCGCGAGCCTCGGAGACAACGCCCCGCGGGCCTGCCGTTTGGCACGGTATGGTCACGGAAGGTCGTCCCCTGGAGGTTCACTGGCATGCGGCTACGGCTTGCGCACGGCGTAGCGCGCGTGGGTCGTGCGCGGCGATGCGATGGTCTCGACGAGCTCGACGCCGACGTCGCGGCCGATGCGCGCGAACAGTTGCTGCCCGCCGCCGAACATCACCGGCGCGATCGCGAGCGCGAACTCGTCGACGAGCCCGGCGCGTAGGTACTGCTGGATGACGTCGGCGCCGCCGGCGATGCGGATGTCCTGATCGCCCGCCGCCGCGCGCGCTTGGCGGAGCGCGCTCTCGATGCCGTCGTTGACGAAGTAGAACGTCGTGCCGCCGGGTCGCACCCACGGCTCGCGCACCTGCGAGGTCAGCACGAACACCGGCGTGTGGAACGGCGCTTCCTCGGGCCACATCCGTTCGCCCAGGTCGAACATGCGTTTGCCCATGATGCTGACGCCGGTGCGCCGGAACGTGTGCTCGACGATGTCATTGTCGGTGCCGGTCTCGCCGCCCTCGCCGAGCTTCAACATCTCCCGCAAGAATCGCTGCGGCAAGATCCAGCTATGGAGCTTGCCCCATTGGGCACCCCAATCCTCGTAGGTCGGGTCGCCGGCGTGCTCCAGGTCCATGCCGGGAGGTACGAGATATCCGTCGAGGGAGACGCTGACGAGGAAGAACACTTTGCTCATGGGTACGGGCCTTTCGCGGTGGGGTCCGGTGGTGTAACGATGGGCGGGCGTGCGAGTCATCGGTCCATGAGCGAAAATTTCGAGCCCTTGGTAGAGGCCGCCCGCGGCGGCGACGAGCGAGCGTTTCGTGCGCTGGTGGAGCCGCTCGATCGCGAGCTGCACGCGTACGCCTACAGGATGCTCGGCGGGTTCCACGACGCCGACGACGTGCTCCAGGAGTCACGACTCAAGGCGTGGCGCGCGCTCGCGACGTACGAGCCGCGCGCGAGCTTCCGCGCGTGGATGTACCGGATCGTCACCAATACCTGCCTCGACATGCTCAAGGCGCGCCCGCGTCGCGTGCTGCCGCAAGACGTCGGCTCGTCGGTCGCGCCGGGGCCGCCCACGACCGAGCCGCGCTCCGACATCCTCTGGCTCGAGCCGTACCCCGATGCGCTGTTGCCGGTCGTGCTCGAGCCCGAGCAGGTCGCGCGGCTGCGCGAGGGCATCCGGCTCGCGTTCGTGCGCGTCGTGCAGGTGCTGCCGCCGCGCCAGCGCGCCGCGCTGATCCTTCACGACGTCCTCGACTGGAGCGTCGCCGAGGTCGCCGCCATCCTCGAGACCACCGAGGCCGCGATCAACAGCGCGCTGCAGCGTGCGCGCGCTGCGATCGCGCGACCACGCGAGGAATCACCCGCGCTCGCGACCCGCCACGCCGAGGTCGTCGATCGGTTCGTGCACGCGTGGGAGCGCGGCGACTTCGACGACTTCGTCAGGCTGCTCGCGTCGGACGCGGTGATGAACATGCCGCCCTGGGAGTACTGGCTCGACGGCAAAGATGCGGTCGTGGCGACGATGCAATCATCGGGCACGTGGGACGGCGAGCCGCGCCCTGGGCGCTACCGGATCGTGCCCGCGCCGATGAACGGCGATCCCGGCGGACTCGCCTATGTCCGCGGGCCGGACGGTCGCTACCACCCCGTCTGCCTCACCGTCATGTCGCTCGATGCCAACGGTCGGGTCGTCGAGCTCACGACGTTCGTGCTGCCGGAGCTGTTCGCGGCGTGGGGCTTCCCACCGGTGCTCGACGCGTAGCTGCGTGATGGCGCGGCGCCGGGGCCCGTGAGGGAGCGGGGGCGACGTCGATCGGAGACGCGCTCGAGGACCGGAGCGCCCGAATGTCGCGCATGGGGGATTGTCCGAAGAAACGGCTGTATTCGCGGTTGAATTGGCTGGCGCTCTCGTATCCGACCTCGAACGCAGCGCTCGCGGCGTCGAGCCCATCCAAGAGCATTCGCGAACGCGCGGTCTGCAGCCGGAGCTGTTTTTGGTACTGAAGGGGGCTCATCGCGGTCAGCGCTCTAAAATGATTGTGAAACGTGGAAACGCCCATGCCGGCCATGTGTGCGAGCTCTTCCACGCGAAGCGGTTTCGAGAAGTTCGATTTGATCCAGGAGATGGCCTTCGTCGTACGCTGGCTTTGGTTTCCTCGCGTGGCGATCGCTCGGAGCCGCGCGGCTTCTGGCCCCTGGAGTATCCGGTAGACGATCTCACGTTGAATCAAGCCATTCAGAAACGGTATGTCCTTCGGGGTTTCGAGGAGCCCCACCAAGCGGCAACATGCATCGAGCAACTCGGGTGTCGTCTCTCCGGTTACCATTGCAGGGTCATCGGAGGCCGCCCCGCCGAGCGGGATCTCGTCTTTGCTCAAGAGCTCTTGGACGACTTCGATATCGAGGGAGAGCGCGAGCGCGAGGAGGGGCCGCTCTTCGCTGGCTTCGAGCGGCCGGCTCGAGATCGGTAGGTCCACGGACGTCAGCAGGTACCTGGACTCGTCGTAGACGAAGGACCTCTTGCCGAGCTCCACCTCTTTTCGTCCTTGCGCGATGAGAGCGATGCTCGGCTCGTACGTCCCACAGCCGGGGGCGACCACCTTGGTTCGGCGCACCAATGTGAGGCCGGGTACGTCCGTAACCCATTTCTCTTTCGAGCCCATGAGCGAGGCAATTTTATGCGCAAGCTCGGCGCGCCTTTGTCGAGCACGGTTTTCGAGCTCCGGTGCGCTTTCGACGTGGGCTCTCATGGAAAATGTGGGCAAGTGTGGGACATGCTGAGGGGACCTCCGGGTCCTGAAGTTCCTACAGGATTCTTGAGGCAGGAAGAGGATTAGGCAATAGCTCGGGAGGATCGGGATACCCCCCGAGCGCTTCCGGCCATAGTCTTGGCCGTGTGGAAATGACCACTCTGGTCGATGCGTCGGCATGGAGTGGGAGGAGAACGAGGGTCGGCCTCGTTGGCTGGGCGGGCTCGGATAGGGCAAAGGAGATCTTCTTGGATAACGACATTCGTGATTTGCGCGCTGTAGCAAATATCTATTTCGAAGCTGCCTACGAGATGGACGCGGACAAGTTTGCGTCCATCTTTCATCACTCGAGCTCCGTGACCAAAATCGGCGAAGACGGCAACGTGAGCGTAACGCCGATCGAGACGTGGCTGGCGGCGGTCCGCAGCATGAAAGCTCCGAAACAACTGGGCCTGGAGCGCCATGACGAGATCGTGTCCATCGACGTCGTAAGAGAGCTCGCGCTTTTGAAGCTGAGGTTTCAGATTCCGCCACGGCAATTTACCGACATGTTGTCCTGTCTGCGAGTCAACGGGACCTGGAAAATTGTTCAGAAAGTGATGACCGTCGAAACACGGGGATGAGCGCTAGGCCGCGCTTGCGGCGTGGCGGTCGCAAGGCCTTCGTTCACGAATTGCAAATTGCGGGTGCCCCTGTCGTCGAGGACGCGCAGTGAACCTTCGACGACGCCGTAACCGCTGTCGGTACGGAGCATCTTCCCGATGCGCGGGCGAGCTCGCCGGATCGCCGACGGTCGCGGTGCGCGGTGCCATATAGGACGAGCGCGGTCAGTCCTTCACGTTTTTCGAGGTGGCGTGCTGTATCTTTCCGCCACCTCGGTGATTCAATCGTGAGGCCTCGTGGTGGCCCGCGTTGGGTTCTCGAGCACCCAAATCGAATCCGCGGGCCGCCCGTTTTCGCGGGATATCGAGCGTCGATCGCATGGCATCCGTGTTGCTGTAGGTGCGGCGATGTTGTCATCGGTATCGAGCTATCGTCGAAGCGATCCAAAGAAATGCAAAGCCGCCCAGGGCGAACGAGTTTCGTTCCGAGGTCGAGCAGAAATGTACTCCGCAGAACGTGGCGCACGAGAGACATGCTTCTTTACGTCGCGTCGAATGATCCGATTTCAACTTGTATCGAGCGCGGCTGCGCAACGTCCAACGGTTCGTCATGGATCGACGCGCAACTGCCCGCACGCCGCGACCGTCCTCACACGATCGAAGTCCTCGAGCAATTAGATAGGATCATTCAACATGCGTTCTCCTTTCATTGGTATTGCCGTTCTCGTTTCAGCGCTCGTGCCCATCTCCGTGGTTGCGTGCATCGGTTCATCCGGCGACCCGCCCTCCGACGACCGCGGTGTTGCCGAACAAGAAACGGTTATCCGCCCCGACGGCTCGGACTTTCCAGCTCACTTCAAGGTCGTGACACCCGCAGGCTCGTCGACCAAAGGCACCGTGCGGATCGATGGTATCTCCGGTAGTCTCGATGCATTGATCGGGCCCGTCAAGACCGGCAATCGTGCTTTTTCGATCACCTCGGGCGGGATCTTCATGGAGAGCTCGGCCACCGTGACCGCAGGCAAGGTCACCACGGTGGAGGCGGGGCTTCTCGCTGTCGACATCAAGAATGCGCCGTCGCCCACCCTTGGAATCAGCAGTGTCGACGGCATACAGGCGCCGTCCGTGAATGTCTGGCGAAATGTCGGTGGCTCCTGGATCCAGGCAAGCAACGGATCATTGCCGCTGACGTCGGATGGAACGGAGCCCGCGGCGTTGCTCCCTGGCCAGTACAGGGTGGATTTCGGCTATAATCGAGTCGACGGCCAGATCGTGGACGTTGCCGCGCTCGATACGAAGTCCATCAAAGTATGGGACTACGCCGGGCGGAATGTCGCGAAGATCGTCGCGCCCGTACGCGAGTTCCCGACCGCTAAGTGCGCGACGGGAGTCTACACGCTGCAAGACTACAGGTTGCTGGGCTCGAGCTCCAATTCGTTCCGCCTCGCCGACGGCGCGAGCTCCATCGAGATAGGCAAGCGTGAAGACGCATTGGCTTCGTACTATTTCACGATCAGCGGGGTGTACGAGGGAGGGGGCCTCATGCGGATACCGCTTCCTCTCGGCAACACGGGGCAAGGCGCGTTGCCCTTTCAGGTCGGACGTCTCGACGTCGATCACGTGGCGGTCCTGCAAAGCGACGGCACGACGAAGATCGTGCCCGGTGGGTATCGTGTTTATCGGAAGACCGGCACGGACCCGAGCGGCAAGGAGATCTTCACCTCGAGCCCCGTCGCGTGCGACACCCCTCTCGCTCTGCCGACGCAGACCGGCGTGGACCTCCCGCGAGGACGCTACAAGGTCGTCGTGGAGTACTCGACCGTCGAGGCAGGCCGGAAAGAATCCATCTATATCGTCGACGTCGAATAGTCTACGAAGGGAGCACCGCCGCGCCGGCAGCGCACGCCTCATTCGCATGGCTGGCCGGGACGCCATCGATGCATCGACGACCGACTTCAGCCATCGCGCGCCGGGTCGGAAAGAACGCGTCGCTCGAAATAGGTCGACGGGGTGACCCCGAAGTTGCGCTTGAACAGGGCGATGAACGCGCTGACGCTGCGGTAGCCAGCATCGATGGCGACGGTGGTCACGGCCGCTCCGCCGGCCAGCATCTCGAGCGCACGCATCAATCGGGCACGTTGTACCCACTCCGTGAAGGTGAGGCTCGTCTCGAGCACGAAGCGCCGCGTGAGCGTGCGGGTCGAAAGGCCTGCCCACGCGGCCCACTCTTCGACGTTGCGGCGATCCGCCGGGTCTCGGAGCAATGCACGTGCGATCCGCTGCAGCCTCGCATCCTGCGGCAGGGGCAGACCCAGAGGCTGCACCTCCAGCCGGCGAATCTCGTCGACGATGACCAGCGCCAGCCGGGCCTGAAACTCGTCCAGCGGCTCGACCCCCCACTCTGCGGACCGGATCGCTGCTTCCCAGAGCAGCGGTGTGATCGCCAAGGTGCAGGGTTGCGCCCGAAGGCCGGCACATGCCGGTTTCGCCACGTAAAGGCTCCAGCCGGTGACCGGGCCATGCGTCCGGCCCGAGTGAACGTGGTGGGGTGGTAGCCAGACCGCATGCCGCGCGGGCACCACCCAAGCTCCGGCCTCGGTCTCGACCGCGAGCACGCCCCGGGCGACCGCGATCAATTGTCCTCGCGCATGGCGGTGCCGCGTGTGACCGTGAAAAACGCCGGTTCCCGCGCGCGTGAGCACGAGCGGGCCGGAGCTGTCCTCCCGGGCGGCCATCGAGAGCTTGCGAGGATCATCGTCCATGGCGTGAATGCGATATGGAATGGCTTCCATTGCTTAGCAAGGGCGTGACGTGAGCGCTATCTTCGTTCGACCACTCGACGAAACGGACGCTCACCATGCCCATCGTTGGCCCTTCCGATCTCGATAGCCTCTACGTTCCGCCGGCCGAAGCCATTCAGAAGGCGGTGCTTCCTCATCTGGTCTCGTTCCACGTGGCATATCTGAAGATGGCTACGTTCTTCTGCCTCGCGACCGGACGCGACCACGGCCTCGACGCCTCGCCGCGCGGAGGCCCGCCTGGATTCGTTCACGTCCTCGATCCGCACACGGTCGCGTTCGCGGATTGGCCAGGCAACAATCGCATCGAGTCCTTGCGCAATCTCATGGAGGATTCGAGGGTCGCGATGCTCTTCCTCTTTCCTGGGCTGGAAATCTTCATGCGAATCAATGGCCACGCCCACGTTTCGACCGATGCCGAGCTGGTCGCGCGAATGCACGAAGCGGGCAAGAAGCCCAAAGCCGTTACCGTCGTTCGCATCGACGAGGTCCTCTTTCACTGCGGTAAGGCCATCAACCGCGCGCGCCTTTGGGAATCCCAATCGCACCTGGACAGGCGGTCCTTGCCGACGGTGGGACAGATGAAGGCCGCGATGACCGGAGGAGGCGAAGACGAGGCCCGACTCATGGACGCACATTACGACCGGGGCGTGCGATCCGATCTCTATTGATGGGAGACGCCCTCCCGCCCATTCGATCGGGAGCGGGTGGGGATAAGGTCGTGTGGGCAAGGTGGCATTGTTGCGCGTGCGCGCGGAAATCGCCCTACTATCTTCGGCCATGAAGGTATTGCGAAACGGCGCGCCGGCCGCTTTTTCGGCGATCTCGATTTCTCTCGGCACCGTTTTCTTCGCCTGTTCGGGTTCGTCCGATTCGCCGCCTGGCAACACCCCGGACGGAAGTGCGTACGACGCGGTACCAGACGTCTCCGCTCCGGCCGTGGACGGCGGCGACGCCGGGTCGCTCGAGCACTACGAGCGACTCGTCAACACGTTCATTGGCACCAAGGACGATGGCAATACCTTCCCTGGAGCGTCGGCGCCCTTTGGCATGACGCAGGTGAGTCCCATCGGGGCGCACTATGCTGGATACCTCTACAACAACCCACTCATCAAAGGGTTTGGGCACTTCTTCCTATCCGGCGCAGGGTGCTGGGAGCAGGGTGGCCAAATATCCGTGCTCCCCACGTTGGGGACCATCGGGCCCAAGGGAAGTGACTTCGACGTCTCCTCGCCGACCACGTTCGATCACTCCAAGTATGGCGCCGACTACACCCACGATGGAGAGGTGGGGCAGGCTGGATACTTCAAGATTCGTTTGACCAAATACGGCGGTATCGATGCGGAGAATACTGCTCTCACGCACGCCACGGCCGAGCGTTATACGTTTGGTCAGGGTGCCCGAGGCAACCTGTTCGTCAACGTGGGGCAGGCCACCGACAAGCACAACGTGATGGCGAGCTCCATCACCGTGGTCGACGACCGGACGCTCGAGGGCTACGTCGACACCCAGAGCTTCTGCGGCGGTAAGCGCTACAAGACGTATTTTCAAATCAAGGCGGATCGGCCGTTCCAGGCCCAGGGCACGTGGAGCCCCGCCGGAGGGGACGCCAATTCGAAGCACAGCGAAGGCGACCAAGGGCTTCGTGGGGCGTGGATCACCTTCGATACCGCCACCGAGAAGACCGTAACGTTGACCACGGCCATTTCCCACGTCGATCTCGATGGCGCGCGCAAGAACCTGAACGCCGAGGGCATGAGCGGCGGTAAGCTCAAGACCTTCGATGCCGTGCGGCAAGAGAGCCAAGCGAGGTGGCAAACGGAGCTCGCCCGCGTGAAGGTCGATGGCGGCAGCGCCGATCAACGAACGGTGTTTTACACGGCCCTCTACCATGCCTTTCTCCAGCCCCTCACGGGCAACGACGTAGACGGGCGGTACTTGGGGTGGGACGACGCGATCCACACCGCGAGCGGCTTTACGTATTACGAGTTCTTCTCGCTGTGGGACACCTACCGCGCACAAAACCAGCTCCTCGCGCTCGTCTTGCCCTCCCGGGCGCGCGACATCGGCAAGTCCATCCTCGCCATCCACGATCAGGGCGGATGGCTCCCGCGTTGGGCCTATGCCAACTTCGAGACCAATTGCATGACCGGTGATCCCGTCACCTCGTTCATGGCCGATCTCTGGAGCTATGGGCTCTTGCAAGGCGAGGAGGAGCGCGCCTACCAAGCCATGCTCCAAAATGCGGAGCACATTCCACCGGCCGATTCGCGCTCTCAAGGTCGGGCGGGCAATACGACGTACATTCCCAAGGGATTCGCGTTTTACGACAAGAACTTCGTCAAGAAGGGGCAGGACGCCGATCCCCAGCACGGTGGTTCGGCAACGCTGGAGTATGCCGTCTCGGACTGTGCACTCTCGGCCATGGCCAAGGCGTTGAACCACACCGACGATGCGACCAGGCTCCAAAAACGCGGACAAAATTGGACAGCGGTGTGGGACGACACCGTGGAGGACAACGATCACGGGGGTTCGTTCAAAGGTTTCCCGCGCCCGCGCACGGAGGATGGCAAATTTTACACGCCGGCCGACAAGCCGTACACCCCCACGTCCGAGGATGGCTTCCACGAAGGAACGGCGTGGCAGTACCAATGGCTCGTCCCCCAGGACGCCAGTGGCCTCGCCGAAAAAATGGGCGGGCGAGAGAAGGCGACGAAACGGCTCGATACGTTCTTCGCCTATGACGATCTGCTGGTCGATCCGCGTAAAACGGCGCGCGAGAAATGGGTCGTGGGGCCTTACGCGTATTACAACCAGTTCCGATACAATCCGAACAACGAGCCCGATCTGCACAGCGCGTTCATGTACGCGGTGCTCGGACAACCCTACAAGACGGCCGTGGTGCTCGACGCCGCACAAACGCTGTTCACCAACGCGCCGAACGGCGTGACCGGCAACGACGATCTCGGCACCATGTCCGCGTGGTACCTGTTCGACGTGATGGGGCTTTATCCCTTCATGCCGGGCTCGGGGAACTTCCTTTTGCACCCGCCCCGCTTCCCGCGGGTGGACGTCCAGCTGGAGAATGGCGGACACCTCGTGCTGAATGCACCTGGCGCGGGCTTCGACAAGGTGCGCTTCGTCGACGAGGTTCGCGTGGGCGCAGGGGTGCACGACAAGGTCTACTTGTCCGTCTCGAAGCTCCAATCTGGCCAAGTCGTCGACTACACGCTGACCGATCGAATCCGCACGGATGGCTGGGGGACCGCGCCGGAGGCGGCGCCGCCGTCCTTGTGCCCGGTCGCGAAATAACGACGGGTGGCCGCTCGGCGACCGCTCCGGGTTCGCGAAGAGGATCCGGGGAGGTCGCCCTCCAATGGCGCGCGTCTTCACGGCGCTCGCTGCCTAACGGCACGGCGGCTGCTCGTGACGGGTGCGGCTCGATAGGGAAGTGCCATGACGTTCGATGGGACCATGGCGCGCGTCTTCACGGCGCTCGCTGCCTACGGCACGGCGGCTGCTCGTGGCGGGGGACCAGCCATGCCTCCATCGTCGTCTGCCTACGGATGCCGCGGACGCCGAATCGCCGGGACGATAGGAGCGTGGAAGAAAGGCGGTCGTCGGGAGGGGCGAATGCCCTGGTGGTTGCGCGATGGCACCGCTGGTGCCTTCGAACGGCGGTAATGCCAGCACGGCTCAGACGGTGTCGTACATCACCTTGAACGCGGCGGCTTCGCCAGCAAGAAGCGCATCGATGCTGCTCGGTGATGAGCCACTCGCGTGGAGTCTTCCCTTTCGAGCGTCCAATACGGCGAACGTGCACCCAGGGCTGGTTGCCGAAAGGGCCGTTTCGAGGATGCGCAGTATGAGTTGTGTGCGGTTTTTTACCAGCGGTGGGTCATCTTTCAAGTAGAGCTTTATGATGTGCGGCACGCCTTCTATCATCAGGCCCAGCTCGGGGTTGACGTTGAGGGGGATCCCGCCGAGCGTGAAGTTCTCCCGGGGCGGCTCGAACCACTCATGGGCCCTCCGGCCAACGAACCGCTTCAACCCCGTGATGACAGCAAGATATGCGGCCCGTTTCTTTTCGTGGACGCTGGATGCCCAGCTCTCGAGCGAGCCAATAGGCTGGCCCGAGCGGAATGTCTCGATGACTCTCTCTCGTAGCATCTTGTAGAAGTCCGTCTGGGGGTCATAAACGTCCCGTCCCTTGAACTCCTTGACAACCGTAATCCGCGGCGTCCCCGCCTTCAGTACGAAGTTCACGAAATACGTGAGCGATACATTGTTCATTCGATAATAGATTCCCTTCCGTCGATTCGCTCCCGCGGCTCCGACAAGTCGTTCCTGCTCACGCGGGAGGAGGTCTCCCGACGGAGAGAATTCGGTGGAGTGACTCGAGGCCGCGGAGCCCAGTAGATTACGTCTGAATCGTCACCGACTCCGATTCAGAAACGGACGTAGCCCTTGGGTGGGAAGATGGTCGACTTCGTCGCTGCGCCGGTCGAATATTCGGACAGCTCGCAGCTCATTTTGGCGTCGTCGAACACGTCAACGATCGAGATCGACGCGTTTGGAAATAGACGTCTCTATTTCGTACGCATTTGTGGTTCCACCCTTCATGCGTGCATATTAAATACTACATCGAAAACCTTATAAAGTCACGTCCCAACTCGCCCATTCTCGATGCGCGCACACGTATTTTTCGCTTTGGTTTGCGACAAAGTGACATCATTGGCGTCTGCGCCCGGCGGCTCGACACACCGTGCCCCGCGCCCATGTCCCGCCGGTGCGGGCTGCAGGTATCGCGCTCACGCTCACGCCCCGCCGCCCGCACCCGGCGGCACGCATTCCAGTACGGCACGGGAACAGGGAAGGTCGGGTTTGGCCCTTCCTCGTGGGGCCCGAGGACTTGGAACCGGCGCGCGGGGCCGCAATCACGGTGCGTTGGTCGGGCGGCCTACCGATGCTCAAGGCGTCGCGACCGTGCCGAACGCTGAGGCGGGGTTGCGTTGACGGTGGGTGGCGTCGTGCCTTGTGAAACGTTGACCACTGGGGCGCTGGCGTGACCTGCCCGGTCCCACGTCGGCTGCGGAGCCGACGGGTTAGGCCCGTCGCATCGAGCGCGGGTCACGTGCGAATTGCGCCGACTTCTCCTCATTGAATCCCATCGTGATGCCGGGACATTGATGCGCGATTGCGCTCAGCAAAGGCCCGACTTCGTCGGGACTGCGGACCCAAAGGCTCGACGTCGCGCCGTCGACGCAGCCGATCACGATCTCTCGCCGGTTCGCCGCCACCTTGGAGCCCTCGAGGAATGTCTCTCGCTCATACGCCCACACGATCGTGGTCGGAGCGTTGTCGAGGAGCGAAAGAACCTTCGGCAACCGCCGCGCGGCGCGGAGGCCGAAGAAGCCAAGGATGGCCCACGCGACGAAGAAGGCGACGGCAATGCCGATAAACATCATCGCGTTGTGCTCGAAGTTGTCGCGCGCGTAGCTTTGGCAGTCTTCGAGGGTCGCGTAGTACGTGTCTGGATACGTCTTTCCGAGGCACCAGTCGAATTTCGACCAATCCTTCATGCCCTCTTTCGCCGCCAGGAGCGCGGAACCTACGACGAAGATGGTGAGAATCGCCCACGGCATCACGAGGATGCCAAACGCGCCGTACTGGCGGTTGAGAGAAACCAGCTCTTTGCGCCGCGCCATATCGATAGGGAGCATGCGTTACCTGCGTACACGGGGGCGAACGAAATCAATGGAGAGAAGCTGTTGTAGGTACGCCATTGGGAAGCCATACCTTCCCGCGGCCGACCGCCGAGGGCCGCCGTTGCTCGTCGGCCGAATCCGTGCTCGCCCGCAATCGACCGCGTTTCCGTTGGAAAATGGTACTCGCCTTGTATCCGCACGCGCTCAAACATCCAGGACACCCCCCACCTACGTCCGCGAGCGGTACATTCGGGGCAACGCGCTGTGCCCGCCCCTCGAAAAGCCGCGCGGCAGCCTGGAGAGGCCGCGAAGGACCTTGCTAGCGTTCAAGATCCGAGCCCCTCGCATCGGCATGCTACCGCGCATGAACACGTTCCTTCCTATGCAGCACGTTGGTGCACGGATCCTCGTTGGACTCGCTTTGGTGATGACGCCGGCCGCTTGTTCGGGCACGGATTCACAGTCGGAGACCGCGGACGGCCAAGCGGCCGACATCGTCCCGCGAAAGGTCGCTTCGACGCTCGCGAAGACGATGGCCGCATATTACACAGACGCCCGTTTGGGCGAGGCGATCGGCAACCATGTGCGCGGCCGTTCGGAGGGCGGCGCCTACGATGCGCTCGAAGGCCAAGCCCTCGCGGATGCACTGCAGGCTGACGCGCGCAGCATCGTCGATGATCGGCATATGCGAGTACGCTTCGATGCAGCCCACACGAACGAGCCGGAGGGGCCTGCGCCGGGTGTCGTGCCAGGTGGCGCCATGCCCTTGGAGGAGTTGCGCGCTCAAGCGGCGAAGGTGGTCACGTCGAAGGTGCTCGACAGTGGTCTGGGATACCTCAAGGTGGACGAGTTCATCGTGCCCGAAGCCTCCGGGGAGGTGTTTGCGGCCGCGCTGACGGTCGTGCGCGAGGCGCGCGCCTTGGCGATCGATCTTCGGAGCTGCAGAGGGGGCAGCGATGACGCCGTCGCGTATCTACTCAGCTTCCTGCTCGACAATCCGCCCCAATTGGTCAGCACGGTGGTGTGGCGCAGTGGGGACGTGAAAAAGACAATGACCCGTGACGTGGGGACGGCAGCCTATGGCGGGACGCGTCCCGTCTTCGTGCTCACCTCTTCGCGCACGTTCTCCGGAGGAGAAGAGTTCGCCTACGACGTTCAGGCGTTCAAGCGAGGGATGATCGTTGGGGAGGTCACGGGTGGGGGCGCTCATCCAACGGGAGCGAAATTCCTTGGGCTTGGCTTCATAGCGACCGTTCCCATGGGGCGCACGGTAAACCCGATCACGGGCTCCAACTGGGAGACGGTCGGGGTGCAACCCGACAAAGTCGTCGCGGCGGACGATGCGCTCGCGACGGTCGAGACCTTGGTCGCGAAGCAGGTCGGTGGGTCAAACCCATAGACCGATGTGGTATCGATGGCCGCGCTTCCACCTTTTTCGATATTCGCCCGGCGTGTTTCCGGTGAATTGCTTGAATGTGCGGGTCATATGGCTTTGGTCGGAGAAACCTGCTTGTTGCGCGATCTCGGCCAGCGATGGTTTCGCGGAGGCGAGCTGTCGGCACACGAACGCGAGGCGCAGTCGCCGCCGGTACTCACCGACGGAGCAGCCATAGCTCCGTCGAAACACCGCCGCAAAATGAACCGGATGCACGCCGGCGCTCCGCGCGAGCTCGGGGAGGCCAACAGGATTGCGGAACGAGGCCTCGAGGATCTCCCGTGCGTCGCGGACCCATCGAGGAGCCTGGTCGCCGCTTCGCAGATCGGAGCGACGCGCCACGGCCCCGAGGATCTCCCAGCTCATCGCATCGCATTCCAGCGCAGAATCCAAATCGTCGAGGTGCCATGCAGCGAGCAGTCGAGCACCCACCCCGGCGAGCGCGCCCTCCTGAAAGTCCACCGGTACGTCGAGCGGGCCCACCTCGTCGGAGAGGAGCTGCATCCACGCATCACTCACCTCGACATTCAGGGAACGGACATCGGTTTCGTGCGCTTGGGAATGCGTTTCACCTGCCGGATGGAAAACGATCATACCCTTCCGGCAGATGCGCTTTCTTCGCCCGAAGGTCTCCAGGTACTCTCCCTCCTCGTTGACACAGAAATAGGGCCTATTGTGAACATGGCGGTCGAGTCGCGAGCACGCTGCGTGGCAGGACTCCACGAACTCCAGATGTTCGACGCGTCGTCGTCGCAAGGTATGGCCGAAGAAGCGGCCGGAGCGAAGGGTCATCATCATCGGACGGATCCAAAGTGCACGAGGTCGGTGTTGCTCCGAGGATTGCCCATCGACGCTGAGGAGAACCTGAGAGTCTCAGCGAAATCTCAGCCAACCTTGGCATCCGGAGTCGGCAGGGCATGGCCTGCGATCCGTACGGGCACGGGCGCGGACGCGCGTTTCCCGCCGCACCGGCGACAGCGAGCTGTTCCAACGAGCGCGCGGTGCGGATGCACGGGGCTTGGAGACCTGCCGGCGTGCCGCTGGAGCGAGAGCGGCTCGTAGCTGCCATCCCCACGACCTTCGTCACACGAGGATCGTACGCACGCGCTCTTTGGGATCGACTCGACTGGTCTCGGCGTTCATCCGATTTCGTGACGGCCGGACCGTGAGCGGGTCGAGTCCAGTTCGCTCGCAACGTTGGTTGCAGCCGAACGTGTGCGCTCGGCATGCATGATGCGCCTTATGAGCCCAACCTCGGACAATGATTTATAGACATCGATTCGAGCTGCACGAATCCGGTGTGACAACGATAGAGGCGAAGATGCCATCTATGTGCGAGGGGGAGCGTCATGTTCGAACGGGCGAAGTACGTCGCGGGGGTTTCTGCACTCCTTGACGTCGGGCTGGCGCCGGCAACGACGGGCAAGCAGGCCGCAGACCTCGGTACGTTCGACGGCAATCTCTGCACGGTTTCGAGCGTAAACGATTCCGGTGCCGTGGTCGGTTCGTGCCGCATGGCCGAAGGCAATTTCGTCACCGCGTATTGGGCCCCCGGTGCCGCCCCGGTCCGTCTCCCTCGCCTCGTCGAAGAGCGTCCGTGTTCCATCACGAGCCTCAACAACGCGGGAGCCGCGGTTGGAAGTTGCGCGTTCGGCCATGTCGGCGAAGCCGCGGGTGTTCGATGGCGCGAGCTACCGGCGCATGCTCCCGAACAGCTCGAGCCCGGTGAGGGCGACGTGCAGTCGCGTGCGCGCCTCCTCAACGAACGCGGGGTCGCCGCCGGCTCGAGCCGCGACGCCGAAGGCGCGCGCCACGCGGTCGTCTGGAAGTGGAGCTCGACCAAACCGACCGATCTTCCCGAGCTCGACTCCACGGCGTGCACCATCGCGGACATGAGCGACGACGACGATCCGTTCATCGTCGGTACCTGCGATCGACGTCACGGCGGCGCCGTCGCCGTACGCTGGACTCCGAACGGCGCCTCGTACGATGTCGCGCAGCTCGCGCTGCCGCCGGGCACCACCCGCTGTTGGCCCGTCGACGTGAACACGCAGCACCTCGCCGCCGGTACATACCAAATGCTCGACGGCAGCCTCGAGGCCGTTCGCTGGCGCGCCAACGGAACCGAGGTCCTCCCCTGCTGACCCGCATCGACGCGCGCACGGTGCACCCAATGCTCTCGGTCGTCGACATGAGCGAGTCCGGCGTCATCGCCGGCAACTACATCACGAGCCCGGGGCTCACGCAGGCCTTCGTTTGGTCCCCGTGGACGATCCGGCGGCGGACCAACGAGGGGACGACCTCGGCACGCTTGGCGGTTTCTCCACCCGCGCCTTCGGCGTCTCCGAGGATGGATCGATCTCGGGCACCGCGCAGAACGATCAGGGGTGCCACGAAGCCTTTATTTGGAATCCGCGATCGAAGAAGATATCCGGCATCGGCACATTGGGAGGATTCTGGAGCCGCGTGACCGCGAGGAGCCGTACCGGGCAAGTTGCCGGTGTGAGTCAGACCGAAGACGGGCACACACACCCGTTTATTGCGGCCGCAGGTGCGCCGCCGCCGCCACCGGCGGGAGGATGCCAGCGCAAAACCGACGGGCGAGCCGGACGAAACGCCGTTGACTCGGCGGTCCGTAGGTCGCTACTCGCGAATGATTCACGGTTGATCGTAAAGTCCGGTGGTGTGCTGATCGACTCGGGTGGCGATGCGGCGAATTTAGCCGTAGCTTATCAGGGTAGCGAGTCTCAAGCTGCAGAGAATGATCAAAAATCGGGCTATACCAATCAGAACCTTGGGATGGGCGTCGCCGAAAAAAGTATCGAACCCGAAATCGAAGGCGAATGAGCTGTTTTGGCCATGGCGGGCCCGGACCAGTCTATTGATGTGGGACGTCGGTGAGCTCCTCGCCCGCACGAAGCGCCTTCGCTTGACCCGATCACGACTCCGGCAAATGAGGCACCAGCCGCTCCGCCCGAGGCATGGTCGATCCCATTCCGAACCTTCGGAGTCCGGAGAGCCAGACGGGCGGTCGAGCGCGGGCGGCGGGACGTCGTGCGTCGCCGCCGCCATCGCTCATCGAATTAGCGGCAGTGGAGCTCGCCGTTGATGTTGGCGACGTCGCCGTGGCACGGTGATTCGCTGCTCGGCAATGCCGTATAGCCGCCGTAGTAGCCGTTGTACTTCTTGCACGAGGAGGCATTCGCCCACTCGATCGGACGCCCGTCCGTGGGGCCCCAGCGCCTCGTTCCGGTGCACGTCGCGTAGAACGACGTCCTCGTGCCCAGCGCACTGGCCTGGTCGGCGGACGCCTCCTCGGCGTGCTCCTCGGAGCTTTGGGTCACGACGCCTTGTTTGTCTTGAGCAGCCTCATCGCCCGTCGATGCACCGCTGCATGCCACCACTCCACCCAACAGTCCCATCGTTCCCAAGAAAGCAACCATCACCGTCATTCGAGTCATCGATATTTCCCTCATTCTCCGAACCATCACCTCGGCTCGGTTATCGATGTTTCGTGAGTGCAACGGTCGCGCCAAAGCCTCGAGCGCCGGGCGAAATGCCAATTTGCGGCCGAGAATCGAAAACAGCTGTGCGTGACCATGTACCATCATCGCGCTTCGCGCCTGGTACATGGGGCACCCCACGGTACACGGAGAGGGATATCGCGACGAAGGGCGCCTGGTCGATCGGGCGCTTCGGCGCGGGTCGTACCGCTCTTGCCGACGCCGAACGTCGAGGCTGATTCGGATTTATGCTTGCCTATCGCCGAGGTGCGAAGGGCGAAATCGGGCACCAAGCCTTGGAAGGATCACTTGGCGGAAAAAGTACGCAAGAGGGTGGACGTGCCAAGCTCCACGTGCGTTTCGACTTCCGTCGTGTCGAGGAGCACGTCGAGTGCCTCGACCGCCGTTGTCCGCTCGCTCAGCCATACCTGCAGTCATGCATAGCATGACGAGCATGCTGATTGAGAAAGGCTCGCCCAGCGCGCATGATCTCCCTCGTCGACGTTTGGGGTCGCCCACCATGGGGCTTCGCACGAGAGACCACGATGAACGGCGGAAGACTGCGACTACGATTCCTCGACCGAGTTTGCCGACGCGGCAGCACGGAGCAGGCACCAGCAAATTACCGCCGAATCCAAAAAGAAGTATCCCGTTTGCGAAGATGACATGACGAGCTTCGTAAAAGGCGTTTGCGCCGCGGTCAGGGGAGCGGCGCGATCCCGCCCTCGATCGGCGACGAGCTCGGACGATCGGGGCGACTCGAACGAACCACCAAACCATCCCAAGAGGACACCATGAACCGCCAGACCCACATGAAAATGAACCATATGAGCTTCCCCACCGTGGACGTCGCGACGGAGGCAAAATTTTTCGAAGAGCATTTCGGCGCGCGGATCGAGTTCGTCGACGTCGGCACGGGAAGCGCTCTCCTGAAGCACGGGGAGACCGATATCGTACTGGAAGCCAAGGCGGGGGCGGTCCCTTGGCACGACGATTTCCACTTCGGGTTCGAATTCGAGACCAAGCGCGAGGTCGAAGCTCTTTACGCGCAATTGAAGCTCGCAGGCGTGAAACTCGAAACCGAAGTGTACAACCGCCTCGGGCGCGGCTCGCGTTTCTTCGGGCGGACGCCGGCCGGCGTTCAGTTCGAGATCATCACGCGGGAAGACATGGAGTCCAAATGGGACGCTCGTAAGAAGTGAAGGATCTGAATTCAGACGTTCGACAGTTCCAACGAACGCCCTCTTCGTCCATGGTCATCTCGTCGCGGTGATCGGCACCTGCATGCAGACGCCCGAGGCGTGGCTGGGGCCATCGATTCACGCAGTCCACGTTCTGGTGATGCGACCGTGGGTGGCGCCCTGGCCCCCGCACGTTGCCTCGCTCATTCCTTCCTTCACGTTCATCGACGATGACGAGCGGACCGCTCGGAGGTGAGAGCCACCCGCCGAGCTCGCACGACGCATGCGACGAACGCCGTCGCCATCCGCATCGAAACGGCGTTTCGAACGATTGTCCTCCGCCCGAGCTTTTGACGGCTCGACGCGAACGAGCAAACCGCGCGAAGGTGAGAGCCACCCGCCGAGCTCGCACGACGACCCGCGAATGCGATGAACGCCGTCGCCATCCGCATCGAAACGGCGTTTCGAACGGTGTCCTCTGCCCGATCTTTCGACGGCTCGACGCGAACGAGCAGAGCGCTCGGAGGTGAGAGCCACCCGCCGAGCTCGCACGACGCATGCGACGAACGCCGTCGCCATCCGCATCGAAACGGCGTTTCGAACGGTGTCCTCTGCCCGATCTTTCGACGGCTCGACGCGAACGAGCAGGGCGCTCGGAGGTGAGAGCTACCCGCCGAGCTCGCACGAGGACCCGCGAATGCGATGAACGCCGTCGCCATCCGCATCGAAACGGCGTTTCGAACGGTGTCCTCCGCCCGATCTTTCGACGGCTCGACGCGAAATGCCATTCAGTCGTCGAGGTCTGCGCGCCGTTTCCCAGCCCTCTTGGATGGGAGCCACCCCGCGACGAACGAACCGGTGCCCTCATTGGCCATGCTTGCAAGCCATTGGAATTACTGGCGAAACCGTGGTGGAGGCGCCCGGAATCAAGCGTGGCGCGCTCGCACCATTCTCGACGTTCTTCGAGTGGCGTAGAAGCGCTAAGTAGGAGCATCGAACATGGACGAAGGCACACAGCTCTCCGAGTATCTGGTCATCTCCCGTGGGCGCTGGGATGAAGACAAATCGCCGGCCGAGATACAGAACGCCATTGATGCGTTCTATGTCTGGCATGAACGCTGCATTGACGAAGGCCGGATGCGCCCCGGGCACCGGCTTGGCGTCGGGCGCAGAGTCGTTTCCAAGCATGGCGTGACCGATGGACCTTTCGCCGAAACCAAGGAGCTCATCGGCGGGTATTGGTTCATCGTGGCCGCCAGCCTCGAGGAGGCCTCCGCACTGGCCGCCGAGAACCCCTGTTTGGCCTGTGGTCTGACCTACGAAATTCGGCCGATCGAGCTCGCGCGGGCCAGCGCATTCGCCGTCACCAACGAAACCTCCGTTCGAAGGTGAGCGATTGGAGGCGGCAACGCTTCGCGGCTCGTTTCGTCCATAAGGGACTGATCGGTTCCAAATCCCGGACCAGGCCACCGCGCGTGGGTGGCGTACTGTATCTGGTACACATTGGTACACTGTTTCAGATTCTCCGCGCGATCCCGGCCACGGATCGAAAGCCGGCGTCGTAAAAGGTGCAAAAGATGCGAATTGCCGCCTAGGCCTTGGCCGGCCCGTCGATTGCTAAGTCGCCGGTATGGATATCCCGGCTCGCGCGACGCGCTTGGTCCGTCGTGGCGTTTCCGATCGGCGCGGAGTCTCCGCCGTCGAATACGTACTTGTCGTCTGGGTGATTCTGCTCGCAGGCGCCATCGGCTATCGCCTGCTCGCCGAGCATGTCGGAAAATCGGCAGATGCTACGAAGCGGGAGCTCGAAGGCGGGGAGGGCTACCAGGCATCACGAGCCGCGGGCGTGCAATCCGAGCCGGGCGAAGGGGCCGATCCCGGCGTCCAGACGTTCGCCGGCGGCTCGCCCAACATGGCCGCGAAGCCGAAACCCCCCAAGCCAGGCGGCGGAGGGGGAGGCAGTGGCGGATGCTCCGGGTCCAACAAACGCGACAAGGATCCCCCGGGTACGAACGCCCCGCCGAAGCCCTCCGCCTCGGCGCCCGCGCCCAAGCCTCCAGCGTCGGTGGCCGATGCCTCGAAACTCATCGACGCCTCCGAGGGGCGCTCATTCGGTAACGGCACCGGTCATGCCCGGGCGCACGTCCCGAAAGAGGGCCAGGATCCGGCGCTCCTTGCCGAGTCGCGAAAAAAGCCGAACGGCGATCCCTACGCGGACAATACGGTTTTCCGCTCGGGTCGTCAGGGAGAGCAAGCGCTGCGCGACATCATGAACGAGCGTGCCGACGATCTCGCGAACCTCAAGCCGGGCGATCCGCCCATTACGGGGACGCGAAGGTTCAACGAGACCCTCGAAGGGTATCACTCCAAGTATGGAAATACGGCCTTCAACGTCCAGATCCAAGCGGTCGACTACACCATCGTTCGACTCCCGAGCGGGGACCTGCATATCATTCACTACCAGCCCGTTCCGATCCTCCCATGAGTGAGCCCCACGTGAAGAAACTCGCCTTCGACGCGCTCAGCCCCGTTCTCGCCGAGCTCTCGGTCCCCGAAGGCCCCCACGATTTTGGCGTGCGGACGTCCGGGTGGCCGGCCGTCCACGACATCGGTTCGTACGGCGCCCCCCGATGGCGCATTCGCCAGCCGATGGCCCCCGACGACGGATGGGAGCTCGAGACCCTGCCGAGCGGCGGGCTCCTTCCAGCGCGCCCGGTCCCGGAGGATTTCGAATGGGCGTACCTCACATGGGCCGAGGGGAGCCGCGCCGAAGCCGGCGCCGCGGTGCTCCATGCGCTGCCCCCCGGCCGCTATCTGCTCGTGCGATCGAGCCTCGAGCCCCGCCGCGGGGCGAGCGTGCTGCTCGGCAATGAGCGCGTGCCGAGCCCTGCGAACACTCGGGTCCTCGTCGACGCCGGATCGTTTTACGCCATGCTGGTTGGCCCCGAGAGCGATGCTCCTCCGCGCACGACGCATCCCCTCGTCGGACTCGTTGCGCTGAACTACACCGGGGGCCCGTTCGTGCACGGAGCCCTGTTCTTCGATGCCCTGGCGCGCGAGGCGAGCGAGGAAAACGAGGCGGCGCCGGATGCGCCGGGCGATCGCGTGCTCGTCATCCCCCGTACCGGCGAGCTCCTCATCGATGCCCTCGCCGAGTTCTCGAAGGATCGCACGGAGCGGGACAAGAGCGCGTGGCGAGATACACGCGCCCACGAGCTGGCCCGCGTGCTGACGGGAATCGAGTAGCCGAGGTGCTCGAGGGGCTCGCCGGGTGCGAGGGAGCTACCGCTCGTCGCCCGGAAATGCCGCTCGGCGGCGCGGCGAACCGCTCGTCCGCGACGCATTGGTGACCGCACCGCGCTTGAATACGATGTCTGCCGGGCCAGTAACGGCTGCGGCGGCGATCCCTTCGCCGCCCCGACACACCTCGTGGCGCCGCTCGCGGCGCGGGAGCCGAGATGAAGCGACGCGATTTCCTTTCGATATGCGCCACCGCCGCGGGAGCCGCGGCGCTCTCGGCGTGCGGGCGAGCGGGTGGCGGGCCGGTGGCGCCGGCGCCCCTGGATGCCGCGGCGTTTCAGGCCTCACGGCGCTTCGTCGCCACACCCTTTGGGCGAATTGCATACGTGGAGCGCGGAAACGGTCCGGCCGCGCTCTTCCTCCACGGCTTCCCGATGAACGGCTTTCAGTGGCGCGCTTCGATCGAGCGGCTGTCGCGGTACCGGCGGTGCCTCGCTCCGGATTTCATCGGGCTGGGCTACACCGAAGCGTCCGAACAGCAAGATCTCTCCCCACAGGCGCAGACCGACATGCTGGCGGCGTTCCTCGATCGGCTCTCGGTTCCCGCGGTCGACCTGATCGCCAACGACAGCGGCGGGACGATCGCGCAGCTCTTCGTGGCGAAGTACCCCGCCCGGGTACGCACGATGCTCCTCACCAACTGCGACGTGCACGAGAACAGCCCGCCCGCGCAGATGCACAACTCGATCGAGAAGGCGCGAGCCGGCCGCTACGATCAGAAAATGGAGCGCCACCTCACGGATCGCGTCTACGCGCGCTCGCCGCAAGGCATCGGCGGATCCGCCTACATCGATCCGGCCCACTTCACCGATGAGGCCATCGAGTACTATTTCAAGCCGCTGGTCGCGTCGCCGATCCGGCGCACGCAGCTCAATCGCCATCTGGCGGCGTTCGAGCCGAATCCGCTCGTCGCCATCGAGCCGGCGCTCCGGCGGTGCACCGCGCCGACGCGGATGGTATGGGGCACCGCCGACCAACTCTTTCCGGTGACGTGGGCCGAGTGGCTCGACCGCGCGCTCCCCGGAACCCGCGGCATACGTCGGGTCGACGCAGGGAAGCTGTTCTGGCCGGAGGAGATGCCCGACATCGTGGCGGAGGAGGCGCGTGCGCTTTGGGGCGTCTAGAGCCTGCGCGCGGCTCCGTCCAACGTCGCGCGCAGCCGCATTCAGCCAGGAGTGTCGCAATGGATCGTAGAGAGTTCATGGAGCTGGCCATCGGTGGACTTGCTGCGGGAGCGCTCGCCGCATGTGGCGCTCGCGCGGCGCGCGGTCCCGCCGCTGGCGGTGTGACGACGAACGCCGCGGCGTTCGGTGCCGCGCGGCGCATGGTCGAGACGCGGTTTGGAAAGATCGCGTATGTCGAGCGGGGCGAGGGGAGCGCGGCGCTGTTCATTCATGGCTTTCCGCTCAATGGGTTTCAATGGCGCGGCGCGCTCGATCGCTTATCGATGTACCGCCGCTGCATCGCTCCCGATCTCATGGGAATGGGATACACCGAGATCCCGGACGGCCAAAGTGTCGCGGCCGGCGCGCAGGCGGAGATGCTCGTCGCGGTGCTCGATGCACTCTCGATCTCCGCGGTCGATCTGGTCGCGAATGACAGCGGCGGTGCAGTCGCACAAATCCTCGTCGCGCGCCATCCTGCGCGATTCCGGACCCTGCTATTGACCAACTGCGACACCGAGAACGACAGCCCGCCGCCCGCGCTGTTCCCCGGCATCCATCAGGCGCGAGCGGGGAGGTGGGTCGACGAATGGCTCGCGCCGCAGCTCGCGGACAAGAACTTCTGTCGATCCGAAAAGGGGCTCGGCGGCGGCGCGTACACCGATCCTGCGCGCCTGACCGACGAGGCGATCGACTACTACTTCGCGCCGATCTTGAGCTCTCCGCGGCGCAAGGCGCAGGGAGACGCTTATTGCGCGGCGCTCCTGCCCAACCCGCTCGCCGGGATCCAGCCGCTGCTCCAGCGCTGCGAGGTGCCGGTGCGGATCGTGTGGGGGACGGGCGATTTGGTCTTCTCGGCGGCGAATCCCGACTACCTCGCTCGCACATTTCCCAAGTCGCGCGGCGTGCGCCGCATTCCCGGGGCAAAGCTCTTCTTCCCGGAGGAGCTCCCGGACATCATCGCCGAGGACGCGCGCCGCTTGTGGGGCGCCGGCGAGCACGGGCTAGCTCCTCGATGAGCCAGTACGACCTGGTGGCTCCCATGCGCTCTTCTTCGAGGACGGCACCGCGCCGCGCCGGCGGCTTCGCCTTCGGACGGGCGGCTCATGGCTTAACGACGTCACGCGCTCGCCGAGATCGACATTCTCAACGCGGCCTTTGCCTTTGCTTCTCTTTGCGCCCTTCCCACGTCGCCGCGGCCTCCTCCTCGGCTTCCCATTCACCCCCGGTGTCCGACGGCGCAACCCGCACCCTCCCCGGCGACGGCTCGAACCTCGCTCGCCGCTCCGCGGGCGCCGCCATCTGCCGCGCCTCGCGGGGGACCCTCCGTGCCATTCGCTCGTCGTGCTGGCGCTGCTGGTTCTCGTACCACCACTTCTCGCCCGCATCGTGCTCCCGGAAGTCTTGCTCGCTGGCTGTCAGCGCGACGAGCGCGTGAATGGCCAGGCCGATGCCCCAGCCAACCAGGGGTAAGAACCAGATCCACCACGGGGTGAAGCTCAAAAGAACGAGGCCGAGCACCAGGATCCCAGCGTTGACGATTCCGTAGACCCCCGCGTGCCGATAGAGGTTCAGCCGCTGTTGGCGGAACCAGGCATCGCGCTTCTTCACGAAATCGCCGTCCGCGGCGCTCGGCTGCTGCTTGCTGGCTCGCAGCGCGCGGCTGGCCTCCCGCAGGGAATCGGGATCGATCCCCACTTCGGCTGCGACGGCGAGCAGATCTTCGAAGCTAAGCTTGGTCGAACCCTCGCGCTCACCTTGCTGATCAATGGCTTTGGCCAGCACATCGCGCACCTCGCCCGTCGAGAAACGCTGCGCGTCGGTCGCGCCCCGCGCTAGCTGCTCGGGGGCTCGTCGGGGCTTCGCCGATTCGGGCTCGTCGCCTGCGCGAACGGCGGCGTCGAGGGCGTGCGCGACGTCGTCCATGGACGGGAAGCGATTCTCGGGGCGCTTCTCGAGCGCTCGGAGGACCACGTCCTGGATGGCGCGCGGCACCGCGGCCTGATCGAGGGGAGCGCGGTCGACACGATCGATGAGCACCGACGCCATGACGGCCATCGCATCACCCGATTCGCGCCAAGGAAGCCGGCCCGCGAGCAGCTCGTAAGCGACGACACCCCACGCGAACTGGTCGGTGCGACCGTCGAGCGCCTCGCCGAGGATTTGCTCGGGCGCCATGTAGGAAGGGGTTCCCAGCTTGACGCCCTCGATCGTGAGCGTCGGGAGCGCGGGCGCCGCCGCCGTGCCGTGGGGACCGAGGCTGCCGCCCTGGCGACGGGCGATGCCGAAGTCGAGCACCTTCACCACCCCGTCCTCGCGGACCATCACGTTCTCGGGCTTGATGTCGCGGTGGACGAGCCCGCGTTTGTGCGCCACGGCGAGCGCCCGGGCCACGTCGGCGAGCTCCGCGACGCGCGTCGCCGCTGGGACCGAAGCATCTCCGACCGCTTCGCGCAGCGTCCGGCCCAAGACGAGCTCCATGACGATGAACGGCGTTCCCTCGTACTCGCCGACGTCGAAGATGGAGACGGCGTTGGGGTGGTCGAAGGCAGCCGCCGCGCGCGCCTCGCGGAGGAGGCGAGCGTTGGCCTCGGCGTCGGCCCGTTCGTCGCGCTGCCCGTCGGAGATGACCTTGAGAGCCACACGCCTCCCGAGCCGCGTGTCATGGGCGCGGTAGACGCATCCCATCCCTCCCTGCCCGAGTGGCGCCTCAATCGTGTAGCGCTCGAACGTGTCGCCCGGCTTCAGCATAGGGCGGAAGCATAGTCGATGCGCGCCTCGTGCGCCGAGGGCCGAGCACGGGCTCGTGAGGATCATGCCCGCGTCCGGGCGTGGAGGACGCGGCGAACGCGATTTCGCTCGCTCGGCTCCTCGACGCCGCGGCGCAATTTTCTATGTCCTCACGCCGCAATGGGGTCGACCTACGCCGCCGCCCTCCCATGAGGAGAACCAGCTCGCCGAGATGCATGAGGGGGCGAGAACGTCTTCGGCATCGCAGTCATTTGCTCCCAGTCCTTCAGTACCGCGTTGCCCGTAGAATCATGAAGACGGTCCTCGCTCGAAGCGATATGGGCCCGAGCTTGGACGCTATTCGAGCTGGAAAACGGCGAGCGCCTCAGCGCCCGCGATCGATACGGATGAAGGTGTCTGCGCCCGTCGTGAAAGCCTCGAAGATGTCGAGCTGCCGATTCGCGGCGCCCGCCTCTTCGACCGGGCCCGTGCGTCGTTCGCTTGCAGCCACATGCCAGAGGGTCTCCAGGCGATCGTGTCGCAAGAGCCCGGTCCATGCCGCCACGATGGGACCACCAGCCAGGCAGAACGTGAGCCGATCCGCCGCATGAAATCCGCTCACCCGGATCCGTGCGTCCTTGATGCCGCCGTCCACCGCAGAGGTGAACCACCCCGCGATGTTCCCGCCCTCATCGCTGGTGATATCGAGGATCGATCCGTATTGGTTTTTCCACGTGCCAGTCCAGTTCATGCAGTCAAGCTCCTGATCATGGGTTGTACGCGCGACATGGAGCCCTCCGCAGCCTTCGTCAAGGGCCGGTTTCTCGCGCGATCGCCGCGGTGCGATGCACGCATCGATCCGCTTCTTCTGCCAACCCACGCAGGCGTCACTTGGCGCGGTACGCCGCCACGTCGATCACGGCATCGGAGCGATTCGGCCGCGATCGGTAATCCTCGGGATATGTGAAATTTAGGCATTGACCTAAGTATCTGCGTGCGCAATGGTTATGCACATGCCTAACTATCGTGGCGCACCGCGCATGGCACGGCGCGAGCTCCTCACCGTGGCGGGGGCGAGCATTCTGGCCGCATGCAGCGACCCGCTGGCGAAGATCGCCCCGCGCACCGAAGGTGGCTCCACCCGCGAGGTACTCGCCCCCTACGTGGAGCGCGGCGAGGTTCCCGGGCTGGTCGCGCTGGTCGCGCGGGGCCATCGCGAGGAGCTGCTCGTCATGGGGACGACGGCGCAGGGCTCGCGCGGCGCGGTGGAGGCGGACACCATCTTCCGGATTACGTCCATCACGAAGCCTCTCACCGCCACGGCGGCCATGATGCTGATCGGAGACGGCAAGCTCGCGCTCGACGAGCCCGTTGCGCGCTGGCTCCCCGAGCTATCGCATCCCAAGGTGCTCGAGCGAATCGATGGCCCGCTCGACCGGGTCGTGCCTGCGGCACGCGCGATCACCGTGCGCGACCTCCTCTCCTGCCGCATGGGTGCGGGCCTTCTGTTCGACGCCGAACGGTACCCGATTCAGAAGGCCACCGAGGAGCTCTTGGGCGAGGCGATGCCCGCACCGGCCAAACTCATTGCGCCCGACGAGTGGCTCGGCCGATTTGCGACATTGCCGCTGATGCATCAACCCGGTGAGCGCTGGATGTACAACACGAGCGGCATGGTCCTCGGAATTCTCATGGCGCGGGCGGCGCGAATGCCCCTCGATGCCATTTTGCGCGAGCGCCTCTTCGGGCCACTCGGGATGCATGACACCGATTTCAGCGTACCCGCGTCGAAGCTCCATCGATTCACGGCCAGCTACCTGGCCGACCCCAACACCGGCGCGCTGTCGCTCTACGATCCGCCCGAAGGGCAGTGGGCCCGGCCGCCGCTCCACCCGAGCGGCGGCGAAGGCCTGGTGTCCACGGCGCCCGACCTCCTGCGATTCTCCCGATTCCTACTCGCTCGGGGCACGTTCGGTGGCAAACGTCTGCTCTCCGAAGCGGCGGTCGAGCAAATGACGCACGACGTATTGACGCCGGAAAATAAGGCCTTCGGCGCCATGGTACCGGGGTACTTCGACCACCACGGCTGGGGGTTCGGCATGGCGGTCGTCACCGCGCGCGACGATCAACACATGCCTCCCGGGAGCTACGGTTGGGACGGTGGGCTCGGCAGCACGTGGTACGCCGACCCGAGCACGAACACCACCGGTATCCTCCTCGCGTCGCGCGCGTGGACGAATCCGTCACCCCCGCGGATGTTTCAGGAGTTCTGGCGTCACGTCTATGTCTGATGCCATTTAATTGCAAACGCGACGGATATCGTGGTTGGCCAACGGGCGTCGCCTATGACGTGGGACGATTTCGTCGGTAAGAGCAAATTCTGAGACGTGAGCGCGTAGATAGGCAAAGACCCAGCCGCGGCCGATGCCGTTCGCCGCCCCGCGCCCCGTCGGCACGTTGCCAGACGTCACGCGTTGCGCGCCACGCGTGCCCGGTGATGTCCGATAATGAGCTGGTGCATCGCACATTTTGATCCGAGATCGTCCACGGCTCGAATTAGGCAATTCGGCTGCACGAAGAAAGCACCCGCGCGCCGCATGGTAACCACGCCGCGGTTCATAGCGGGACGCAGCGATAGTACGCGACGCCATCCGACATGAACGCATCGGGGCGCGACCACTCCGCGGCGGTCGCCGTGAAATCGACGCGCGCGGCGTGGTTCGAGGAGAGGAAGCCGGCGGCCGTCGCGTCCGTGGGCACGTCCTTGTAATCGTCGTAGCGCAAGAGCGCATAACGCCGGCCGGAGACGAGCCCCGATACCGTGACCTTGGCGTGGAGCTGCACCGGCGCCTCGCCCTTGGAGACATTGGGCTCGTCGTTTCGGTCGACGGACAGCCGAACGGGCAGGGTCGCAGCGCGTTCGTCCACGATTCCGGTCACCGCGGTGCCGTAATCGACGTCGCGCGGGACGCAGCCGCCTGCCGACGAATCGTAGGCACACTTCCTCCGTGTCGCGGAGAGGTTGCCCATGGTGCGGTGTACGCGATCTCCGAAGTTGGAATTGAACCAAAGCGTGTCCGCCGGATCGTACGAGGACGTGCTCGCGTACTCGACGCCCACCGCCGGGATGATGTGGTCGTAGTCCGAATCGTTGCTGCCGGCGAGGTACACGGCAAAAATCGTCGGGTGACCTTGGCTCAAATGAGCCTTGAGCCAAACCGAGAACGCTTCGAACTGAGGCTTCGGCTCATTGGAGTTCCAATTCTTGAACTCGAAATGAAGGCGCTCCAACGTCTTCGACTCGTTGACCCCGAGCAGCACCTCGCCGCCGGCCACCTTGCGCACCACCTTCTGAGAGATCCACGACCCATAGTGCAGCCCGATCGACTGAATCGACGTTTCACCGCAATACCCGTGGCCGTTGGGCCATTGGGCGCGCGGTGGAATGTCGATTTGGCTCGCGTGCGACGCAAGCAGGCCCACGGCAAGGCACAACCCGAAACGCAAAGGGAGGATCATTTCCTTAATGACGCTCTCTCGCGGCACGTCGCGCACGAAAAACGCGGTCGCGGTCGCTTTTTCGCGCCCGGTCGGTCCGCCACCGCGCGCGCTGACCGTCAGCCCGTCGGGGGCTTGCTGCCATTGACCGCGAATTGAGCGGCGAAGGCTCGCTCGTAGGCGGGCCGCGCTTCGCCGCGGGCGACATAAGCGGCCAGTTTGGGGAATTCGTCCAGAATGCCCGATGGTCTCGTCCTGAGCAGCACCGACGCCATCATCAAGTCGCCGGCGCTGAACGCACCATCGAGCCAGTCGGCATCGCCCAGGCGAACGGAGAGTTGGCCGAGCCGTTCGCGGACGCGATCCTCGACCAGAGGTAGGCGCTCCGCGCTCCAGGGCTTGTCGCGCTCCAGGATCCTTGCGGTTACGAGCTCGAGGATCGGGGGCTCGATCGTGTTGACCGCCGCAAACATCCATGTGATCGCGCGCGCCCGAGCACGGGCATCGTCCGGCAGCAAGCCCGCATGTCGCTGGGCGAGGTGAAGCACGATCGACCCTGTCTCGAAGAGCGCGAGATCGCCTTCCTCATAGGTCGGAATTTGGCCGAAAGGATGAAGCGCCAGATGCGCGGGTTCCTTCATCGCGCGAAACGAAACAAAGCGAACCTCGTAAGGTTGCCCCACTTCCTCGAGCGCCCAGCGAACGCGCGTATCACGCGCCAGTCCCTTGCCGCCATCGGGTGAGCGTTCAAAGGCGGTAATGGTGATGGTCATCGAGAGACTCCTCCTATCCGAACATCATCGGCTGCGGGGGCCGAACTTTGCAAGCATGGCCGGGCGCTCGCCATGGAAACGTGAGCGCAACCTTTTTACGATACGATTTCACTTCACGATGCCAATTGCCCAATGGGAATGGGAACGTGAGCCGGAGTCCGTCGCGGCCGCTTCTCACGGGCCGGGAGAGCTCCGCCGCCGGGGATAAAACCGCACCTCGCGCAGATCTCGAAGCGCCTTTTGCCAGAGCGCATCGAACCCGTGCGCGAGGCTCTCCGCGAGCGCAGCGTCGCGCACCAAGAGCGAGGCGAATCGTCCCTCGGGGACGAAAGGGTGATCCAGGGAGAGGATCACCGTATCGTCGTCGATGACATGGAACGGGTGCCCGAGCTCTCCGGAGTAGCGGATCCCCGACAAATGCGCCATCGATGGGCCGTATGCGCGGAGAAACGCGAGCAGCGCCGGCGCCGTGCGATCCGAAAATCCGAACACCACGCGGTGCTCGAACTTCCGGCCCGTCTGCGCGCGCGAAAGGCGCTTCCAGAGATCGAACCCGTCCTTTGCCACCCGATCCATGCTCGCTAGATCGCCTTCTTCGAGGTACGAGAGGACCCGCGTTCGCGCGGTGGCCAAGCGGGAGAGATGCCGTTTGACGTGGCTCTCGGTCCCGAGCGCGAGATCGACGAAGGTTTGCCGGCCGCGAAGTCGTCCGGGGAGCTCGGACAGCGCCTCGCGAAGCTGCGTCGAGCGCTGCGCGAAGTCCTCGGCCCGCTCGCGAGCGAGCTCGACCAGGCGATCGACCACCAGCTCGGGGGGCAATGCCGAATAGAGCTTGGGTCGCGTTTTCTGCACCTCGCAAAGCCCTAGGCGTCCCAGTTTCTCCATCGCCAAGTAGATTTTCGACGTCGGGATCTCCCCTTGGCGGCAGAGGCTCGCCGCATCGGCGACCCCCAAAATACCGAGGGTAACCAGCGCCCGCTTCTCGTACAGAGAAAACCCGGCCTCGTCCAGCAGAGCGAGCTTGCTCCAGCGCATGACCCTTTCTACTCCAAAAAGTAGATGAATTCGAGCACCGCTGGGAGCACGTTTGTTTTGCGCGCTGCACACGACCCGCGGCGCAGGAGAGCACCACATGAGCACCCCGGCACAACCCGAAGCCCCGACGTTCCGTCCCCAGGTCATTCCTAGTCTCATGGTCCAAGCGGTGGAGCCGCTGCGCGACTTCTACATCGGCAAACTCGGTTTCGAGCATATGATGGGCATCGTCGGAAAAGACGGCGCTTTCGACTTTTGCATCGTCACCCGAGATGGCAACGGCGTGATGATCGGCCGTCCGGAGAAACCGGAAGCGGCCGTCTCACTCCAGAGCAATGTCCCGCGCTCTCTCGAATTGTACATTTATGTCGAGAACGTCGACCGGTACCATGCAGAAATCACGGGCCGTGGCGTCGCCGTCGTGGATGCCCTTCAAACGCAATGGTGGGGCGATCGCACCTTTGCCGTCAAGGATCCGTACGGATATCAAATTTGGTTCTGTCAACCGACCGGAGAATTCTCCCCGCCGGAGGGCGTCAAAGTCATTTGATCCTCCGAAGGCGCCCGGGCGCTCTCCGGCGGCCGCGGCGCCGCGCGCTGCACGCTGAACCCGATGCGTTCGCGCAACGCTGTGCGGCGATGCGTCGCGCGCTCGAGCCAGCCCAGCCCTTACGCCATCGCCTTCGGGGGCGACGCATTCGTGGGCGATGTCGTCGGGCGTGCGCGCGATGATCGAAAATCATCGAGGCACTTTGGATCAGGTACCCAGCAATGTGCTTCCAATCATCCGATACGACGCGAAGTGTTTTCCGCCATTTGGATTGTACCGATGGTCTACACTTCGACGTCGATGAAGCCGTCTCGCCGCTCGCCGCGTCGAAAGCATCCGTGGGCATGGCTCGCGGCCGTGGCTTGCATCGGCCAGATCGCCGCGTGCAAATCCGCGTCGTCCACGTCGACGCCTTTTCTCGAGCTGGAGCAGCGGACACGCAGCGGCGAGATCCCCAATATTCATTCGGTGCTGGTGCTGCAGCACGGCAAGACCCTGGCCGAATGGTATCTCGCCGGCGACGACAGTGAGCGCGGCCGCGCACTGGGAACGGTGAACCACGACCCGACGACCCTCCATGATGCGCGCTCGATCAGCAAGAGCGTGGTCTCGCTTCTATTCGGGATCGCCGTTTCCGACCGTGTCGTGAAAAGTCTGGACGCTCCCGTGCTCGACCACTTCCCCGAATACGCCGATTTGCGAACTCCCGATCGGCTCAAGATTCGGCTGCGTGACCTGCTGTCCATGACGATGGGGGTGGCCTGGGACGAGGAGAGCGCGCCCTATGGTGACCTGCGCAACAACGACACGGCCATGGATATGGCCCCGGACCGCTACCGCTATGCTCTCGAACGGCCCATCGTCGCCCCGCCCGGAGAGAAGTTCCAATACAGTGGCGCCTGCACGGCGCTCGCTGCGGCCATCCTGGCGCGGGCTACCGGCGTGCCGCTGGACGTCTACGCTCAGCAGAAGTTGTGGGAACCGCTGGGCGTCACAAAGCAGGTCTGGTTGAAGGACGAAAAGGGCGTGCCCATCGCCGCTTCGGGCTTGAGGCTCACCCCGCGCGACATGGGCAAGATCGGTCAAATGATTCTCGACCATGGCCGTTGGAATGGCCAACAGGTCGTCCCCGTCGCTTGGATCGACGATGCCACGGCGTTGCACGCGCAGATGGATCCAGATCCGAAGTGTGGGTGGGGTTACGGATATCACTTTTGGCGCTCGCCGGGCTGCATCGTGACCCCGCCCACGCCGTTGGTCATGGCGGCCGGCTACGGTGGCCAGCGGATCTGGATGGTCCCGTCGCGGGATTTGGTGGTGGTCGTGACCGCCGGCAACTACGAACGGCGAGACCAGAGCAAGATCTCCTCGTCGGTGCTGACCGGCGTGCTCGCCATCGTTCCGGCTCCCTGAGCCGCCTGCTCTCGAGCCGAGGACGAAACCTCGAGGCCAACGCGCTCCCTCGTACGTTCGGTTTCGCGACCGGGTATGACGCATTCCACCGGCGGTGTCTCGGTATCCTCGGTCGCAATAACGATTAACTCGGTGCTTTGGTCCGGTTGGTCATCACGTGCGTTGGGATCGACGCTCGGGTACCGGCCGGCCGAAGCCGCGCTGTCTGGCCCAGGTCTCGATCGCGTACGCCGCCGAAAGGACGGCGCGATCGCCACGGCGCCGGCCGATGATCTGCAGGCCGAAGGGCAGCCCCGCCGCGTCGCGGCCGAAGGGGAGCGCCACCGAGGGCAGGCCGGCGAAGGTCGGGCCGTAGGCCAGCGCCAGCCAGTGAAAGTAGCTCGAGAGTTTGGCGCCGTTCATCGCGGCCGGATACCAGTCCTCCCATGGAAAGGGCGGGTGGCCGGCCACCGGGCAGATCACCACGTCGACCCCGTCCAGGAAGGCGTCGGCATCGCGCAGCACCCGGGTCTGGACTGTCAGCGCCTCGGCCACATCGCGCAGGCCGAGCGCGAGGCCCGCGGCCACGTTGGCGGTGACATTGGGGCCGACGCGATCGGGCGTGTCCTCCACCTTTTCACGATGCGCGGCCACGAAGCTCACGGCCCGCAAGGTGGCGAAGGCTCGATCGACGCCGGTCATGTCGACCGTGAAGGATGCGCGATGCGCGAACGCTGGCTCCAGCGCATGCTGGGCCGCGCGGAACGCGTGGCGGACGCGATCGTCGACCGGGGCGAAGCCGAGGTCCTCGGTGAAGGCCGCCGTGAGGGTGCTCAGATCCGGAGCCTCGAGGTGCCGAAAGGGCCCGCCCTCGATACCGAGCGACAGAGGATCGCGGGGATCGTCGCCGACCATGACCGAGAGCATCAGCGCCACGTCGGCCACGGTCCGCGCCATGGGGCCGTCGACCGAGAGCGGCGACCAGGCATGACCGCGCGTTTCGGTCGGGATGGCGCCGGGGGTCGGGCGGAAGCCAACCACGCCGCAGAAGGCGGCCGGAGTGCGAAGACTGCCGGCGAGATCGGAGCCGGTGGCCAGTGGGAACATGCCGCAGGCCAGGGCCGCCGCCGAACCGCCGGAGGAGCCGCCGCAGGTCAGACGAGGGTCGAAGGGGTTGCGGGTCGGGCCGAACACCTCGTTGCGGGTATTGGCACCGGCGCCGAACTCCGGCGTGTTGGTCTTTGCCAGCACGATCGCTCCGGCCCGGCGCAAGACCGCGACCACCCGCTCGTCCGCCGGCGGCACGTGATCGGCAAACAAGGGCGAGCCATACGTGGTTCTTAGCCCTTCGGTCTCGCTGAGGTCCTTGATGCCAATCGGCAAACCGTGCAGCGGCCCGAGCGGGTCGCCGCGACGCACGGCCGCCTCGGCTTCTCGCGCCTCGGCACGTGCCCGCTCGAACGCGGTGGCGGTGATGGCGTTGACCGTCGGGTTGGCCTCCTCGATTCGTGCGATGCAGCTTTCCACCAAGTCGACCGGCGAGAGCTCACCCGCGCCGATCTGTCGCCGCAATTCGATCGCGTCGCGATCACATGGCTCCGTCATATTTGCCTCGGACTAGGAATGCATCGAGAGATACTCATTCGAGATAGAGACAAGTATATACGATATCGAAGGCTCTGACTTTCTGGCGGCTGGCGTATTTTCGGACTCCTCGACCGTCGTCCGTGGGCGCCGGGGACGTGGGCCGTATCGACCCGTCGAGCACGAGTCGCCTCGGGTTCCACCTGAAACCGGTCAACGAGATTGGGACGTGTCCATGGCCTGAAGATCATCCGGAGTGAAAAGAAAATCCCAGAGCGCCCGGGTCCTTGCCGTCATGGTATCGCGTTGGGGGATGTGCCATTCACTCTTCGGCGCGAGGACCTTTGCGTAAATGGCTTCGAACACGCGCTTGGGTCGATTCGGTTCGATCATATCGATATCCCATGCGGGCATGATCCCGACGAGCTGAAATCCGAATCGCTCGTAAATGAGCTGTTGATGCTTCGACTTCAATGTGACGAACGTGTAAACGACGCTCGCGCCCAGCTTCTTGGCGGCCGCATCGAAGAGCATGATGCCGAGGAGGCCAACGGCACCCCGGCGGTGGTCGGGCGCCAGGGCCCCCATGCGCGAGGTCACCGTCCGGCTTCGCTCGTCCTTGGTCAGCATGACGAGACCGACGATACCCTCCGCGTGCCGGAGCACGAGGGCGAGGGTATCTCGCTCCTCCTCGGTCTCGAGGAGTTGGACCGATCGATGGTAGTACTCCTCGTCGAGATGGTAGCTCTCGGCTCCAACCACCACGTCGGGGTACCAGGTCCTCAACGCGTCGGCCACGAATGGAACTTCCGCGGCCGATAACAGCCCGACCGAATACCCCGGGGGCATGGAGATGGTTTCGACGAGTTCACCTACGGGGGGCCAGCGCATTGGGCACAAAACTGCCCCAACCGAAGCGCGAAGACCAGGGATAGTTTCCGTCGCCGGCGCTCGTCGGGAGACCCCTCCATCGCGCCAGCGATCCGGGCCTTCGGGCGCCCGGCCCGCAAGGCCGCGGAGCGCACCGCGTCCACGCGCGTTCACGCGTTGGTCTTCGACACTCGGGCATCGGCAGCCGCTGGGTCTCGGCAGCTGCGTCGTGCGATCTCTTCTGGAGTGGGGCTTCCCGAGCGCGACCCTCACCTCAGGTCGTTGCGTCGTGCGATCTCTTCCGGCGTGGGCTCCTCGAGCGCGAACGATCCCGTCTTGACGTCGCCCGCACGCGTGTACGCCGCGACGATGATCCCATTTGGCGACACTTGGGAGCTCTCGAGCCGAAAGCCGGCCGGCTTCGCGCTGCTGCCGAACAGGCGCTTGCCCCTCCCGAGCACGATCGGATAGACGAGGAGGCGCAGCTCGTCGACGAGATCGTTTGCAAAGAGCGTCTGGAGGAAGTCGCTCGAGCCCTGCGTGAGCAGCGCGAGGCCCTCTTCTTTTTTCAGCTCGCGAAGCTTCGCGACGGGATCGGGACCGAGGGTACGGCTGTTGTTCCAAGCCAGCGATTCGGGACGATGCGTTGCGACATGCTTCGTAACGCGGTTGAATGCCTCTGCAATCGCGAAATCAGGCGCGTTTGGATCGGTGATGTGCGGCCAGTGCGCGGCGAAGATATCGTACGTCTTGCGCCCGAGCAGGAGCTCGTACGGCTTCGACAAGAGCTCGCCCATCGCTGCCCCCACGACATCGTCGGGGTACCCGGCGACCCATCCTCCATGCTCGAACCCGCCCGTCGGGTCTTCCTCGGGCCCACCGGGTGCTTGCATGACTCCATCCAGGCTCACGAACGCGGCAACCATGATCTTTCGCATGACGATGTCTCCTTTTCCGTGGAGGCGTCGCTCGACCACGCTGCCGATCGACATGACCCCGGACGAAAAAAATCCGGTGCCCGATCCGCGCTTCCACCTTGTCAGGACTTTCAGCACCAACAGAACAGCGGTGGGTGGTCGAAAATGGGCTGTGCGCGATCGCCGCGCCGACGCCGGCGTGCGGGAGACCACGGGCGCTCGAACATTGGATTTCCGCGAAACGTAGCCGGCACCCGAGGGAGCCGACTACGCCCCTTTGACGTAGCCGCGCGCTTCGACGATAAACCCTCCTTGCACGCGCATCACATTGATGCCGCGAACGTTTCCGCCGGGCCAGTGCAGGCGCCAATAGATGAGCGCATGCTCACCCAAGATCACGGTTTCATCGAGGTCGAAGCGAATGTTGGGATCGCCTGCGATTCCGCGCCACACGCTCAGACAACCCGCGCGCCCCGTATAGCGTGCGCCATCTGGAGCTGGGTTGGTGTTCTCGAGCACGCAATGCTCGCCGATGAGATCGTCGAGGAGCGCGGGCTCGTGGCGCTGGAACGCATCGTTGAATCGGCGTATCACCTCGGTCGTGTCTCGTTTTTCCGCGCTCATGGGTGGTCCTTTCGTGACGTGCGGCGCAGATTGTGAGCTCCGGGCGACCGCCCGACTTGATGGGCCGTCCGGTTTTCTTTGCCGTGCGGCCCGAGCGCACCTTCCGCGATGAACCACGATGTGCGAGCGCCCATGGATGCTCTGTCGGAGGCCCTTCGCAGCTTTCGGATCACCGGCGCCGTCTTCTTCAACGCCGAGCTCACCGCCCCTTGGGGCTTCTCATCGAAGGCCGCGAGCGACGTGGCGCATCTTCTTGCGCCGGGCACCGAGCACCTCGTCTTGTTCCACCTGGTGACCGAGGGACGCGCCACGGCATCCATCGCGGGGCACGGAAATGTGGAGCTCGAGGCGGGCGACATCGTCGTCTTTCCGCACGGTGACGCCCACGAGCTGCGTCATGGGCACGTGGCCGTGCTCACCGACAGCGCCGAGCTGCTCCCCAAGATCCTCTCCGGATCGCTCGAGGTGGAACGCGGTGGCGGCGGCGGGGAGCCGACCAAGTTCGTGTGCGGCTACTTCGGGTGCGAGCGCTACGCCGAGCGCCTCTTTCTCGCGGGTCTGCCGCCGGTGTTCAAGGTCGACGTCCGCGGCGACGCCGCCGGCGCGTGGCTCGAGACCTCCATCCGCCATCTGGTGTCCGAGGTCGAATCCCCGCGCGCGGGCCGGCGGGCGCTGCTCTCGAAGCTCTCGGAGGCGCTCTTCATCGAGGTGCTCTGCAGGTACATGGACGCGCTGCCCCCCGAACGAATCGGCTGGCTCGCGGCCGCCCGCGATCCCATGGTCGGCAAGGCCCTCGCGTGCATCCATGGCGCCCCGGCGCGAGCATGGACCTTGGCCAGCTTGGCCCGCGAAGCAGGCACCTCGCGCACCGTCCTGGTCGACCGATTCACGCACTTGCTGGGGCAATCACCGCTCGCATACCTCGGTCGCTGGCGGCTCCAGATCGCGGCCCGGCTCCTCGAGACCACCGATCGCAAAGTCCTGCAAGTGGCGCTCGACGTCGGCTACGAGTCGGAGGCCGCCTTCAATCGCGCTTTCAAGCGCGAGCTCGGCGCGCCTCCCGCCCGCTATCGCCGGAGCGTGCGTGAGACCATGACGGGGCTCGTCGCGCGCGGGCACTGAGGTTCGGCCCCAGCGCGATGCGGAGCCGAACCTCGATGGATGATGCCGTGCTTCGTTTATCGACTTACGGCTTTTGCGTGCAAAGCGAGTATTCGCCGCTTCCGCTGTACGAGTAAACGCGCCACCGGTACTTGCCTGCCGTACCCGGATAGGAAACGGACTCGTTCGACGTGGAACCGTCGGACTTGCTCACCTGGGCCCACGAAGTGCCATTCCACTTCTGCAGGAAAAGGTCGAAATCGGTGCCGCCCGGCCCAACGAGCTTCGCCCCGTGCGTTCCCGAGACCGTGCTGTCGTAGCCGCTGTCGCTCGGCTGGAAGGCCTGCGTGCCGGTACCCGTCAAGGTGCCCTTGTAGGAGGTGCCCGTGCAGGTCGGGCCTCCGCCGATGTCGGCGTTCGCGGCGAGCTTGAGGGTCGAGTTCAGGAGATCGCGGACGCGGCGCACCTTTCGGCCGCCGTTTTCGGCGACGATCTTGGAAACGTCGTCCGTGGGCTGGTGATAGTCGGAATGCAGGTTGCCGCCGCCGGCCGGGTTGCTCAGGCCCTCGAAGACGAAGAGCACGTCCTCGTTCTTGTCGTAGAAGGAGGCGCCGTCCTGGCGCCGCGCGTAGGCGGCGATATCGTGGTTGATCCGATCGAACGGATCCGGCAGCGCGTTGTTCGCTTGTGTGAGCAACGCCGAGAGATAGCTCGTCGTCCCGTCCGACTTGGTGTCGATCACGCTGATGCGTTGATCGTCCCAGCGCCCGACCATATCCATGTTGACGACGCCCACGATCTGCGAAAGCCCGATGCCCGCGATGGGGTGATCGACGAAATACTTCGATCCCACCAGGCCGTCTTCCTCGGCCGACGTCCAGAAGAACAGGATCGAGCGATTCAATTCGCCATTGGCCTTGGCCTGCGCGAGCAGCGGCACCAAGGAGAGGAGAACGGAGCTCCCGGATCCGTTGTCGTCGGCGCCGTTGTACACGGCCCCGCCCGAGCCCACGCCGAGGTGGTCGAGGTGGGCCATGGCGACGATGACTTCGTTCTTCTTCGGGCCGGTGCCTTCCAAGGTCGCGAGCACGTTGTGCGTGTTGCCCGCGAGCACCGCATCGGAGCGCTGGGCGAGGGCGCTCGCCTCGGGGGACGACGACTTCGGATCGATGTAGAAGCCATGCTCGAACTGCGAGCTGCCGTACGACGACGGATCGCGCGTATCGAGGCTATGCACGTGTGCCGCTCGCTGTCCTTCCGGCGTGAGATCGGCCGCCAGCGCACCCTGTTGAAACGACTGCGCATACGGACCGTTCGAGTCGCCCGGGTTGGGGCCGACCAATCCGTACTTCTTGACGAAGTCCGTCACATACGTCGCCGCCTTGTCGAAGTCCGCGGATGGCGCATTGCGCCCGCGAAGCGCATCGCTCGCCAGATACTCGAGGTGCACCATCGGATCGGTATCATCCGCAAGGGCCTCCGCCGTCAATGTGCTCCCGGTGCGCGCACCGTTCGCATTGTTATTGTTGGCCAGCTCCGAGGGAGCCAGCGCCGTGACATCGCGAGAATTCGCGTCGCTGCAAGCCCATAGCGCCAAAACGGTCAGCGATGTGACGACCACCCCGCGTGTTCTCATTGAAAACCTCCGAGACGAGAGAAGATTGGCTGTTTATGGCGAGAAATGTGGGCTCCGCCGATTCAACAAGTGCGCAATTATCGAGATCCGTCACGCAGGATCCACCGAAATGAACTCGAGCCTCGCATTTGGTGTTCCCGAGTCATCGGTCGAGTCGCAGAGCCATATTTCTACAAAGAGAGGTCTATGGCGATGGACTGCCCGCCGCGAAGGAGACGACCCGCCCATGCTCGCTCCACGAAACCGCCCTTCCGGCGCGCGAACTCCGTGTAAGTAGCCGACTTTCGGACGCGTCTTCGATGACGCACCGCTACAATTTGCGCGCGCCCTTCGCATCGGCCGTGGGGCACCTACCGGCGGACAAGCACGTTGGGGGCCGATCGTTGCCGCCGCCACGGTTCAGCCGTTCGTGTTTCCTTGGCGCATTCATCCCAAGAACGGTGGGATGAACGATGCGAAGCACGCTCCGTGCGCGCCCGCGGCGCGATGTCATGAGGACATTTGATTCCTCGGGCCGAGGAACATAAGCGATACGTTGTGCGAGTCGTTGCCCAAAAAGTCCGACTTGAATTTGGTTTCGCCTTCTGTCGCCGGCGCCAAATCCATTTAAGATGGTATCTCGATCAGCGGAAATAAAATCTGTATTTGCGATGAATGCATTTTCGAATTTGCTTCGGATCTCGGGCGCCGCGCTATCGGTGGCGCAAATGATCCCGTAAAACGTGCGCTGCACATTACGCGCCATGCGATGAAAAATGTGGACCGTCTCTGCAACTTCGGTCGACGACGCGCGTCTCCCGAATATGAGAACATTCTTTTCCCTGCTTTTGGGGATGTCCATGGTAGCGGTAGGGTCGACTGCTTGCAGCGACGCGAGCTCCGCAGATTCACACGATCCGCCCGCTGCGCTCGAGCGCGAGGCGAACCTCGCCGTCACGCCGCCCGCGGAGAGCGCACCGTCAGGGGACCTGGCGCGTTCTGCCGTCGCTCGATTCGAGCCCGTATGCGAAACGACGCCTCGAAGCGATGCGTTTTGGTCCACCGTGGGGGACTATTCGCTGGTCTGGAATGGCGAGGGCCATGGGATTGCATGGGCGGATTACGGGAGCGCGGAGAAGCGCCTGTTCTTTGCGCGGCTCGACGCCAATGGTAAACAAATTGGCAGCGCGACGACCGTTGCGACGAACTTTTCATACGGAAATAAGCTCGTCTTCAATGGAACGGAATATGGTTTGGCGTTTGCCACCTACCGCAGCGGCGGGCGGGTCCTCGAGTTCGTGCGGTTCGATGCATCCGGCAAGCTGCTCGGCGAGCCGCTCCATGTCACCCTCGGCGAGGTCTACGGCGATCTCGACCTGGTCTACGCGGACGGCCAATACGCCGTCGTCTGGAGAGAGAATCGCCGCCCGGGCGCCGCGATTGCCCTCCTCCGCATCGACGCCAACGGGCAGAAGATCGGCAACGAAATCGTCCTTCGCCATCGCAGTGAATTCGCGCACGACCCGACGATCGTCGCGACCAACGACGCCTACGGCGTCGCGTGGGCCGACGCGCGGCATGGAAACGGGGACGAGGTTTACTTCACCCGCGTGAGCAAGGGCGGAGCGATCCTCGGGACGGAGCAGCGGATCACCGACAACGAGGGGCAATCCGAGCTCCCGGTCATCGCCTGGTCGGGATCGCAATATGGCCTTTTCTATTCGCAACGCCTGGACCCTACCAGCATGGAGGAGCGATTCGTCGCGCTCGATTCGAACGGGCAACGGGTGGGCAGCGAGCGTCTCGTCGCGGGCAACGTACGGTCCTATGGCCGCGTGAAGCGCGCCATCTGGACCGGCACCGAATACAGCGTCGCGTTCGGGCAGACGGATGGCGTCGGCATCCATCGTATCGCCCCCGACGGGACGGCGACCGCGCCGCGCAAGTTGCTCGGGCCCGGTCTCGATCCCACGTTTGCATGGAGTGGTAGCTCGTACCGTGCCATCTGGCGCGTGCCCGCAAGCAAGGAGCAATTCTTCGATTTGCGGATTAGCCCAGATTTGTGCCCCTGACGCCCGCGGTGGGGCGATCTCGGCATCGCCCCGCCGCACGCGCCCTCTTCCGCCACATCGAGCACCTCGCGGGCGCGCTCTCGTCCGAACCGGCCGCGCGCGCAGCGCATGGCGAACACGCGACCGATGTTCGTGCGCCTCGCGCGCCTTAGTCCTCGAAGTGATCCGTGCTCTCGCGATCGCGGTCGTATCGTCTTGCGAGCGGAAACGAAGGTAACCAGGACGGGCGTCGGATCATCCAGAGCTCGTAGGTTGGCTTCAGTTGATCGGGGGCGTCCAGGGAGCCTACGTTCACGGCGATTCCATCTGCGCTTTGTGAGAAGACGGACGAGCCGCAGCGGGGACAGAAGAACCGCCCGGCGAAGTCGCGTGTTTCGCCTTCGATCGTCACCGCGTCCTGAGGGAACACCGCAGAAGTATGAAAAAGGGCGCCATGATGCTTGCGGCAGTCGAGACAGTGACAAATGCCGACCCGGTATGGGCGTCCCGACGCCACGATTCGGACGTTACCGCACAGACAACCGCCTTTGAATCGGTCCATGCTGCGTCTCCTCTGAAGTCGAACGTTCGGACTGGTTGCACGAACCCCGTCGGACGTCGATGAAGATGCGCCGCGCTATGACCCGCGCGAGCTGGAGACCCAAACGGCATTGGGTCGTTTTATCCAACGAAGCCCCTCGGAAAAACGAGGAGAAAAGTCGTTCCGAGGGGCTTGCCTCCGAATTGGAGGCGAGAAGGGCGGATGGGAGTCGCTCAGCAGCCGCTGCAGGTGCAGCGCTGGGCCCCGGTGGCGGCGATATGACCGCAAGCGAGCGGGATGGGCCCCGACTTGTATATCTCTGGCGTGTTCACGAACGTATTTCCAGGTTGCACGTACGACTTGATATCAGGTGTCGGCGAGAGCCATACCGAATCACCTGGTGCGGCGCTCGCGATTTGTCCGTGAAAATAGTTGCCGCACAACCATAGGTTGATATCTCGTCCCTGAAGGATCACTCGGCGATAGAGCGTGCAGCCTCGTTGTGCAAGACTCTCGGGGGATTCGGCCGACTCTGCCCCATCCCCTCGACTCGTTGGGACTTGCTCTTGCAAGGTCGACTCTTCGGCATTGCTCGTTTCCTCGACCGCGGAGCCTGTCGCGGCACACCCGCTGACAAGAAGGCCGACGAGCATCGAGGAGCCGACGAAGGATTTGCCTAGTTTCATGAAGGTGCCTGTTGGTTATGGCGTGCACGTCAATGGCACGCCGAATTGGACCGCGTTCGCCTCGAGGCAAAGCGAATGCCAACACGAAGAGGCGCGCCGATCGATTAGCGAAGTTGTCTATGTGCTGGGAAAAAAGCCTCGGCCGCTCCGAACCGATACAAGCTGCTCGCCGCCCGTGTACCCGTTTGGTACACTCTCCTCGATACCGCCGATACATTGGTACACCCCGGCGGGTGCGCTCGCTCGTTTCGCGCCAAGGCCCGCGGGCTCGTGCTTGGTCGCGATCGACCGCGCGATATCCCTACAGCGCCCGCCGAGGCGAACCTTGCCCGCATGTACATGACGGTTGGTGGCTTGCTCCTCCGTGTCGCCCGTCGGCGTTCTTCTCGAGGAGCAAGCTCGCTCGCCCAACTACGGGCGCCTGACGTAGGCGGGTCAGCCTTGCGAAATCGAGCGCGCCGTTCCCTCGACGAGGAAGCTCGCACGGAGCGACGTAAAAAGGTGCACTCCGCGCCTCTCCAGCTCCAACTTATGCCATAGATGGGGGCTTGCGGCAAGCCCCCTATCGTGCCGCATAGTCGGGTCGCTCCATCGCGAAATCTTTCATCGGGAAAGAGAGAGAGTCCTATGGAAAAGTATGTGCTCGACTTTGCAGACGTCGACAAAACGAAACTTCGGCTGGTTGGCGGTAAAGGCGCGAACCTGGGAGAGCTCTCCCGAATCGAGGGGATCCGCGTTCCAGATGGCTTCTGCGTTTCCACGGAAGCCTTCGCGCGAATCATGGGGGAAGCCCCGGCTGTTCATGAATGGCTCAATCGGCTATCGGGCCTCGAGCCGGAACAGCGCGAGAGAATCGGTGAACTGAGCCAGGAGATCCGCCGGATCATCGAAGGAGTTGCCGTCCCGGAGGACATTCGGGTCGAGGTATCGAGCGCCCTCACCCGGTTGGGAGCCCATCATGCCTATGCCGTTCGCTCCAGCGCCACCGCGGAAGATCTACCGACGGCGTCCTTCGCGGGCCAGCAGGATACGTACTTGAACGTCATCGGCGAGCAGGAGATTTTGCGGCACATCCGCCGCTGCTGGGCATCGCTCTTTACGGATCGGGCGGTAACGTATCGCCTTCGAAACGGCTTCGACCACCGGCAGGTCCGCTTGGCGGTGGTCATCCAGCGGATGATCGTCCCGCAGGCTGCCGGAGTCCTGTTTACGGCCGATCCCATCAGCTCCAATCGAAAGGTCTCGACCATCGATGCCAGCTTCGGCCTGGGGGAGGCGCTGGTTTCTGGTCGGGTGAGCGCGGACGTCTACAAAGTTCGCGATGGGAAGGTCATCGACAAGAAGGTTTCCACCAAGAAGCTGGCCATCCATGCGTTGCCGGCTGGCGGCACGATCGAGCAGGAGATCGGGCCGGGGTCGCAAAACAGGCAAACGCTGACCGACGAGCAGATTTTGCAGCTCGAGCGCCTCGGCAGAAAGCTCGAAGGGCACTTCGGCCATCCCCAAGACATCGAATGGTGTTTGGCCGACGGCACCTTTCACGTCGTCCAGAGCCGTCCGATTACGACATTGTATCCCGTCCCGCGAGCGGCGGATCGTGCAAATCACGTTTACGTATCCGTCGGCCATCAACAAATGATGACGGATCCGATGAAGCCATTGGGGCTGTCTTTGTTCCAGATCACCGCCGCGAGGTCCATGTTCGAGGCGGGGGGAAGGCTGTTCGTCGACGTCACCAAGGGCCTGGCATCGGCGGCCAGCAGGGCCAATTTGCTGGACATTTTGGGGCAATCCGATCCGCTCATCGAAAATGCGTTGGTCACCCTGCTGGAGCGGGGAGATTTCATCGAATCGACACCGGGCGATCCGTCGGACCTCGGCCGGATCAAGAGCCATCGCGGCATGTCGTCGGCCGACATCTTAGCGCCGGTCGAGAACGATCCGGGGATGGTTTCGGATCTGATCGAGCGTAGTGAAGCGGCGCTCGCCGCATTACGGCAAAACATTCGGTCGAAGTCGGGGCCGGAGCTGTTCGATTTCATCTTGGAGGATATCCAGCAGCTGACCAAGACATTGTGGGACTCGAAGAACCTGGCGGCGATCGTCGCCGGGATCCATGCTTCGGCGTGGATCAACGACAAGATGAAGGAGTGGTTGGGCGAAAAGAACGCAGCCGACACCATTGCCCAATCCGTACCCGACAACATCACGTCGGAGATGGGCCTGGCGCTGTTGGACATCGCCGATGTGATTCGTCCTTATCCGGAGGTCATCGAGCATTTGCAGCGGGCCACGGGCGACGACGTTCTGGATGGCCTGGCGAAGCTCGACGGCGGGCGGGAGACCCGGGATGCGCTCGGCGCGTTTCTCGACAAATATGGGATGCGATGCGTCGGAGAGATCGATATTACCAGGCCTCGCTGGAGCGAACGACCGGAGACGCTCGTCCCCTTGATCCTCGGCAATGTAAAAAATACCCCGCCTGGGTCTGGTAAACGAAAATTCGAAGAGCGCCGACAGGAAGCGTTGAGAAAAGAACAGGCGCTCTTGGAACGATTGAAGCAACTCCCGGATGGTGAACGGAGAGCTTCGGAAACGAAGCAGATGATCGAGCTCGTCCGAAAATTCATGGGTTACCGTGAGTACCCGAAGTACGGGAAAGTGAGCCGCTACTTCGTGTACAAGCAGGCCTTGTTGAAGGAGGCCGAACGGCTCGTGCGAGAGGGCGTGATCGACGAAAAAGAGGATATCTACTATCTCACGTTCGACGAGCTGCAGGAGGTCGCGCGCACTCGCCGGCTGGATCGATCGATCATCGGCCAACGAAAGGACGAGCACAGATCGTTCGAAAAGCTAACCCCACCGAGGGTCATCACGTCCGACGGCGAAATCATCGCAGGGGAGTACAAACGAAGAAATCTCCCGGCCGAAGCCATGGTCGGCCTGCCGGTTTCTTCCGGCGTCACGGAGGGGCGAGCACGCGTCATTCTCGACATGAAGGACGCCGAGCTGGAGGAGGGCGATATCTTGATCACCCCGTTCACGGATCCCAGCTGGACACCCCTGTTCGTATCGATAAAAGGCCTGGTGACCGAGGTGGGAGGGCTGATGACCCATGGCGCGGTCATCGCCCGCGAATACGGGTTACCGGCCGTCGTTGGGGTGGAGCACGCGACCCAGCGGATCAAGGACGGCCAGAGGATTCGCGTGAACGGCACGGACGGATACGTGGAAATACTCTAGGCGAGGCCGTGGCGCGTGCTTTTTCGATTTTGGACGAGATCCATGATTTCGCCACGAAATCGCGCGCGCCACGAGGCGGCTCTCGTACGAGCGCGGCCAGGAGCGGCATGTCGGTGGATGTTATCGCGCGAACGCGCTCGCCGGCCGCTGCCCGACCGCGCCGATCCGACGGGGCGGCAAACGGAGAACGACGAAGCGCCTATGGGATCATCACCAGGATTTGATTGCTGAACCCGGAGGGGTACTCGTGCTCTCCCCACGCCCGAACGGTGAAATAGTTCGGACCTGATTCGATGACGCCCATGTGCCATAGCTTCTCGAGGGTGATATGGGTGTCTGCGGTATTGTCCACTGCGACACCGTTCGCGTACAGCTCGTAGTACACGGACGAGTCGTGGGTCGAGGGATCCCACTCGAGCCGGTCGGGCCGGCCATCGACATCGACCGCGCGCAGATTCTCGGGCGTGGTGGGCGGCGGTCCAGTTCTGGGCAAGGTGGTGAATGTGAGCGACGTTTCGGCGGATTGGTTGCCGGCCCGGTCGACCGCTTTGACCCGCGCGACATAGGTCTTCCCCGATTCCAGTCCGCCCAGGCGATCGGTGGTCGTCCTCGTCTCCGCAAGGTTCCAGGTGGTGGGCTCGATTTGGAAGCTGTAATAGTAAATCTCTCCCGAGTTGTCCGTCGATGGATCCCAGGCGAATCGTGCCCACGTGAACGATACTTGCACGGCCCGCAGGTTCGTGGGAGCGGTCGGCGGAGTGGTATCGCGTCCGGCCGAGGCCGGAGCCACCAGCACGGTGATCAGAAACACGAGCGCCATGGCGGCGCTGGCCAAAAAGCGATATCGAGTGAGCACGATCATGGTTACCTCCGGAGCTTTTTCCGCGCGGTACCCAAGGCAAAGAGCAAGCCTCGCGCTCGGGCTCGAAACGACGGCATCCCGTGAGGGCGCGCGGTGTCGTACGTTGCGCGTCGCAACACCGCCATGATCGATATGCAACACTGCGGCGGCTCGCGCGTGGCGTTCCTCCGATGCCTGCTGCCAGCCCGCACCTCCTACGAAACCCTGGTCAAGGCCCGCAGCGATCGCGCGGATCGAGGATTGGCGATCCTGGGCGGAGCAGGTCCGGTTTGTCGTGTCGGGTGCGGCGTCCGCCCGCTCGAGCGCCGGGCTGAGGCCGCAGCGATCGCGCGGATCGGGGATTGGCGGTCCTGGGCGGAGCAGGTCCGGTTTGTCGGGTGCTGTGTCCGCCGCTCGTGCGAGGGGCTGAGGCCGCAGCGATCGCGCGGATCGGGGATTGGCGATCCTGGGCGGAGCAGGTCCGGTTTGTCGTGTCGGGTGCTGCGTCCGCCGCTCGTGCGACGGGCTGAAGATCGGCTGCGGGACCGGACGAGTTGTGAGCGATGGATGGATCGGATCACGTCCTCGAACCGGCCATGCGCGCACGCGTCCGATCCGCGGGCTTTAGCGTTTCGCCAGCGTGGCCGTCCAGGTGGGGGCGACCTCCGAGGCCAAATCGAGCAGTGGCTTCGGAATATCGCTGCTGCCCGTCAGCTGCCGGATCTCGAGCGTGTTATCGGTGCCGAGGCCGGTCGGGCAGCGCAGGGCCCACGCCTTTGCCTCTTCCAGCGACGGTACGTCGATGATGTAAAAGCCGCCCACCAGCTCCTTCGATTCGGCGAATGGGCCGTCGAGCACCTTGCGTTTCCCACCCGAGACGCCGACGCGTGCCCCGGGTGCGTCGGGCAGCAGCCCTTCGGCGGCGACCAGAACGCCCGCCTTTTGGAGCTCTTCGTTGAAGCGCATGTAGCGGACGAAGAGCTCTTCGTCGAAGGGGGCTTCGTTGGGTTCAGCGTTATCGTCACGACGGGCGGTGATGATGAAGCGCATGCTTTCTCTCCTTGAAACGCAGCTGCCGAAGGATTCGGTGTTTTACCAAGCGTCGATTGGCTCTTCGTCCGATCGACATGGTCGACCATTTTTTCGACCCGCGCGCGACATCCCGGCCGATGTGGACGTCCCCCCGGGCATCGCGTTCGCGGACGGCCGCTCTCATGGAGCTTTCCGGGAATGACCGGCGGAGCCGAGGCGGGGGAGCCGAGAAAGCCGGACCGGGGGCGGAATCGACGCAGCGAGGCCGAGGCGGGGGAGGCGAGGCGGGGGAGCCGAGACGCCGGAGCCGCGTCGCCGTCGATGCGCCGGAGCCGACGCAGCGGGATGCGCGGGCATGCCGGCGGTCGACGTGCTCAAGATGGTTCTCGACCCGAGCGCTGCGCAAGCTCCGTCGCCCGCTCGGTGTGAGCGCTCACATAAGCATCGGCCGCCACCTCGAAGCCGCCGGCCTCTTTCTTCAGCTCCCGTATCAGCTCGTAGCTGAGTGCCTTGATCTCGGCCGCCCGTTCCCTTGCCCTGACGAGCGCGACGATGCGCCACCACCGCCTGCGTGGATACGACGTGCCCAGGATGCTCATGGCCTTTCGCACGAGCGCCGCGGCGCGCGGCATACCGACGGCAACCAGGCCCGCGGCGGCTTCGGGAACCACCACGCCTGTCGAGCCCCAAAATACCCCGTCCAAGCCGATTTTACGAACTTCGATTTGGCACCCATGGGCCGCGAGCACGTGCCGCAGCTCCGGCGGTGCTTTGGCGAGATCGGACAGAAAGGATCTCGGTCCGTGGTGGATATCGACTTCATAGCGTCGAACGGCAGCTTGGTACAGATCCCCTGGATTGCGCCCTATCTCGCCTCGCTCGAACAACATCCGATCGTGCTCCGACAGCGCGGCCACGGCTTGCTCGAAGACCGAGCGCAGCAGCGGATCGTCGGGCGTGATGGGCCTCCAATCGCGCGGAGGCGGAGTGCTCCCGAGCATCTCCCACATCTTGGCCTCGACCCGCCAATAGGGGTTGGGCATCCCGTAGGTGACGTGATGGTGGAACGCGAAGGGCTGCCCGTCGGGGATCTTCGCGCGAGCTTCCCCGGTGAAGATGTCCTTGCGATCGCGCAGTTGATTGCGCATTTCGTCATGGATGTTCCGTAGGACGAAGTCGCGAATCAGCTCCGGCATCTCGCGCCGCTTGAGCGCATCCTGAATGGCATACTGCGCGAGCATCATGGCGGGCGGGCCATCGAGCACCTTCGCCAATTCGTTCATCGGTACTCCTGGATTGGCGCGCAGGTAGTCCCATACCGAGGTATGACCGCGTTCGCGTACGAGCGCGGGGGCGTCGAAGAATTCCGCGAGATCGATCTCCTCATCGCCGTCCGTCCTGCGCCGCCTGCGGCGGAGGAACCACGCACCTAGCCCAGCGATGGCGATCACGAGAAGCGTGCCGGGAATGCTCAATGTCGCTCCATGCGTCGTCGAAATCCCATGCGTGGCCGGGAGTCTACCAGCGCGCGCTCCTCGTGCGCCACCCTGCGCACCTTTCCCCTCTCGGAGCTCCGTCGATGACGAAGACTAGCCCTTTCGCCAGACCGACACATGCTTGGTGCTCTCGTGCTCGAACGGCGAGCGGTCCCAGTCGGCCCAGCGGTGCTCGAGCGTCATGCCCGCCATTCGCGCCATCAAATCCAGCTCGCTCGGCCACACGTAGCGAAATGGTAACGAGGCGAATCGGCCCGTGGCCGGGTAACCGTAGTTGGAACTGTGTGCCTGGCTCGCGGTGTCGTACAGGTCGAACGCCCAAACGTCTGGACCGGTCTGGAAGGGTACGGCACGTTGACCGGGCGGCAGCTTCCGCAGCTCTGGGACCATCACCTCGATCACGAACCGGCCCCCTGGCACCAGGTGCGCGGATGCGTTGGCAAAGCAATCCACCTGGGCGTCCTGGGTCGTCAGATTCATGATGGTGTTGAAGACGAGGTAAACGAGCGAAAATTCGCCCGCGACGCGGGCGCTCGCCATATCGCCCATGGTCACCGGGATCGCGTCCCCGCCCGGCTTTCGCCGCAGCTGCGCGACCATATCCGTGGAGTACTCGATGCCTGTTACGGATACGCCGCGCGCTGCCAACGGCAGCGCGACACGGCCGGTTCCGATCGCGAGCTCGAGGGCTCGTCCGCCGGCCGCCAATGCCGCGAGCACATCGGCCGTTTCGGCGATCACCTTGGCTTGGAACTCGTGGCCGTCTCCCGCGTCGTAATCGTCCGCCACGTCCGCGGCGAAATAGTTCGGTAGCTCTGTCACGGGACAGCAGGATAACGCATCCTGCCGAGACCTACCCGTCCTTTGAACGTAGTCACCCAACGGCCAACGAACGATGGCCGGCAGCAAAAAGTGCGCGCGTCTCCACCTTTGCACGGCTCCCGCGCGCGATCGGCGGAGCGAACCTCGATTTCAACTGAAATCCGGGAAGGACGGCTTTGGGAGCTTGATCAGGATCTGCTCGGAGAAGCCGTTCGGCGCCGGCGATACGTGTTGTTTGAAGGCGGGGCATTCGACCTTCGGATCTTTGCCCTGGCTCGTCGCGGTCTGCTTGCAAGCCGAGATCTCGCTCCGCTCTTGCTCCGTGAACTTACGCACTTTGTAGAGGTGGTATCCGGCCTCGACGGCGCCGCGGAACAGCTTTCCCGAGAACGAGTCGGGCGCTATATTATGTGCAGAATACACAAGAATGAACTCCTCGCTGCCGCCCACGATCGCCGCGGCCATTTCGCTTGCATCCACCGGCGTCTTGTCCGGCCGAACCGCTGCAATGAACGCGAATGCGAGGCCCGCACTATCGATGACCTCCGCAGGCGGCGGATCATTGACGGGCAACGTAAACTTCCGGGGCGGTGCCGCGTCGATCGCTGCACGCGCCGTGCTCCGCGTGGCGAGGATCTGACCGCCTCCTTTGCTCCAGACCAAGGTCGCCACCGGCTCGCCGCTGTCGGCCGGCTTTTCGCCGGTCGCCGTGCCTTGGAGCGTCAGGCTTGCCGGAGGATTGTTTGGCGGGGGATTGGACTCGGAGGAGCATCCCGCGGCGAGGGCCAGCATGACCGACAGCGAAAGTGCGAATGGAATCGTACGAAAGGAGGAAACCATGCTCATGGGCCTCCATGGTACGCACGTTCGGCGAGAATCTTCCCACGAGCCAAGGCGCATCGCCGCCAATAGCTAGACCGTTCGCGAAGCCTCGTCGTCGAAACGCGCTCTTGCCGCCCTGAACGCATCGGCGTTCCCGATGACCCACGTCCACAACGGGATCATGCCGGCGAGGAGGCCGCGCCCAAGATCGGTGAGCGTGTAATCGACGCGCGGGGGCACCTCCTGGTGATCGTGCCTCGCGATCAGTCCATCGCGCTCGAGCTGCCGAAGCGTCCTGGTAAGCATGCGCCGTGTGACGCCGTCGAGCTTGCGGGCGAGCTCGGCGTGACGCAAGGTGCCCGAAACGCCCAATGCATGGACGACGCCGAGCGACCACCGGCTTCCGGCATGCGCGAGCACTTCGCGCTTGAGGCCGTCGTCGACTTCGCTCAGCGCATCGCATGCTTCCTGCGACCGCCGGATGATCTCGCGGATGGCGGACGAGTCGGGCTGTATCATCGATGTACCTTCTTTCCCTCTGCGAATCGGAATCCTATCTCGGAGGCTCCGGAAAGGAGCCTTCGTGTCCTACAAATCGCACGCAAACAACGTCCTCGTCCTCGGAGCCGGCGAGCTCGGGACCGCCGTCCTCCAGGAGTTGGCGCGCTCGCGCGAGCGAACCCACCTTTCGTCCGTATCGGTCTTGCTGCGCCCTGCGAGGGAACGCGCGGCCATGGGATCGCTCGACCTCGAGGTGGTCGAGGCCGACCTCGCGACGGCCACCGTGGACGATCTCGCGGCCATCTTCTCGCGGTTCGGTCGAATCATCTGCTGCACGGGGTTCGTGGGTGGAGCGGGCACGCAGCGGAAGATCACGGCCGCGGTGCTGCGCGCGGGCGTCGACCATTATATCCCGTGGCAATTCGGGGTGAATTACGACGTGATCGGGCGCGGCAGCGGCCAGAGTGTCTGGGACGAACAGCTCGATGTTCGCGACATGCTGCGCGCCCAGGACAAGGTTCGTTGGACCATCGTGTCCACCGGCATGTTCACCAGCTTCGTATTCCTCCCGGCGTTCGGCCTCGTCGATCTCGTGGGGAACAGGGTTCACGCGCTAGGTAACTGGGATTATCGACTTACCGTCACGACGCCGGAGGACATCGGGCGGGTGACGGCCCGGATCGTGACATCTCGCCCTCGGCCGGACGACACAATCGTCTTCGTGGCAGGCGATACCTTCTCCTATCGGGAGCTCGCCGACACCGTCGATCACGTGCTCGGCCGCAAGGTGCAGCGTATCCTGCGGTCGTTGCCCGAGCTTCAGGCCGACGCGGCGGCTCACCCCGACGACACCATGCGCAAATATCGATTGGCCTTTGCGCGCCCCGACGGGGTCGCCTGGCCGAAGGATCGGACATTCAATGCCGCGCAGGGCATGGCGATGGTCGACGTGGCGACCTGGCTGCGGGCGAATCGTCCACGAATTGCTGGATAAGGGCACCCATCGCGAGATCCGCCGATCGGAGCGCGATCCGCGCCCTATCCGACCTCGAAGCGCCGGACTAAAACTCGTCCGAAAGCTGGCCACGACCGAGGCGCATACCGGACGCCTGGCTTCGTCGCGCCGGCGTTGGCTTGCCCGACATTCATCACCGGAAATGAAAAAATGAAAATAGGAACGATAGGGGGCATCGCGCTCTCCACGGCGCTGGGCTGCGGGGCGCCCGCGGCCGGCTCGCCGGCAGCAAGCGCGGACCCCGGTATCGCCGAGACGACGGTTCGGGTTGGCGCCCAGGAGGTTCGTTATCTCCACGCCGGGTCCGACCCGACGACCGTCGTGCTCATTCACGGTTGGCCCGAGAGCTCTCGCGCATGGCGCCATGTCATGCCTCGCCTTGCGCGGCGCTATCGGGTCATCGCGCCCGACCTTCGGGGGATCGGTGGGACGTCGGCGCCTGCTCCCGAGTATGCCAAAGCCGCGCTCGCGCGCGACGTCCACGAGCTCGTCGCGACCCTCGGCGCGCAGCGTGTCTTCGTCATCGGTCACGATATCGGCGGGATCGTTGCCTATGCCTACGCACGCCTCTACCCCGCCGAGGTGAAAGGGGTCGCCATCCTCGATATCCCCGTCCCGGGGACGAAGCCGTGGGATGACGTGAGCGCGTCGCCCCATGCATGGCATTACCGGTTTCACGACCAGAAGCCGCTCGCGGAGAAGCTCGTCATGGGCCGGCAATTTACGTATTTTCGATCCTTCATCGACGCGCACGCGGTCCACCCCGAGGCGATGAGCGATCCGGACGTCGAGGCGTATGCCGCCGCGTATGGCAGCCCCGCGAGCCTGACGGCAGGCTTCGAGCTGTATCGCGCGTTCGGGGACGACACCGTGTTCGGCAGGTCCCACGCAGAGCCGCTCGAGATCCCCATCCTGCTCGCCGGCGCCGATCACAGTGTCGCGAGCCTCGAGCCCGCCCAGGCGGAGGCCCTACGGCAGCTCGGCGCACGAAACGTGCAAATTGCAACCATCCCGGACTCGGGACACTATGTCGCCGAGGAGAACCCTGCGGCGACGGCCGACGCGATCGAGACGTTCATCCGCGGTGTCCCATGAGACGGATCACCGGCGCGACCGCAGCCCGCGATCTCGGCCGCGGACGCGACGCCCTCGAGCAACACGCGGCCCATGGCAGCCCCGCTGCGAGCCGCTCCTCATCGAGATCAACTCCGATGACGACGCAGCTGCTGCTGCGCGCGCCACGCGGCAGGGGTGACCCCGTGAGCGCGTCGAAAGAGGCGGATGAAGTGCGTCGTGTCGGCGTAACCGACCCGCTCGGCGATGACGTCGACCATTTCGTCGGTCTGAATCAATCGATTGCGGGCCTCGGCGAGTCGTGCGGCGATAATCCATTCGACGACGCTCTTTCCGGTCGCCCGCTTCAACGACGTCGTGGTGTACGACGGCGAGCGCCCCACGGCTGCCGCGACGTCGTTCAGCGAGATCGGGCGCAGGTAGTTGGCTTCGATGAACGAGAGCGCCGCGCTCGTGAAGGTCGGCTGCGAAGGCGACGCCGCGGTTACGCTCGCCGCGCGCGCGACCTCGGCGAGGATCAGCGCCAGGAGGTTCTTCTGAACGATGGGCTGATGGCGGGCCCCGTTCGCCGGGTGGGAGGTTTCGTGGTGCAGCTCCGCGCAGAGTTGCTCGAGGTATGCGCGCCGGTGATCGGGTATCCGTACGATGGGCGACGATCCTTGGCGCGCCCGTTCGAAGGGCTCGAGCAAAGGCTCGATGCCGCTCTCGCTGAAGTCGGCCGCACGAAATCCAATTCCCCATTGGCTCCGGTTGGTCGAGCTCAAAGACCGATGCGTTTCGCCGGCCGGCATGAGCAAAATATCGCCCGCTCGGACGGCCAAGGTCTGGCGGTGCTGAATGATGGCTTCGCCGCGAACATAGAAGGAGAGCGACGCATGATCATGGACATAGAGCGGCGAGCGAGGCGTGCTGCCATCCTCCACGCATGGCGCGATGCGCACGGGGCCGGCGAAGCCATGGTGGTGCGTGTGAATCGGTCCCATGCGCGAAATGTTCTTTCCGTTGCCCCGCATCATGTGGCCAGTTTAGCGTTTGGCACGTGCCGCCCGATATTGGAAACGACCCACGGGCGAGCTGGTCGAACGATCCTGAGGTCGCTACCTTGCGACGAGGCCGCGAAGGAGAGGCGACGTCGGGCCGCGGGCTCGACACGGCAGCGGAGGGCCGTAACGTGCTGCACATGACGTACGACCGCGCGTACTGGGAACAGCTTTGGGCAAAGACGCTGCGCGAGCACCCGGACAAGGTCGCTCGGCGCCCGCCGAATGCGCATTTGATCGCCGAGGTCTCCAGCCTTCGTCCGGGGCGCTCGCTCGACGCGGGCTGCGGTCATGGAGCGGAGACGCTGTGGCTCGCCGCGCACGGCTGGGAGGTCACGGCGGTCGATTTTTCGGCGAGCGCGCTCGAGCATGCGCGCGCCGCGGCCGAGGCGTTGGGGCCGGACATTGCGAAGCGCATCGCATGGGTCGAGGGCGATCTGGCGGTGTGGACGCCGCCGCGCGAACACTTCGACCTGGTGGTGTGCCTCTACGTTCATGTCGCGGGGGCGGTGGACGAAATGGTGCGGCGCATGGCGAGCGGGGTCGCGCCCGGCGGGACCTTGTTCATGGTCGGCCACCGCCCGATCGATCCCGCGACGGGAAATCCGACGGCCGCCGCGAACCAGGTGCAAGTCTCCGTCGAGGGCGCGATCGCTGCGCTCGATCCGAGCCGGTGGGAGCTCGCGGTGGCGGAGGAGCGGCCGCGCGCGATCGCGGGGACGGGCGTTGACGCCGTGATCCTCGCGCGCCGCACGACCTGAGCCTGCGGCCTTGCGCGGTCGTTTGACAACGCTCGCCAACTGGCTTAGTATCTAAGCTATATTGCGAGTGAATGAACGATGAAGCGCGCGCAAAAAGGCCGGAACGCGTTGGCGGAGTCCATCGTGAAACAACTGGGGCGCCGGCATAGTACGGCGACCGTGCTGTTTCATCATGCGGTCGGCGAGTACTTGAAGCTCGGCCCGACGGACCACAAGTGCCTCGACCTTTTGCGCGAGCGACCGGGGCTGACCGGCAGCGAGCTGGCCGCGATCACGGGCCTTACCACGGGCGCGGTCACCGGTATCGTTGCTCGGCTGGAGCGGGCGGGATACCTCCACCGAGAGGACGATCCCGACGATGGTCGCAAGCAGATCTTGCACCTCGTGCCCGAGCGGGTCGAGGCGGTGCACGCGATCATGGACCCCCTGCGAGGTGAGCTCTCCGCGCTGCTCGAGCGCTTCGAGGACCATCAACTCGCGGCCATCGCGGAGTTTCTCGCGGAGAGCACGGAGATCGCGTTCCGCCAAGCCGCGCTGCTCCGCGCGCGATCGATCTCGGCGGGGACTTCTCCCGCCCCATCACGAAAAGGAGCTCCGACATGACGACCATCGATGTTCCCGGTGCACGTCTCTACTGCGAAACGCATGGCAGCGGCCCGCTGTTGCTCCTCATCCCAGGCGCGAATGGCGACGCAAATGTGTTTCCGCCGCTGGTGGCGCAGCTCTCCGCGCGCTACACGGTCGCCACCTACGATCGACGTGGCTTTACCCGGAGCCAGCTCGATGGCCCGCAAGACTACGCGCGAAGGCTGGAGACCGACGCGGACGATGCGCGGCGTTTGATCGAACATCTCGGCCGCGAGCCCGCGACCGTCTTCGGCACGAGCTCGGGGGCGATCATCGCGCTCCAGCTCCTCGTGGCACACCCGAGCGCGGTGAAGACCGTGGTGGCGTTCGAGCCTGCCGCCATGCACCTCTTGCCCGATGGGCAGCCGTGGATCGACTTCTTCCACGAGGTGTACGCGATCTATCGCCGTTCCGGGGTCGCACCGGCCCTCACGCATTTTCGAAAGCGCACGTTCGCCGAGGTGGATCACGAGGTGATGGAGCGCGCGACCCACGTGAGCAAAGGGCCACAGGTGGCGGCCAACGCCACGTACTGGTTCGAGCGCGAGCTGCGTGAGTACACGGCGGTGCAGCTCGATCGCGCCGCGTTGATGGAGCACGCCGCGCGGATCGTGCCGGCGGGCGGACAGGCGTCGCGAGGCTATCCGACCTACCAAGCCGGCGTGGAGCTCGGGCGTATCATCGGACGCGAGCACCTCGAGCTGGCCGGGGGTCACGTCGGTTATGCCACCCACTCCGCCGAGTTCGGACGACACCTCCTCGAGCGGCTGGCGACGAATTAGCGCTACGCCTTCGCGCGAAGCGACGCGACGAGGAAGTCCACGAAGGCGCGCACCTTGGCCGAGGGCAAATGGCGCGATGGATGGAAGACGTACACGGGAAACCGCTCCTCGGCCCAATTTGGAAATAGCTCGACCAGCGCACCGGAGCGCAAGAGATCATCCAGCCCGAGCTCGAAGAATTGTGCGATCCCGAACCCCTCGGTGCACATGAACAAGCCCGTCGCGAGATCGTTCACCGTGAATTGCCCCGAGACGGGCACGCGGAGGATCCGACCTCCCCGGTGAAATTCCCACGAGAAAGGGCGGCCCGTGGTCGGATCGCGAAACAGAATGCATTCGCGCCGCCCGTGCGCGAGCTCGCGCGGGTGCTTCGGCTTTCCGTGTCGCGCCAGGTAGGCCGGCGCGGCGCAGGTGAGGATGCGCGTCTCGAGCAGGCGTCGGGCGATGGCCGATGACGGTTCGGGATCGCCAAACCGCACCGCCACGTCGAAGCCCTCGGCGATGAGATCCGGCAATCGATCGCGCACCACCAGCTCGATCGACACCTCCGGCTGCGCCCGCAGAAACGCGCCCATCCGCGGCGCGAGCAAGAGGCGCACGGCCGCCGAATCCGTGTTCACCCGCAGCCGGCCTCGCGGCGCCTTCCGCGCGCTGCCGGCCTCGTTCACGGCCTCTTCGATGCCCGTATACAGCGGCATCACTTGCGCATAAAAGCGGCGCCCCTCCTCGGTGAGCTCGACCGAGCGAGGGGTGCGATCGAAGAGGCGCACGCCTACCCGCGCCTCGAGCCGCGCGATCGCCCGGCTGACACCGGATTGCGTCAACCCGAGCGCTTCGCTCGCATGGACGAAGCTCTTGGCGTTTGCAACGGCCGCTAGAACCTCGAGCCCGCTGAGTAACCGTGCGTCCACGGCACCCGAGGCTAGATGACGCAGTGTCATCGTGACAAGGATGAACATGCGTAGGTCGCATGACGGCCGCTTCGTTCATGATGACAAAACAGCATGATGATAATGACGAAGATGCGTTCGTCGCATCCGCGCGGAGCGTGCATTCTTCTCGGCGCGGGACGGTGATCCCGCCCGAGGAGGAGCCCCATGCATCGACCCGATCCCACCCCCGATACCCGCAACGCCCCCGCCCCGACGGAGGAGCAGATCGACGCCATCTTGCAACGAATGGCCGACCGATATGCTCAGCAACTTCGGTCGCCCATTCTGCATTCGCCTTCGGAGCAGGGCCTGAGCTACGAGGACGTCACCTTTCCATCGCTGGACGGTGTGCCCCTCGAGGGGTGGTTCATCCCCGCCGCGGGCTCCGATCGCCTCATCATCGCCAATCACCCCTTGGGGTTCAACCGCGCCGGGCTGCCGACCTACCTCGAGCCGTGGAGGTCCATCTGGGGTCCGAGCGGCAACACCGCCGAGGTGAACTTCGTCGTGGACTACGAAATCCTGCACGACGCCGGCTACAACGTCCTCGCCTACGATTTGCGCAACGCGGGGCTCAGCGGCGCCGCCAACGGAGGCATCGCCTCGAGCGGGATCTTCGAAGCGCGCGATGTCCTCGGCTCGCTGCGGTACGTGCGCGAGCGCAAGGATACGCGCGATATGGCCGTGGCGCTCTTCAGCCGATGTCTGGGCTGCAGCTCCACGTTCCATGCGATGGTCCAGGACCCCAGAGCCTTCGAGGGCGTGCGCTGCTTGCTGGGGTCGCAGCCGGTCACGCCGAAGACGATCTCCGAACGGATGCTCGCGCTCGCGGGCGTACCCGCCGGCCGTATCGATGATTTGGATACGTACATCGTGCGTCGCACGGGCATTGGATTCGCGGCCCGGGAGCCGAGGGTCTGGGCCAAGAGCGTGTGCGTCCCAACCTTTCTCTACCAGGTTCACGACGACGTGCTGACGACGCCCAGCGACGTGCAGACCATGTTCGACAACATCCCCGTCGCGGACAAAAAGCTCCACTGGATCCGCGAGACGACCGCCCGCTGGGATGGCTACCTCGAGCTCCAGCGGCGGCCAAAGCCGATGCTCGATTGGTTCGAGAGCCATATGCCGCCGAGGGGCGGCCGCTGATCGGCGCCGCCGCGCGCCCGCGGATCGTCTCGGCGGCGCTAGCCGGCCATCTCCCCGCTCGCCTCGTTCTCCTTGTTTCGCTCGACCAGGCCCGCCACCATCCGAACGAGCGCATCGACCTCGGCGGGCTTGGCGAGGTGCCGCTGATAGCCCACGCGCAACGCACGCGCGGCGTCCTCGCTGCGGGCGTACGCGGTCAACGCGATCGCGGGGACGATACCCCCGCGATTGGGCGGCAGCGAACGAATGCGCTGGATGAACGCGAAGCCATCTTCTTCGGGCATCCCGATATCGCTGATGAGCACATCGACCCGACGTCCTTTGAGCAGATCCATGGCCGCGCGCGCCGAGTCGGCGGTGCTGACCGATGCGCCCGCGCGCGTGAGGGCCTGCTGCACGATGACCCTCGAGTCCTCGTCGTCGTCGACCACCAGGACGTCGACCCCCACCAGCAAGGTCGCGTTTCGCGATGGCGGGGTCGCGGACCAGTCCGAGCTCTCCGCGGGGACGGCCGCGCGCGCCTCCAGCTCGGCCTCGTAGATCGCGCGGATGGGGAGCGAGACGATGAATGTCGAGCCGTGGCCCTCGCCCGTGCTCTCGACCGATATGGAGCCGCCATGAAGCTCCGCGATGTGGCGGGTGATCGCGAGGCCTAGCCCCAGCCCACCGTATTTGCGGGCCATCGAGCTATCGACCTGGCGGAATCGCTCGAAGATGAACGGGAGATGCGCCGCGGGGATGCCTCTGCCCGTGTCGCGCACGATGAAGCGCATCGTGTTGCCGACGCGCTCGACGCGCAGTGAGACGTGGCCGCCGGAGGGGGTGAACTTCACGGCGTTGATGAGGAGGTTCCATAGGACTTGCTGAAGGCGATCGGCGTCGCCCACCAGCGCCACGTTCCGCTCGGCCTTGACCTCCACCGTCAACCCGACGCTCTTCGCTTCGGCGGCAGGTTGCACGACGTCGCGCGCGGCGTCCGCGACGGCCTTCACGTCCACCCGCCGCATATCGAGCCGCATTTTGCCGTTGATGATGCGCGAGACATCGAGGATGTCTTCGATGAGCCGGGCTTGCGACTTGGCGTTGCGCTCGATGGTCGTGAGCGCGCGCGCGAGGGTCGGTGGATCGTGGTCGCCGTCTTGGAGGAGCGCGGCCCATCCGAGGATGGCGTTCAACGGCGTGCGGAGCTCGTGGCTCATGGTGGCCAGAAATTCGTCCTTCAATCGATTGGCGACTTCTGCTTCTTCGCGCAGTCGCTTTTGGTCGTCGACATCGACGTTCGTCCCGAACCAGCGGACGATGCGGCCGCGCGCGTCGCGCAATGGAATGGCGCGCGAGAGAAACCATCGATACTGTCCGTCGTGGCTCCGCAAGCGAAACTCGTCCTCCCAAGGCTCTCCGCTCGCGAGCGCCGCCGTCCACTTCGCGACGACCCGCGGCAAATCCTCCGGGTCGTGAACGGACTCCCACCTCCAGCCCTCGGGCTCTTCGGGCTTCATCCCCGTGTATTCGAACCAGCGCTGGTTGTACCAGGGAATGCGCCCGTCGGGGTCGGCGTACCAGGCGAGCAGCGGCATGGTGTCGGCGAGCGTGTGGAATTGCTTCTCGCTCTGGTGCAGCGCCTCGGTGCTGGTCTGCAGCTCCGCGGTCAAGGCCTCCGCCCGCTGTCGCCCGCGGACGTGCTCGGTCACGTCGAAGGCGCACACCATGATTCCATCGACCGCGCCGCGCGCATCGAGGAGCGGAGCCAGGACGTAGGTGAAATAGAAGTCCTGAAGCCGGCCGCCCGGCCCAATCGGGAGCCACGCGAGCTCGGATTGGCCATGATGCGGGAGCCCCGACCGATAAACACCGTCGAGCAGGCTCGGAAATGGCTGATCGCGGATCTCGGGGACGCCCTCCACGAACGGCCGCCCGAGGATCTCCGCCGTCTTACCCCAGACGTTCAGGCACGCCTCGTTTGCGAGCTCGATCACGTGCTGGGCGCCGCGGAAGATGGCGACCGGAAAAGGCGCCTGCATGAAGGCGCGATAGAGGTTCGTTCGTTGCTCGTTCGATGCGCGGGCCGCCCGGACGGCGACCAAGCGAGCGGTGATGCGGGCGAAGAGCTCGCGCGCCGTGAACGGCTTGACGAGGTAATCGTCGGCCCCGGCTTTGAGCCCCTCGGCGGTCGCCTCTTCGCCGGCGCGGGCGGACAAGAGGACGACGGGGAGCGCGCGCGTGGACATATCGCTGCGCAGGGCGCGAAGGAGCGCGAAGCCATCGAGCCCCGGCATCATCACGTCCGACAACACCAGGTCGGGAGGGTTCTGGCGGATGGCCTCGAGCGCGGCTTGACCGTCGCTCACGGCCTGCACCTCCCAGCGCTCGCGGAGGAGCCGTACGAGGTAATCGCGCATATCGGCGTTGTCGTCCGCCACGAGGATACGCTGCAGAGGCTCGTTCGACGTCGATGTCCGAGGGCTCGCCCGAAACGCGGCAGGTTCCGCGGCAGGCGCCGACACCCAGCGCAGCGCCTCCTCGACATAGGCGCCCGCGGTGACCGCGGTGGATTGGAGGGTACGGGCCGCGCGAAGGCGGTCTTTTGGCAAATGCGCCGTGCCGTCCGGGATACGAACGCAAAACGTGGTCCCCTCGCCCAGGCGACTCCTCACTTGGATTCCGCCGCCGTGCAGCTGCACCAGCTCCTGCACGAGCGCGAGCCCGATGCCCGAGCCTTCGTAGCTGCGCGAACGCGCGCCCTCGATCCGGTGAAAGCGTTCGAAGAGGCGCGGCAGCTCGGCCTCGGCGATGCCCGTACCGGTGTCGCTCACCTCGAGCTCGGCGCCGCCGGAGACCGCGCGCAGCCGCACCCGGATGGTGCCATCGAACGTGAACTTGAAGGCGTTCGAGAGCAGGTTCAAGACGATCTTCTCCCACATGTCGTGGTCGACATGGATCGCCTCGGGCAAAGGCGGACAATCGATGTCCAGCCCCAGGCCCGCGCGCTCCAGCGCCGAGCGAAAGTTGCTCGCCAGCTCGGCGGTCAACGCGGAGAGATCCGTCGGCTCGTAGGAGGCCTCGATGCGACCTGCTTCGATGCGCGAGAAGTCCAGGAGCGTATTGACCAACTTCAGGAGGCGGAGCGCGTTCCGGTGAAGAAGATCGATGCGCTCGCCCTCGGCCTCCGATGGGACCCTCTGTTCGTTGCGCATGTCCTCGATGGGCGCGAGCATGAGGGTCAGCGGGGTGCGAAACTCGTGGCTGATGTTGCTGAAGAAGAGCGTCTTCGCGCGATCGAGCTCGGCGAGCTTCTCCGCGCGCTCGCGCTCTTGTTGGTACGCCCGCGCATTGCGGATGGCCGATGCCACGTGCTCGGCCGCCAGCTCGAAGAAGCTCTGGTATTGCTCGTTCAGCTCACGATGAGGGCTCGCCGCGATCACCATGGCGCCGTACGCTCGCGGCTGATCGGGCGCGGCGAGCGGCAGAATCACGGCCTGCCGCGGGGCTTGATCCCACGCGCCGCAAGGCAGCTGCAACGCGCCGAGATCCACCACGGCGCCGCGCCGGTCGCGCATGACGTGCCCTACCGGCCAGCCATGCGCCTCTCCATCGAGCGGGAAGCTCGGAGGCGGCGTGCCCTCCGAGGAGTCCCCCTCGACCAACCCCGCGAGGCTGACCAACTTGGCCACCTTCCCATCGGCTTCCAGGAGATAGAAGAACGCGCAGGGGATGTCCTTGTCGTTCGCCTCCATCGTGCGCGCCGCCATCTCGCAGGCCTCCTCGGCGGTCTTCGCCAACGACGATTGCGCTGCCAAATCGCGCAAGGTGGCGAGCTGGCGACGGGCATAGACCTCCTCGGTGGTCTCGGCCACCGTCGCGAGCACGCCACCGATGCCGGAGGGCACCGATTCATCGGGGACCGGGCTGTAGGCCACCTTGTAGTGCGCTTCCTCGACGAACCCTTTCCGGTTGAACAAGAGGCAGAGATCATCGCTCGTCGTGGCCGGCTCGCCCCGGAACGGCGCCTCGATCATGGGGCCGATGATGTCCCATATCTCGCCCCAACACTCGGCGGCGGGCTGCGCCAGCGCGCGAGGATGTTTCGCTCCAGGGATAGGCTTGTAGGCGTCGTTGTAAATCTGAATGAACTTCGGGCCCCACCAAAGGAGGAGTGGGAATCGATTCCGCATCAACAGTCCGACCATGGTGCGCAATGCTTGCGACCAGCCCTCCACCGCGCCGAGCGGCGTGGAGGCCCAATCGATGTTGCTCATCATCGCGCCCATCTCGCCGCCGTGCGCGAAGAGCGACGATGCTTCGGGCGCCGGAGAACCGTTCGACGTGGCGGACTCCCGTGCGTGCGTCATGCTCGCTCCCTTCGCGCGCGGCGAAGCGCCACGACGCACGAGGCATCCGCCGCCGCGATGGAGCGCGAAGAGCCAACTCGATCCGAGTCGAAGCTGAACCATTCGATGTGGACCACCATGGCTGGATTCTCTACAGAGTGCCCGGCCAAGGCCAGAAGAAGGTCATCTCGAAGCAAATTGGTTGAGCCCGCGCTTCGGGCTCGCGCCCTCGTACGCCGCTGCGCCTGGCGGCGACCATCTGACGAACCCATCGCCAAAAATAGCGTGGCTACGCTCGAAACGTCTCGTCCTCGTTCTCGTTCCTACGCTGCGTGCGCAGCGCACGCAACCGGAAGAGCGGCCCGAGGACGATACCCGCGACGGCCACGCTCCAGGCGATCATGAAGGCGACGCCGACGCCGCCCTGATGAAAGGTGACGAAATAGATCGCTCCGGGGAGCAGGCCGGTGAGGAACCCTCCGAGGGCGCCCTTCTTATCGGCGGGGCGGCGGGTAACGGCGAATACGTAGAGAATACCGAATACCGAAAAGACAAAACCGAGCGCAAATCCGCGCCAGAGGCTGCCCTCTTTTTCGCGGCGCGCCTCCTCGGGATCGAAGACGGCCGCGCACCTCGGGCACATGGGCTCTCCCTCGAGATTCAGCGTCGTCGCCGCGCGCGCCGCGGGCTCTTTGCACGTTGCGCAGCGGATCGTGGCGGTGGCCGTGGGGGGCGAGGTCGGTAGTCGAGCGAGCGCCGCGTGCTCTTGCGCGGCCCAGCGCGCGGCATGTTCTCGAACGATGCCGGCAACGAGCCTGACCTTCCCGTACTCATCGACGGTATTTTCCACGGCGGCCCGGTGAGCGCGGTCGATCTGCTCGTGCGCGTCGGCCACGGTGCGGCACCGATCGCAGAGCGGCTGGCCATCGTGCGAAAAGAGCCTCTCGTTCGGCGCGAGCGCGACGGCGCACCGCGAGCACGCGCTCGCCTCGGCGCGCGGTGAAGCCGTCGAACGGGCGGTGCGGGCCTCCAGCGCGAAAGGAGCCATGGGTCGCGCGATCATGGCCGAAATCGCCGTCTCGAGCGCGATGGCGTACAGGACCAACGCCATGGCGAGAAAGACCCGCGCATACTCGACGGACGCGCCGAAGTCGCCGTGGTCGAACGACAGGTTCATTTCGTGGCCCCAATGCAATCCGCCAGCCGCGATCACGCTGAGGACGAGCACTCCGAGCGCAGCATATCGAAGCATTTTCGGCCACTGCGGCGATCCGTGCTCGACGTCCTCGGCCGCGAGGGCGATCCCCGAGCTGCCAAACCGCGTTCTCGGGTGCAAGAAGGCCGAGAAGAAGACGGCGACGAACGCGCCCGCGAACAAAGTCAGCCCCACGGCCGTCGAGAGCGGAGAGACCCAAAACGACACGATGTAGACGCCGCCGCTCCCGGCAAGCCCCACCGCCGCAAGGCCGAGAGCGAGGGCTACGGAGCGCTGCATGTCCATTCGTACGGGCTCATCCCGTAAAATCTTCCTCGTACGCTCCCTTCGAGCAAGACGATTCGCCGCAGAAGAGCCGCTCCCGAGCGCGAGGCGGCGCGCGTGCCGAATGGATGACGAGCCAGGTGAGAGCGCGTCATACTCTTCGGGCTCATGAACGCGTACCAACCCTTTCGAGAGCTATCCCCCACCGCGCTCGCCAACGTTCTGACGCGCGAGCAGATCATGGACATCACCATCCGCCCTCTGTGGGCGGCGATGCCGCGCGTCGCGGGGCCCGCGTACACGGTTCGGTGCGAGCCGGGGGATAACCTGATGCTCCATGCGGCCATCTACCGTGCGCCACCGGGGGCCATCGTCGTCGTCGACGCCGGCGGGGACACGAACTACGCCGTCGCCGGGGGAAACGTCTGCGCCGTCGCCAAAAAACGTGGCATCGCCGCCTTCATCATCGACGGGGTCATTCGCGATCTGGCCGAGATACGCGAGATGGGTTTTCCCGTCTTCGCGCGCGGCGTAATTCCCATTCCCGGCGCCAAAGACAAGGTGGCTCCCCTCGACGAGGCCGTGCGATGCGGCGGGGTCCATGTGGCGCCGGGCGATATCGTGGTGGCGGACGAAGAGGGCATCGCGGTCGTGCCTCTCGCCAAAGCCGACTCCATCCTCGCGTCGGCCCAACAGCGCGCCGTCAAAGAGGCCAGCGAAACCTTGGAAGCATGGGAAGCCGCCCACCGCGCCCGCATCGACGCGATTCTGCGCGACAAGGGGTTTGGCGGTTGACGTGCCACCGTTCGAGGCGGCGTGCTGGCACGGTGGACGAATCTCCGGCCCCGATTGGCTGTCGTACTTCACGTGCGCGGCCGTAGGCGATGTGCTGCAGAGCGCAATGGCCGAGCGACCGGAGTGCACCATGCACGTCCTCTGCGGTCATACGCACGGCGGCGGCGTAGCGCGCGTTCTGCCCAATTTGCTCGTGTGGACGGGGGCCGCCGAATGCGGCGCGCCCGAGGTGCAGGAGCCGATCATCGTCTCGTGACGGGCGGAAGAGGCGCGCGCCCGCGCTGGCGTTTGGTTTGGCGAGGGCGCCGCGCAAGAGGGTCACGGCCTCGGCCGGGCGTCTGGTCGGCATGGTGTCGTTTTGTGCAATAATTTCAAATATTTGACGTGTCGCGATCCGATGATTCTTTGGCGCGATCCGATTCGTCCCAACGCGGGCCGAGCCTCATCATTCATCCCGTCGACGTCGCGCGCTCCGAGAAGAGAGAGGGCGCCGCGGCAATCGTGAAAGGATGGGTGCGTTCATGTCGAAGGTTTGGCTCATTACCGGTAGCTCACGCGGCCTCGGCCGCGATCTTGCGAAGGCCGTGCTCGCGGCCGGCGATCGGTTGGTGGCGACCGCGCGCAGGGTGGAGGATTTGCGCGAGCTCGCGACCGAATATGGCGATCGCGTGCGCGCCGTCGCGCTCGATGTAACGGATCCTGCGGCGGCGCGGCGGGCGGTCATGTTGGCGGTGTCGGCGTTCGGACGGTTGGACGTGGTCGTCAACAATGCGGGTTATGCCAATGTGAACTCGATCGAGCACCTGCCGGAGGAGGATTTTCGCGCGCAGTTCGATACGAATTTTTTTGGTGTCGTGAATGTTACGCGCGCGGCGCTGCCGGTTTTGCGCGAGCAGCGGGCCGGGCACGTCATTCAGATTTCGTCGATTGGCGGGCGGCTCGGATCGCCCGGCCTCGCGGCTTACCAGGCTGCAAAATGGGCCGTCGGTGGGTTCTCGGAGGTGCTCGCCAAAGAAGTGGGCCCCCTCGGCGTTCGCGTCACCATCGTCGAGCCAGGCGGCATGCGAACGGATTGGGCGGGGCCGTCGATGCGCATCGACGAGGTTCATCCCGATTACCAAGCGACCATCGGTGCGTTCCGGCAGCGCGTCGGCCACGCCGAGGATGTCATGCGCGGCGACCCTCGCAAGGTGGCGGAGCTCGTTCTTCGGATTGCTTCGGAGAAGGAGCCGCCGCTGCGCGTGCTTGCGGGCTCGGACGCCGTGTTCCTCGCGGGCGTGGTGGCGGGGGCGCGCGCGGCCGAGGACGCAACGTGGAGGTCGCTCAGCGTGTCCACGGACTTCGATGGATTGGCCGACTTCGCGGAGACGCCGGTCGCCAAGATGCTCCTCGCGAAAAAAGGGTAAAACCAGAGAACCGACGTGCCCAGCGAGCCCATTCCCATGCCAAGCGTCGTGCTGGATCGCCTTGCCGCCCTGGGGGTCGATGTGCCGCGCGTCTTGGAGCGCGCAGGCATCCTACCATCTCGGTTCCAGACGAAGCCCCAGCCATCGGGGACATCGGGCAGGTCGCCGCCGCGAGCGCGCATCACCCCCGAGGAGCTCTTCGCGTTCTGGCGCGCCATCGAGGAGATCGCGGGCAGGCCCGATATCGGTTTGCGCATCGGGTCGGAGGCGCTTCCGCACCAGCTGGACATCGTCTCGATGAGCGCGTTGCACTCGCCGAACTTTGGTGAGGCCTTGAAGAAGTTCGCGCGCTACAAGCGCCTCGTCTGCTCGGAGCGCATATCCATCGAGACGGCGGGCGGCGAGGCCAAGGTCGGATTTCATTGGATGCACATCGAGGACGCGCTGCCCATGAGGCTCGTCGACGTGACATTCGCGACCTTGATCGCGCTGGGGCTACGCGGCTCCGGCGCGCCGATGACACCCGTTCGCGTGGAGCTCGCACGGCGCCGGGCCGATGAAGCGATGCTGCGGAATCACTTTGGCTGCGCGATCCGCTTCGATGCGCCCCTCGACGCCCTGGTGCTGAAGGAGCAGGAGCTCGAGCGGCCTTTCCAGACGTACAACGCCGATCTCCTCGCGCTGATGCTGCCGAGCATGGAGGCCGCCCTGCGCGAAAGCCCCGAGGCGCGCTCCCTGGCCGACGACGTCCGAACGGCGCTCGGCCGCCGCCTGCACGGCGAGCGTCCCAGCGTCGAAACGATCGCGTCCGATATGCACCTCAGCGCGCGCACCCTCCAGCGCCGCCTCGAGGAGCTGGGCACGACGTACCAAGGCCTGCTCGACGACGTTCGCCGCGACACCTCCTTGCGACTCTTGGCCCATACGGATCTCGAGCCCAACGAAGTCGCCTTTTTACTCGGCTTCGAAGAGGTAAACTCCTTTGCGCGCGCCTTTCACACATGGGAGGGCACGACGCCTCTTCGTTGGCGCAAATCACCCCCTCGTTCGCGCAAATCCGAGCGCTGAGAGGACGCTCTCTCCCACGCTCACCGCTGCGCAGCGAGCCCGAGCGACATGGGGCGATGCGAGGTAAGCTGCGGAAGCAACGATGGTCGACGGAGGAGGGCATATGAGCACATGGAACAAGGGCGCAGCTCGTGCGGTCGCCGATGTGACCAAAGGCATCGTCTTGGCCTCGGTGGAGATCGAGGCATCCCCCGAGCGCGTCTTTTACGCGCTCACCCAAGAGGAGGACATCACACGCTGGTGGGGATCGGACGATCAGTACCGCATGATCGGTTATCAGGCCGATTTGCGCGCGGGCGGCGCTTGGCGCGTGGAGGGACGAATGCCCGAGGGCAGGACCTTCGTCACCGACGGCGAAATTCTGGAGATCGAGCCCGCGCGCAAGCTGGTGCAGACCTGGAACTTGCGTTGGAACCGGGTCAGCACGGTCGCGTATCTGTTGGAGCCCACCGACGGCGGCACCCGTCTCACGGTGCGGCACGAAGGTTTTGGCGAGGACGTCCCGTTGTGCCGCATGCACGAGACGGATTGGGAGACGGCGCTCGGTTGGCTCGTGCGCTATCTCACGTCCGTCTCGGCGTGTGTCGCACCCTAGTAGTGATCGCCTTTTTTGGAGGGACCAAACGGAAGGAGCTGCGTGGACTGGCCATTGATGATGGTGCCGCCCGCGTGGAGGGAGGACGCGATGCCCAGGATCTCGGCCGGGAAGTTGAGCGTCGGTGCGGTGAGCGCGTCGAGCGCCGCCGACTGCTCGGGACGGAGCTTGACCTCGAGCGCCTTGATGTTGTCGTCGAGCTGGGCCAAGGTGCGCGCGCCGATGATCGTCGACGACACGCCCGGCCGCGACTGCACCCAGGATAGCGCGACGCGCGCGACGGTCGTGTCGAGCTCCTGGGCGATGCGTTCGAGCTCGTCGATCACCCGATAGCTCTTCTCCTCGAGGTGGCGCGCGGCCCATGGCCCGCGATCGGGTTGCACGGTGCCGGCGTTCTTTCGTGTGTACTTGCCGCTCAAGATGCCGCTCTTCAGCGGCGACCACGGGGTCACGCCGAGGCCGAGCTCCTCGGCCATGGGCATCAGCTCACCTTCGACGGTGCGCTCGAGCAGCGAATACTCGATTTGCAGACCGATGAACGGCGTCCACCCGCGGAATTGCGCGATGAGCTGGGCCTGCGCCACCTTCCACGCGGGCGTGTCGGAGACCCCGATGTAGCGCACCTTCCCCGACTGCACGAGGTCTTGGAGGGTGGCCATGGTCTCCTCGATGGGCGTGAACTTGTCCCAATTGTGCAGCCAATAAAGGTCGATGTAATCGGTGCGCAGCCGCCGCAGCGATTGCTCGCAAGCCGCGATCACGGCCTTGCGGTTGGAGCCGCCGCCGTTCGGGTCGCCGATGTACAAGTTGCCGCTGAACTTGGTGGCGATCGTCACCCGATCGCGCTTGCTGCGATCGTGCGCCAGGTGATCGCCGATGATCTTCTCCGAGTGACCCTTGGTGTAGATGTTGGCCGTGTCGATGAAGTTGCCACCGAGCTCGATGAAGCGATCGAGGATGGCTTCGGACTCCTCGATGCTGGTCCCCCAGCCGAGATCTTCTCCAAAGGTCATGGCGCCGAGGCAGAACGGGCTCACGCGCAGCCCCGAGCGGCCGAGCGTCACGTAGTGATCGAGAGGCATGGTGGTCCTTTTGCGCCGAATATCGCCAGCGCCCTTCGTTCGTGCTAGGTTAGTTCCAGGACGAAACAGTTCATCCCTGGACAGTTTTACCTTGAATGGTTCAAGATGGAACTAGTTCTAGTGCGGGGCGCTTGGTCGTCAAGAGCGGAAGGCAAGAATGCGCAAGACTTCGCCATGGCAGATCTGGAAGCTCAACTTCGAGCTTCTCATGTCGGTCATGCACGAGGTCGAGCCGCGGGTGCGCGAGCACGGGCTCGAGATGAAGGAGTTCTTCCTGCTCGGAGAGCTCGATGAGCACCCCAATCCGGCCGATCTGGCGCGCGCCATGCTGACCCCCAAGCCGACCGTGACCTTCATGGTCAAGCGCATGGAGGCCGCGGGCTACCTTCGCCGCGAGATGCAGCCCGACGATCTGCGCCGCTTTCGGTTGACCCTCACCCCCTCGGGGCGGAAGGCGATGGAGGCCTCGCGTGAAATCCTCGACGAGGCCTTCGGCGAGCGCCTCGCGCGATTGACGCAGGCGCAACGCACGGAGCTGATACGCGCCCTCGAGCGCATGGCCGAAGGTTGAAAACGACGCGTCACCTCGACGTGAGGCGCGGGGCGCCTGTCGGGCGTGCCCTCAGTGATAACCGAAGTGATCGAGCACGCGAACGACCATGATGGCCTCGTCGGTCTCCGGCGGGAAACCCAAGGCGAGCGCGAGCGCCGCTCGGTAGTTCGTGGCGGGGAGGGTCAGGATTTCGCCCAGCCTCACAGGGGGCCAGCTGGTGGCGGTGCGCGCGAGCTCGCGCCATCCGCGCGTGTACAGGTTGGGTCCGCGAAGGCGCTTGAAGTATAGGAGGTACGGGAACCTCGTGAAGTAGTCGCCGGCATCGAGCATTTTCGCTGGGGCGCGCGACGTCTCGGCCCATTCGCGCACGAGGAGGCCGCGCGTCACCACCGCCAGCTTCTCGAGGATGCGAACGTATTTGTACCCCATGGGGACCTTCTTCGCGAACTCCGACTCCGGGGGGCTCATGTAGACGACGTCGCGCTCCCCCTCGGAGTGCTTCCACGCCCGTGTGTACCCGCGCGCATCGACGAACCATTGCGTCTCCGGCTCCTGCACGTCGAAGGGATCCAATCCGCCCGCGGGAAAATCGTAACCGAGCGACGTCGCGCTCAATGTGGGCAGATACTCGCGCGCCCATGCCTCCGGCTCCACGTCTGTGCGTGACATTCGCCCACTATGCCACAGCGACCCCGGTCGTGCCGCCATCCTCGATCCCAGCGCCGGGGCGGCGCGAGCCACTCATCGCGGCAGACGCAGGTGCACGAATCCCTCGATGGCCGAGCGCGAAAGCGTATTCGGTAGCGCGGGGACGATGGTCCGGGCCGCCTCGGGGACGCTTTGGGGATGGATGACCGCGACCTGTACGGTGCGCGATGCTTCATCGAGCAAGAAGAGGTAATAGCGATCGTCCCGTGCGCGCCGCCAGACGGGGCCGGCGGCCGTCGCGCGATGGTCGGCGTCGATCACGGCGCCTGCGGGCATCGCGGTGAGGCTATTGGCGTCGAGCAGATCGGCGTCGGTCGGGAACTTTCCGATTTGGCAGCCATCGATGCCGCACGTCGCCCCGCCCAAGGAGCCAACTTGGTACGAGCGAACGCCGGTGCTGATGATGTCGCGGTTTCCCCATTTGGAGCCCGACGCCTCGGCGATGACCTCGAAGACGTTGATCTGCCCGCAGCCGTCGCCCACGGCGGCGTTCGTGTTCGCGAAGCAGTGGCAAGGGTTGTAGCCCGACCAACCGTCGCGCGAGAGCTCCGACGGCGCGATGCCCACCCAGGGGGAGTCCTGCTGGCGCTCGTTTTGCCCTGCGCCGATGCAGCTCGAGGGCTTCATCGTGGGATCGTCCGCGTAGGGCATCGACGCCAAAAGGACGACCAGCTTCGAGCCGGGCCAGCCGTCGAAGTCGAGATCGGAGCCCGGGCAATAGGGATCGCTTCCATGGCCACACCGAAATGGCTTTTCCTGCATGGCAAAGAAGGTGCAGCTATTTCCCAGATCCCCGGAGAAGGTCGTGCTCTTCTTCGGCCCCGAGAAATGAAGGTTGTACGGGCGATCGGGCGCGCGCCGGTCCCAGAACGAGCGAATCGCCCAGGGGCCACCGTTGCCGGCGAGCGGTTGGTAGACGGCCATTTGCTTTACCCGCAGCGGGCCGTCGAGCACCATCGTGATCTGCTCGTTGAAGGGGGTCAACGTATTCGAGGTCACGACGTGCTTGGTCCGGCAGCAAAACGCATTTCCCCAGTCGTAGTGGATCGTCTCCGATTGAACGTCGCAGCGTGGATCGCCGGGCTCGGCCTCGATCACGCGCCCCCAATAGCCCGGCGCGCCGATGTTGGTGAAGGTCATGGTCCCGCCGCGGGTCACCACGCCCTCGTTGGTGGCGATCGCCGATGTGTGGTCGGGGGCGTGGGTATTTCCGAGATCGGTCCACACCCCCGTATTCGGATCGCCGGCCGGCCCGGGGCCCTGCGGCGGCGCGCTGGCGTCGGATTGACCGGTCGAGCCTCCGGGGAGATCGCCGGAGCTCGTGCCGCAAGCCACGATGGCTCCCCCGCCGAGGCCTACGGCGAGCGCCGCGACGCGCAGCCATCGAACGTGCAAGGAAAAGGTGTTCATGCTCACCGCGCGCTCCGGGCCAAGGTTCAAAGGTCCTCGAGGATGGCGAAGACGTGATCGCCGCGGTCGCGAAAGACGGGGCCGTTGATGATCCAGCGGCCGTTCTTGTCGTTCAGGGAGTGAGCCTCGGGGCCGGAGCCGGTGGGGAACCATTGGCCGCCTTCGCGCTGCTCGTACGACAATGTGCCGAGGAGCTTGGTCTCCCGGGTCTTTGCCTCGTACCGATAGAGGGTTACCTTGTAGAGTTGAGCACGGGTGGGAACGTCGCCCATCTTCGTCCGCGCGGCGCGAAGCTCGGGCCAGGTGAAGCCCTCGGCGTGCGCGAAGTTGTAGCCCTTGGTGTCGCACCCGCCCGAATAGGGCTTGTGGTAATTGCCCGGCGAGTTGAGCCCCGGTGCGCCGTCGTCCTCCCAAATGGCGACTTGCTCCATCGTTCGGCCCTTTTGGCCCCAATACCGATGACCGATCGCGCCCGGTGCGGCGTGGCCGGGTAGAAAGGTCTCGGAGGCGTAATACGACTCATTTCCCGGAAACTGGGTGCGCGTGGTGGGAATGGGCGCGCTGCCCTTGTTGATGACGACGCAGGCCTGGTAATCGTCCCATCCGAGCAATGTGCCGAGCTTCGCCTTGGCCGGCTTGGGGACATGGACATGGCCCGTCGGATCGACGTAGAGCCCGAAGTCGAGCTCCCAATGGTTGCCGTGCCGCGGCCATGCGAAGCCCTGGTCGTCGGGCTTCGCCGGGTTCACGAAGAACATGTCGTACGCTGCGCCGTTGGGGTGCACCACCCACGTCGGGCGAAATGCCGAGTAGTGAATGCCGTCTCCGGGGAGCGGATCATTGGTGTAGGTAAAGTAGCCGTACTCGTATCCGGCGTTGACATGGTAGACGAACGGGCGCATCGCCCCGTTCTTCTTCACGAGCGCTTCGGGATCGTCGTTCGAGCCGATGGCCCAGCCCTTATTTTTCACGCCCGGCGTCCAGGCCACGTCGTCGAGCACGCCTTTGATGTAAGGCAATTCGAACTTGCTATCGACGATGTAATGCGTGTCGGTCTCGACGATCGGAAAGTTTTTATGGCATTGGACGCTCGATAAGACATAGGTCCACGGCATGGACGTGACGATTCGGTAGCTCGTTCCTTGAAACGACGTCGTGCCGATGGGCCGCACCCGGTACGTCTTGGAGAACGGGGTACCGTCGTCGATACCCGCGGGAATACAGTCGTCGTGGGGGCGGGTGTCGGGGCCGTCGTACCCGGTGGACGCGTCCGGTGTGCTCGCACCGGGCCCGTTCGTGCTGCCCGGATTGGATTCGTTGCTCCCGCAACCACCGAGAAGAACACTGCACACGAAAATGAATCCGAATTCGACTTTGCGTGTGGTCGACATCGTCCATGCACCTCGTTGGCGGTAGGCCATTTGCTAGAGCGCGGGCGCTATGCAAACCTCCTTCCCGCGTTACCCCATTTCGTTCGTCTGCGCATTTGCGCTTGCGTGCAGCACGAGCTCCTCCACGACCGATCGCACGAATGGTGATTCATCGCCTGCGGGCCCGGGGGCTGGCACCGACAAAGACGGGGAAGCGCCCCCCGTTCCCTTCGACGCGAGCGCTCCACGGCAAACGGCAAAACGCGGTGTCGCCTACGGCTTCCGCGCGGCGGCCGACCTGGATGCCCTCTCGAGCGGTGTGGGATGTGGAGGCCGATCCCCATGTCTTCCGTTATGCGTGGTTTACGGGTCGCTTCGATCCCCAGCCCGCCGTCGACCTTCTCCGGCCGACGGCGGGTGGGCTCTCGCCGTTGGGGCAGCAGTACATCGCGTTGCCGCGCACGGGGCCCTGAAAGGGCGCGAGGGCGGTTATGGAAAAAGGGGCCCGAGCTTCTTCGTCGCAAAGGCCGCCAAGGTCGTAGGGGTAACCTCGCCGGGCGTGTGCGGCGGCGCATAAGGACCCGCCGGATCCGAGAGCGCCCGCTGCAGCTCGCCCAGCTCCCGCTGCACACCCGGGGTTGCGCCGTAGGCGGCGAGGGGGGCGATCGAGGACTCCACGCTTTGCCGCTCGTAGCGAAGGGGTCGCCCGAGGGCGGAGGAGAGGATCGCCGCCACCTCGGGCAAGGTCACATAGGCGGGGCCCGTGAGATCGCGCGCGTGATGCCCTTCCCAACGATCGTCGAGCAGGCAAGCGGCGGCGACGTCGCCGATGTCGTCGGCGCTGATGAAGGGGATCGCGTGATCGGGCGCGAAGGGGAAGTGGAGCACCCCGCGCCGGATGGATTCGACGCGCCGGAGCAGGTTCTCCATGAAGAAGCCCGGTCGCAAATGCATCACGTTGGCAACGGCCTCGTCGAACATCCGCTCCACCTCGGCCACGTACGTGAGCGTACCGAGGCCCGGTCCGGCGCTGGCCGCGCCCAGGCTGCTGATGTGCACCACGCGGGCGATCCCATTCTGGCGAACGGCCGCCAGCGCGGCTTCGGCGCAGCGCATGTACCAACCGTGAAGGGTCGGCTCGTCGAGCTTCGGCGGGGTGACCCAGAGCAGCGCCTTGGCGCCGGCCGACGCGGCGATGATCCCCGCAGCATCGTCGCTGCTGATGGGCGCGATGACGGCGCCGCGCGCGGCGAGGTGGGCCACTTTGTCGGATTGGCGGGCGAAGAGGACGGCCTTTGCGCCCGCTTCGATGACCCTCTCGGCGGCGCGCAGGCCGATGTTTCCGGATGCGGTGGAGATGGCGATCGTCATGCGCGGGGTGCTCCTTCGGAGGAGGGTTGGAGGAGCTCGCGCAGAGCACCGGCTCCGCCGAACGCCTGGACCGCTGGAAGCGGATTCCAATATTCACGGTAGTGAACGATCTTGCCGTCGCGGGTCTCGAGACGCATCACGTAATCTTGCGCATAGCGGGAGAGGTGCCTGCCGGATGCGTCGATGTGCGCTTCTCCGTGGCTCTCCACGAAGACCACGTCGGGATCGCGCGTCTCCGTGATGCGTACATCGGTGAAGGCGAGGTCCTTCATCTGCGGGAGGATGTCCGCCATGTAGCTGCGGATCGCCGCCTTTCCCTCGAGCCTCGCCGGCGTGCCGAGCGAAGGTGCGTAGGGAAACTCGATGATGGCCCTTTCATCGAAGAGCTCCATCCAAGCCTCCAAGTCGCGTCCAATTCGCTCCAAGTGGGCGGCCGCCGCTTCGCGAGCAGCCCTCCGCGGGGAATCGTGCCATTTGCTTTTGCCCATGGCCCGATGATGGTGTTGACACTACCCAATGGGAAGTATGCACCTTCGAGTGCGGTAGTAACATGGAGGTAACCATTGGGGCCGAAGAGCAACCTGCCGCAACCGGACATCGTGGGACGCGCGCTCGAGCGCATCGGGAAGAAGCCGCTCCTCGACGAGACCTGCATCGTCCATCGCGCGTTCGCGCTCCTCGCCGACAAGTGGACATTGCTGGTCCTCCTCGCGTTGATGCACGGGCGAAAACGCTACAGCGCGCTTCAACGCCAGATCGGCGGTGTCTCACCCAAGATGCTGACGCAAACGCTGCGGGCGCTCGAGGAGCACGGGCTGGTGGAGCGGGAGGTCTTCCCCGAGGTGCCTCCGCGCGTCGAGTACGCCCTCACGGATTTCGGGCGAACCTTGAGCGAGCCGCTGGCGAGCTTGTGCGAATGGGCCGTCGAGCACGAGGGGCGCCTGCGCGCCGTGCTCGCGTCGGAGCGCTCGCGCGGGTGAGGGGCCGCGGGGCGGCTCGGCCGATCAACGGCGCGCTTCGGCGGCCTTTTCGGCGGCGGCCTTTTCGGTGGTTTTTTCGGCGGCAGCCTTCAAGTCGCGCAGCCACATCTGGAGCCCTGCGCGAAGGATCCCGGTCACGGCGGTGGCCTCTCGTTCGACCTGGGCTCCGGAGAAGGTCTCCTCCGTGTGGACATGGACGCCTCCCTTGACCTCGGTGAATGTCCACAGGTGGGTCCCTTTGTCGATGCGCACGCCCGTGCCGACCGCGGGGCCGTTCCAAAGAATGCACGTGTTGCTCTGAATCTTTTGGACGGTGGAGGTCACCTCCACGATCGTGGCGGCGGTGGTCGCGGTGGCCGGCGCCGGCGTCGTCCACCGGAACGCGGATTGGCTTTTCAGCGGACCGCTGTCGAGACGCTTCGAGGTGAGCACGCCCGGTTGCCACGACGGCCAACGTTCCACGTCCGTCTGCAGGTTCCAGATGGTGCTCAGCGGCGCATGAATGACGGTATCGGCTTCGGCGCGGATGCGCGCCCCGCGCTCGATGCCCTCGCCCTGGCATGTTGGCGGCGCGGCTTGCTCCGTGGCTTGCGCCGACGGGGCGCCGAACAGGATGCCGACGGCGGCGAGCGCGATGGTGAGCGTGGCGGCGCGCACCCCGCTCCGCGACCGGGACGGATTGGTGGACATGGCGATGCGCGCGCTGGACTCGTTGTTTGCCTTGGTCATGCGCAAAGAATGAGGCTTGCTATAAAGCGATACAACGCCGATTCGCGCAAGGTACGTGAGCAAAAATGCAAGACCATGACGACGCGGGCGCACCGCGGTCCGCCCGCAGAATTCCGCGCCGGAGATCCCCGATTCCGGGCGGCCCCGCGAGCCACGCCCCCGTCGATCAGCGGCTCAGATAACGCCTCAGCAGATCGATGACCTCTTTGGCAAACTCCGGATTGGCCAGCCGCTCGGGGGTCCGCAGCGCGGCGCCATGAACGAGCGACTCGGCTGCGTCCAGCGCGATCTCGGCGGCGAGCGCCAGGTTCGTCGAGCGCACCTCGCCGCGGCGCGCTTGGAGCCAGCTCGCGGCCAGCTGGTGCAGCAGCCGTCGTTCGCCGTCCTGCACGCCGGCGGCGGCCACCGCGTTGTGCAGCGCCGGATCTTCGCGGTGCAGTTCGATGAGGGCGAGCACGCAGCGCGCGATGGCCTCCTCGAGCGGCAGGTCCTGAATCGTCGCGGTCAGCGCGAGGAGGCGTTCTCGAAAGGCGTCGTCGTGACGCCGGCGGACCTCCGCGATGAGGGCCTCCTTGTCGGGGAAGTATTGATAGAGCGATCCGATCGAAACGCCCGCCACCGCGGCCGCGCGGTTGGTGGTCAGCCGCTCCGCCCCCTCGCGGCTCAAAATCTGAGCAGTTGCTCGAATAATGGCCTCGATGGTGTCCCGCGCCCGTTGCTGTTTCGGCTGATTTACCCTTCGTTTGCCGCGCATTTTGACCCTCTGAAAACCCGAGCATCGGGCGAGCTGCGGATTGTGAGCAAAGATTCACAATCTTAGCCTCACGGCGAAGCGAGCGCCATGGAGGCGCGCCCTCGCCGCGACGAGAGGACCTGCACGATGCTCCCTGCGAAAATGAAGACACGACTGCACGACTGGGTGACCGCGGCCGCCGGGATCACCGCGCTCGCCGGGCTGGGGGCCCTGGTGCTTCGCCAGCGGACCGCGGCCGCCATCTGCGCATCGGCGTGTCTGGCGACGATCCTCGCCGCGCGCTGGTCGAGCCAGCGGACTCCGAGCCCCATGCCGTACACCTTGCGCTGGGTGCTCTACTTGCCCCGCTGGCCGCTCTCGGTGGGCCGCCTGCGCGAGGCGCTCGGTGTTCGCCCCGGGGAGCGCGTCCTCGAGCTGGGACCCGGCGTGGGGATCTATTCGCTCCCGATGGCCTCGACGCTCGTACCCGGCGGTTCGCTGGAGGTGCTCGACATCCAGTCCGAGATGCTCGCCACCCTTCGGTACCGCGCGGAGCGAGCCGGGATCGGCAACATCGTCACCACCCAAGGCGACGCGCAGCATCTGCCGTACCCCGACGCCGCCTTCGACGCGGCGTACGTGATCGGCGTGCTCGGGGAGCTGCCCGATCCGGAGGCCGCGCTGAACGAGCTCCGTCGCGTGCTCAAGCCGAACGGCCGCCTCGTGGTGGGGGAGGCGCTGGTGGTCGATCCCGACGGCGTGCGCCTCGCGCCGCTGTGCGACATGGCCGCGCGCGCCGGCTTCGTCTTCGAGCGCAAGCTCGGCCTGCGCGCCGCCTACTTCGCGGCGTTTTCGTCGCCCTCGACCGCCTCGACTCCATCGCCTCCCGCGTGACCGCCGCCCGCACGTGCCGCAAGTAGGTCGGGACGAAATCGGACACCTGCCCGGACGAACCCACGACCACGCAACCGTCGAATCGCTCCGGCCGAATCATGGTGAGCAGGAAGCTCGGGGATCCTTTCCGCGTATTCTGCCATCGCGCCATAAACCACGGACCGCACACGGAGCACGGAGATGACGTCACACAGACGACACGCGCTTTTTCCAAACATCGGATTTGCCCTGTTCGTGGTGGCTGTCCTGATGAACCTGGCCATCCTCGCAGGAGCGAGATCCGCCCACGCGAGCAAGCGCGATGCGAACGGGCGGGACGCGGACTACGAGGAAAGGGTCACCGCCGAGCTGGCGGCGGAGAGCCCCGACGCGGCGCGCACCTTTACCGAGGCAACGGCGGCCCAGGACCGGGGGGATTTGCCTTCGGCGCATCGGGGCTTCGAGCGCGTCATTCAGCTGCTGCCGAACAACCCCCACGCCTACCGCCGGCTGTGCCATGTCGAGCTCCGGGAAAACCAAGACGACCTCGCGCTGACGCACTGCCGGCGCGCCGTCAGCCTACGCGATTTGCCCGAGAGCGAGAGCGCGTTGGCAGGGGCGCTCATCGGGCAGGCAAAGCCCGGAAAGAACGATCTCGACGAAGCCTACCAGCACGCCAAACGAGCCGTCGAAGCGCGTCCGGACGACGCGATCATCCTCCTGACGATGATGCACGTGGCGTTCATGCGGAAGGATCTGCCGGAGGCCAAACGCTACGGCGAGCACTTGAGGAAGATCGCCCCCGACGACGCCGAAACCCACTACGCGTGGGCCATCATCGCCGCGGCCGAAGGCCGATGGACCGCGGCTCACGAGTCCCTCGAAGCCGCCAAGCAACGCGGCATGCCCGAGGATGCGTATCGAAACCTCGCGAAGAAGATCGACGAGGCGGAGAGGTCCGGCTTGGGGTACTACGCCATCCGCGGCGCGTGGATCCTGGGGCTCTGGGTCGTGGGGTTCGGGCTGCTGGTGGGCCTCGGGTGGGTGCTCAGCCGGCTGGTGCTGCAGGCCGCCGAGAAAATATCGGCAGCCGGTGAGAAGCATGCGTCGGCTCCGGCGCTCCTGCGACGCGTGTATCGCGCGGTGATTTGGCTTACGTGCATGTATTTCTATGCGTCGCTGCCTGTGGTCCTTTTGGGGGTCTTCGCCGGGGTGGGCGGCATTTTTTATGGCTTTTTGGTCATCGGGCAGATCCCGATCAAGCTCGTGCTCATCCTGGGCTTGGTGGCGCTCGTCAGCCTGTGGGCGGTGCTCAAATCGCTCTGGGCCATCGTGGCCCCGCGCACCCTCGAGGACCCGGGCATGCCGCTCGATCTCGCCGCCGAGCCGCGGCTCCGGAGCGTTCTCCAAGAGGTGGCCGATCGGGTCGGGACACGCATGGTCGACCGCGTCTTCTTGACCACGGGCACCGATCTGGCGGTGACCGAACGCAGCCAAGGCTTTTTCAAGCTGGGCGCCCGATCGGAGCGTCACTTGATCCTCGGGGCGGCCGTGCTCGAAGGGATGCCGGTTCGCGCGTTCAAGGCCGTTTTGGCGCACGAATATGGGCACTTCAAAAATGAAGATACGGCCGGTGGTGGGTTTGCGCTCACCATGCAACGCTCGCTCGTCACCATGATCCTCGAGCTGGCCCGGGGCGGCGCCGCACATGCGCTCAGCCCCGCGTGGTGGTTCGTGCGCGGATTTCATCCGCTCTTCTTGCGAATTTCGCACGGCGCGTCGCGCTTGCAAGAGATCCTGGCGGACCGCTGGGCGGCGCTCGCCTACGGCTCCGAGTCGTTCGAGCGCGGCCTCCGCCATGTGATCGATCGATCCATCCGGTTCGATGCGCACGCGAGCGCCGCGCTCAAGGAGGTCATCGAAAAGAAGGTGGCCGTCGCGAACTTCTATACCTACACGCCCGAAACGCAAACATCGGAGAAAGACCTGGCCGACGAGTTCGAGAAGGTCTACTCGCGGGCGGCATCCCCTTACGATAGCCACCCTCCCGCCAATCAGCGCATCGCCTGGGTCAACGCCCTCGCGGTGCAGGGCGAGCCCGCCGGGGCGGGGGAAGAGGGCGAGGCTTGGTCCCTGTTCGGCAATCGCGCGGGCCTCGAAGAGCAGATGACCCTGCGAATCCGCGACAACCTCGCCGGCCAAGGTATTTTCCTGGCCGATACCTGACGGATATCGGATCGCGCGCAGGCGAGCGCAGGCCGGCCCGGGCGCACATCGCACATCGCGTCGTGCGCCTTCGTTTGCGTGGGTCACGGAAGGTGGACACGTGGTGTGCTGGCCCTCTTCCCACGAAAACGATGTTCGTTCCAGATGCGATTGTATCGTATGATCCGACTCGCTCAACGCCGCGAGTCGCAGGGACGACAGCCTCGATCCATGACGCTTCGCAAAATTCGATGGCGAAAGGCGCAGGAGATCCGCAGCATGCGTAAGTTCTTGATGGCAGTGCCGCTCGTCTTGTTCACGGTTCCCGCCGCCGCCCAGCAAGCCGCCGCCCCCCAAGCCGACGATATGAACCGGGTGATGGATCAAGGCCTCCAACACTCGCACGTGATGCAAACCGCCGAGTACCTCATGGACTCCATCGGCGGCCGCTTGACCAACTCACCGCAAATGCGCCAGGCGGAAGGCTGGACGCAGGCGCAGTTCCGGAGCTGGGGGCTCAAGAACGTCCACAAAGAGGGTTTTCCGTTTGGCCGGGGCTGGTCGATCCAATGGTCCAGCGTGCGCATGGTGATGCCCCGTGTCATCCAGCTTACCGCCATGCCCCTCGCATGGACGCCGGGCACCAATGGCACAATCCGCGCGCCCATCGTGGTGGCGCCCATGAAACGCGAGCGTGATTTCGAGCCGTGGCGCGGAAAGCTCGCCGGTAAGGTCGTGCTCGTATCCCTTCCTGGCGATGGCGACGAGCCTGGCGACCCGGCCTTCAAGCGGCTCAAAGACGACGACATCCACAAGCTCGATCGCATCGAGCAGCCTGACGTGGATCCGGCGGCGCGCGAACGTCAGCTCAAACGCTTCAAGTTCCGAGCCAAGCTCGATGCATTTCTCAAGTCCGAGCGCGCCGTGGCTTGGGTGCGCAAGTCGTATCGCGACGGTAAGCTGCTGCACGGCGAGAGCTTTGCCTACCGCGTTGGAGACACCCCGGCGCTGCCCGGCATCGAGGTCGCGGCCGAAGATTATCGCCGGCTGGCGCGGCTCGCCAAGGTCGGGCCCGCGCCCACCATCGAGATCAACAGCACCGTCAAGTTCGACGACAGCGACATCAACGCGTACAATATTTTCGGCGAGATTCCCGGCAGCGATCCGCGCGCGGGCTATGTCATGGCCGGAGCGCACCTCGATAGCTGGGTCGCGGGCGATGGCGCTGCGGACAATGGCGCGGGGACGGCGGTGGTGATGGAAGCGGCGCGCATCCTGGCGACCATCGGGATCAAGCCGCGGCGCACCATCCGGTTCGCGCTGTGGGCCGGCGAAGAACAAGGTTGCCTCGGCTCCTTGTCGTACGTGGAAAAGTACCTGGCGACCCGCATCCCGGCGAATGCCCCCGATGGGAACGACCAATGGCTCCGTTGGGATCAGTGGTTCCCGATCAAGCCGCGACCGGGTTACAAAGACCTCGTCGCGTATTTCAATATCGACAATGGCTCGGGCAAAGTCCGCGGCATCCACGCCGAGGGAAATGTCGCCGCGGTCCCGCTCTTGCGCGAGTGGCTGCAGCCGTTCGCGAGCATGGGTGCCAACGCCGTCGTTGCATCGCCCACCCGGGACACCGACCATGAGTTCATGCAGGCGGTCGGTGTCCCCGGCTATCAGTTCGTTCAGGACCCTCTCGATTACTCATCGCGCATTCATCACAGCAGCATCGATACATTCGATCACCTGAAGGCCGAGGACATGCGGCAAGCTTCCGTCATCCTCGCCGGCCTTCTGCTCCAATCGGCCAATAGCGACAAGACTTTGCCGCGCATGCCGCTGCCCACCCAGAGCGCCCCGACGAACCCGTTCAAGTACGAGGATCCCAGCGACGATTGACCGAGGCGCACGGGCGCCACGCGATCGCCCGAGGTGAATGGCGCGCCTGTCCCGCTTGGCGCGCCTTCGCGATTCTCCCTATCGTCAATGCTCGATGCGCACGCGGCTCCACTCGCCCCAGCCGCTGCTCGGTGCATCCTGGACGATCTCCGACAACACCGCGCCATTGGCGGAGATGGCAAAGACGTGAATGAGGCCATCGCGATCACGAACCGCGCTCGGCGTGCTCGAGACAGGCTCGCCGCCGAACGATTGCCATCCCGTGATGTCGTTCCCGTTCCAGGTGCCGTCGCCGTTCTGCCATCGGTGCAGGATGTATTCACCGCCGGGCGTGACCTTGATGGCCTCCAGCCGCCCGTCGGCGTTTTGCACCAAGGTGGGCGAGGGATCGGCCCACGAGGAGAAGCCCCGCCAATCGTTCCACCCGCCGTTGGGCGAGGACTGCGCGAGCAATGCGATGCCGGCGCCGTACGGGCTTACGGCGAAGACGCCAAGCCGGCCATCGGCGCCGAGGGCCATGCTGGGCGTTGCGGCCGCCGGCCCGCCGATGATTTCCCAATTGCTCCACCCGCCGCTGGGGGTGGTCTGCCATCGGTGCGCGAGGTATCCGTTGCCCGGGCCAATCGCGAACACCTCCAGGCGCCCGTCGGCATTGGCATGGACCGAAGGCGGCCCGCCCGCCGCCGTACCGAACACTTCCCATTGGCTCCAATCGCCGCCCGCGGACGTTTGCCATCGATGTGCCACGTCACGGCCCGCCGGGCCGATGGCGAAGACCTCGAGCCGCCCATCGGCGTTGCGCGCCACCGTGGGCGCGGCGCCGGCAGGTCCGCCGAACGTCTCCCACTGGCCCCATCGATCGCCATTGGCGCGGAGCTGAACGCGGTGAAGCAGGCGCGATCCATCGGGGGCAACGGCAAAGAGCTCCAGCCGCCCATCGGCATTTCGACCGATGGTGGGCGCGGCGCCCGAAGCCTCGCCGAACACCTCCCAACAGCTCCATGTGTTGCGCCTGGGATCGATTTGCTTGCGCCGGAGAATGCGGCCGTCCCCCGGGTCGACGAGGAAGAGCTGAATACGGCCGGTGTCATCCAATGCGACCGCGGGGTTCTGGGGCGAGGGCCAGACGGGCGGTGTGCGACGCCACTCGAGCGGCGCGAAATAAATGCCGTGTTCGAAGGAGCCAGCTCCGCTCACCCAGGTGGTGCGCCGATCCTCGACGAGCTCGGCGGCGTGCGACGGGAGATACCCGGCATAGCCGTCGATGGAAAACGAGAATGGATCGCGACTGCGAAACACGTCGGTGCCCACGTAACCGCGGCGCGGACCGATGAGGAGATACCATACACCGTCGCGCTGGATGAGGAACGGCGACTCGGTGGTGGACGGAAAAGGGTCGTAATTGGGATCGGTGAAGACGGTGGTCGGCTCGCTCCAATGCAGCAAATCGGAGCTCGTTCGAGCGGCCACGATATGGTGGCCGCCCCAGCCGGCGAGCTCGCAATAATACATGACCCACTTGGTGCCAATTTTAATCACGAACGGATCGCGCGCGACCAATCCACGAAAGAGCGGGCCGCTGGGGATTCGCTTCCAGTGAAACAGATCCGTGGAGGTGGCGAGGTTGATCGCCGCGCCATTTCCGCCCGCCGCATAAAACATGTAATAGGTGCCCTCGCTCTCGATGACGTGCGGCGCCCATAGGTGATCTTCACCGTAGTAGCTGCGATCGACGTGCAGCGCGTGCGGCTGCGTCGTCCACGGTCCCATCAAATCGCGCGCGGTCGCATGCGCAAAATCGAGCTCCTTGCCGCCATCGGGAAATTCGCCCGGCGGCGCCGCGTCCCCGATGATGCCGAACATGTGCCACGTGCCATCACGCCCTCGAATGAACGTATGATCGTTGAGATACCGCGCCGGACCGCCTGGCGGCGTCGGATCGTACACGTGCTCGAGCGGCGCCGATGTGAGCCATCTTTCCCTACCTCGGTCGTCCCCGTCGCTCGCCATGGCCGAGTGCCCCGGGAGCGCCCACGCGAACATCGCCGCCAGCGCACCGGTGGTTCCACCAACGACAACTTTCTTTGCGATCGAGGTCATATCGCTCTCCTTGCACATGGGTTCAGCGGGGTACCCCATGGGCGGTACCCGTTCGCTGCGCCGTGTCAAACGTGGGGACCCTAGAGCCCGTGCGCGTCAATGGTATCGATACCATTCGCCATGGTATCGATACCATTAAACGAGCGGTCGACAAGGCCGAGCGGCACGCGGGAGGCGCCACGGATACGGTCTTGCGCGATCGCAAATTTCTCCGAGAGCGCGGGCGCCCCACCCGGCAGCATGCGCGGGGAAGCCCGCTCCACGTTGTTCGATGTTGAACGTGCCGTGCGACGACCGCGACCCGGCGCGCGAAACGCGGAAGGTGCAGGTGGCGACGGCGGACGATCCGAACGCGCCCGAGGGGGGCATGGATCTTTTTCACCGGCGGTCCGGGTCGACGCGATTCAACACCGCGAACGCGGCCACCTCGGGCGAGGCGCCGCGCGCCGATTTCGATCACGGCCGTGATCCCGGTCTCGGAGGCTTCTCACGCGGCGTGCGCGCCGGAGAAGACGATCCACGCGGCCTCGGGCCTCAAGGTGGCGTGCGCGCCGCCAATCCGATCAGGTGGATTCAGGAATGCGTGCGATGACTTTGATCTCGAAATCGAATTCGATCACGGCCGTGATCCGGTCTCGGAGGCTTCTCACGCGGCGTGCGCGCCGGAGAAGACGATCCACGCGGCCTCGGGCCTCAAGGTGGCGTGCGCGCCGCCAATCCGATCAGGTGGATTCAGGAATGCGTGCGATGACTTTGATCTCGAAATCGAAGCCCGCCAACCAATTCACGCCCACCGCCGTCCAATTTGGATAGGGCGGCTCTCCGATGGCCTTCGACCGAACGGCGGCGATCGTCTCGAACTGGGCGGCTGGATCCGTGTGGAAGGTCGTTACGTCGACGACGTCGTCGAACGTGCAACCGGCGGCCTTCAGCACGGCCGCGAGGTTGTCGAAGGCGAGTTGAACCTGCTTTTCGAAGTGCGGCTCGGGCGAGCCGTCTGCGCGGCTGCCGACCTGGCCGGAGACGAACAAAAGATCTCCCGATCGGATCGCCGCCGAATAGCGGTTCATCTCGTACAGCGCCTGCCGGCCGGCAGGAAAAATCGCATCGCGTTTGGCCATGATTGCACTCTCTGTTTGAAATGAGGCACACCTATCCGCTCGCCGCTGCGAGCCGTCCCCGCCGAAAAGGCGAACGACGTTCGCGGGTCGCGAGCGTGGTTGGTCCTCTGCCCGGCCGAGGAAACGGCGCCAGGCTGCACCCGTCCGGGACGACGGTTGTCATACGCCCCGTATGCCGTTACCTTTACACATACGGCTCGTATGTCAATACGCATACGCGGCGTATGTCAATTTAGGCAGGAGGCGGCGGTGGTCGCGAGACGGCGTGCGGAAATGGTGGAGGAAACCCGAGCCAAGCTGATTCAGGCCGCTCGGAAGGCGTTCGCGACCCAAGGTTATGCGGACGCGTCCATGGACGAGCTCACCGCCGAGGTTGGCCTTACAAGAGGCGCGCTCTACCATAATTTTGGTGACAAGAAGGGCCTGCTGCAGGCCGTCGTCGACCAGATCGACGCCGAAATGGTGGCACGGATGCGCGCCGCGCAGGCGCGGGCCAAGACCTTATGGCTTGGGCTTCTCGACGAGAGCATCGCCTACCTCGAGATGGCATTGGAGCCGGAGATCCAGCGCATCATGCTGCTGGACGGCCCCGCCGTGCTCGGCGATCCATCGCAATGGCCCAACCAGAACGCGTGCCTTCGCGCGATGACGCAAACGATCGAGGCGCTCATCGAGGAGGGAACGGTCAAGCCCATGGACGCCGAAGCTGCCGCCCGGCTCCTCAATGGCGCGGCGCTCAACGCATCGCTTTGGATTGCGGCCGCCGACGATCCGCACGCCGTCTTTGCAAAGGCCGTCGAGGCCTTCCGGCACCTCGCCGCCGGTTTGCTGCGGACCGAGCGATGACGCTACGACGTTCGCGTGTCGACCGAAGATGGGACGCGGCGGCGGCGCCGGAATGCAACCAGGGTACCGAGCACGAACAATCCGGAGAAGGGCAGCTCACGCGCGGGCGGTGAAACGGTGCACCCGCCTTCCTCGCTGCGCAAGCTGGGATCGCGCTCGAGGGCCTGGAGGAAGGCGTCCCCGAACTCCTTTTGAGCCGCGGCCTCCGTGGTGGTGGTGTTCTTGTCCGTGGCGAGTTGCAAACTCCCTTGGACGCGCTGCGCTTGGACGCTGCTTCCGCCTCCGCAATCCTTCCTCAACCCCTCGAGCATCTTCGAGAGGGCCTCTTCGTTGCCCAACATGTCGCTGTGCATGTTCGCCGTCACCTGCGACGTGAGAAGGAAATTTTCGACGCCCGACGCCTCGTCTTGCCATCCCGTGCTTCCGCCGACCAGAAAATCTGCGATGCCGACGATGTTCGTGTAGCAGACGCCCGAGGCCGAGTCGTGCGTCGGCAAGGATCGGCCATTGGTCGCAAACCGAAGGAATGTTCCATCCGGCTCCGAAGGGCCGCCGTGCAAATCGTTCCAGTAGGTGGCGTCGAACAGATCTTCCGCGAATGGAGACTGCACCGTCGCGGCCAGCGAGCGATCGAGCCCAAATGTCGACACCAAGGTATCGGCGACTTGCTTCACCGTGAGGCCAGGATAAAACTGCCGCCCGAAGGCCAAGAGATTCGGCAGATAAACGTCGGAGTCGAAGAACCGCGGCACCCCCAGGTGCGCATACGGATGATGCAGACCGCCAAAGGAGACGAAGGCGTGCACCTTGGATGCGCCTCCCTTCTTGAGGACGTAGTTGTCGAGCACCCCGGTGCCCGCGGAGTGGCCGACGACATCGACCTTCTTGGCGCTGGTGTACTTCAAAACCGAATCGATGTACTCGGAGATCTGGTCGGCGCTATTCCATAGATGGTCCTGGCCGTACGCGCCGCCATTGGCAAGGTTGATGGGGCCATAGTTCGTCCCGCAGACGCAGTACCCTTCGCGCGTGAGCCGATCGGAGACCGCGCTCATGCCCTCGAAGGTGCCCGCTTGACCGTGCACGAGCACGACGGGGTAGGGTTTCTCGCTCGTCAGCTTGCACTGCTTGAGGAGAGCGCCCGAGCCGCCGACCAGGGGGTCGGCATTCGCGGGGGTCGCGGCGAGCATCACGACGAACATGGAGCCAATGGCAACAGCGCTTTCGAGGAGACGCATCGCCGCCCAATGAGCACGAGGTATGCCGATCACCATCGAATGGCATTTTCGAGCAGTTTCATCGCCTCCGCGCGGTTCCATTCGTTCCGTCGAGGAAAGAACCGTTCCACGCGCAAGCACGCCTTTGAGTATGCTCACCCACATTTGCGGATTAGGGTGACGTGTCGGGCGCTCTTGTCCACTCCGCCGGGGCGCGCGCTTCGCGATCGCGATCGCGCTCGGCTTTGTCGCGATCTAAATGTAAGAACAACTGTATTGCGATTGTATAGGCTGGCGCGCATCGCCGCGCGCCATCGATGGGCGGGGTTGTCATGGAAGGCCGCACGCGCGGTGGTCACGAGGATAGCGTCGATGGACGCCACGTTCTGCCGCCGGATGCTGCGCCGCCTCATCGGCAAGACATTTGCGTTGTCTGCCGCGCGAACCGAGTCAGGACGCAAGCCGGATCGTCTCGATGCCGAAGTGTGCCAAATGCTGTTCGAAGGACCGCTGTCGGGGCGGAAATAATACGTATTTATACTTCGGCACGGTCGATGCAGTTGATAGAATGTATGGCTCATAATTGCTTTAAATTGTTCAATATGGATTCGCCGCGGCTGCATGGCGCGATTCTCTTTCTCATCGCAACCCTCGCATCGGCCGTCGGTTGCGGAACCGACGGAAGTCTGCCGAGCTCCGCGTCCGATCAGGAAGGCCTGGAATGGTCGCCCCATCGGGGCCGCTGGGACGATCGAATGACCATCGCGGGGTTCACCGATACGGATACGCGTTTGCCGGCCTTCGCTTCGTCACCCATGGTGGCCGATTTTGCTCGCGACAAGAACGGTGACGTCCTGGCCGTGGGGCAATTCTCCTGGTCGGGCCGGAAGCCCATCGACCCGTTCGTGCGCCTTCACGATGGGCAATGGAAGTCCGCGCGAAAAGACTTCGACATCGACGCTGCCTGGGGGATCAGCGCGGTGGGTGTAGGGCCAAAAGGAGAGATCGCGCTCAGCGTGAATCTCCCTCCCAAGATAGGACATCGCCAGGAGAGCCGGATTTGGGTCGATCGCGGTCATGGCTTCGAGGCCGTCACGGATGTTCAAGGCGCGGTTCGCACGCTGGTCTGGGCGGGTGACAAGTTATGGATGGCTGGATTCTTTCAAATGACGAGTGGGGTGAGCCACCTTGCCGTCTGGGACGGCACGACGTGGTCGGCGCCGCCCGGAGGTCCGGCCAACCAAGCCGTCTACGACGTGATGGTGGACGATCGTACCGGGCACGTGCTCGTGGGGGGCGCGTTCACCGAGATCGGGGGGATTGCGGCAAAGAAGGTCGCCGAGTGGAATGGCACGGCATGGACCCCTCACGACATGGATTTCGGGGCGTGGGTCTACGCACTCGCGCGCGGCCCCGAAGGTCAATTGTATGCCGGTGGGTACATCTTCGAAGAGCTAGGGCGCGGAATCGGCGGCGGGGTAGCCCGCTGGAACGGAACGGCGTGGGAGATGATGGGCGGTGGTGTCTTCGCCGGCAACTATGGCGGTGTCGTGAGCGATGTCGCGGTCCATCAGGGCAGCCTGTACATCACCGGGTGCTTCAACAACGTCAGGAACCCCGCAGGGATCGTGCTCACGAATGGGATCGCCCGATGGAGTGGCTCGGAATGGGAGCCCCTGGCGGGCGATGCGCTCGGCGGCGCAAACGGTGTTTGGGGTGGGCTGCTTCGTTGCGGTTTCGAGGGGCCTGCAGCGCTCTGGCAAATGCCGAATCAACGCCTCTTCAGCATGGGCACGCGCCTGCTCGTCGGCGGGTATTCTGGAGGCCAAGGTGGCGTCGCGTCGCAGAGCATCATTGCGTACGACGGAGAGGGCTGGCAGGCGCAGGGCAAGGCGAATCAAGGTTTCGCGGGGCCGGTGAGCGATCTGGTGATCGGTGGGCCGAAGCAATCTCTTTATGCCTTTGGCGGCATATCGCATGTTGCGGGAAGGCGCCTTCCGTTGCTCTCCGTCGCTCGACGGGACGAAAATCAGTGGACGATCCTCAGCGGCTCCCTGCCGGAGAGGACCCACTGCAGCCGCATCGCGGTCGACCGCCGAGGCGACGTCTTTGCAGCTTGCAGCGCGGGGATCGAGATCGGGGCGACCGTGAATCGCCTGTTCAAGCTCACCGGATCGGAGTGGGTTGCGCTCGCCGACATGAACGAGAAGGTGGCGGTCGCCCCGAACTTGGTCGCCGACCCCGAAGGCCGCCTTTGGATGGTCGGCGGCGCACGCGACTCGGGGTACGTTGCGCGCTGGGATGGCGACCATTTCACGATGATCGAGCGCGGGTTCGATGGCCCCGTCGCGCAAATCGATTTTGCACGATCCTGCGAAGTGGGCGCGGAACGCGCGTTCGTCGTCGGAGGTGATTTTACCCACATCGGTACGGCGGAGATCTCCCGCGTTGCGCGCTTCGATGGGCGGTCCTTTGCCCCTCTCGGGGCCGGCTTACCCTCGGCGGTTTATGCGCTCGAATATGGTGAGCGGTTCATCTACGCCAGCAGCAATACGAGCGTTCCCGGCAGCCCCGTCCTTGCGCAGTGGAACGGAACCGAATGGATCGACATCGGGACCCCCGAACGTGGCCTGCCAGCACCGATGGAGCGGACGAGACATCAATTCAGGTCGCTGGTGGAGTATCGCGGCAAGTTGATCGCGGCGGGCGAGGTGTGGCCCACGAGCGGCGGGCGCAACGTCTTCGTTTACGACGGCACGCGCTTCACGAGCCTCGGCGGAGGCGTGGCGGGCGCGGTGAGCACGATTGCCGTGGCGGACGATGGTCTCTGGTTCGGCGGTGAAATTGCCGAAGCAGGCGCGGGCAACGAACGCATTCCCTCTACGGGAATCGCTCACTGGAAGAATTGAACCCCGAGCGCAGGTGCTAGCACCCCTCGCGTGCCGGATGCGTTCTAGTAGCACTCCGACGATGCGGGCGTGCGGACCATCCCGGAGGTCACATGGATCGTGACGCGCGAGGTGTTCGCCTCGAGTATCCAGCCGTCGTGGGTGTTCGTCATGGTTCCTTGAACCGACAAATGCGTCATGGGCTTGAGATTCCCTTGCGCATCTTGGCACGACGCCGGCAGATCCCCCCGCATCGCAGGAGCCGACAGCCACCAATCCTTCGATGGACAGGTTCGCACGTCGAAGAGGACGGGCGAGCCTGTCGTCCATGTGACGAGGAGCGACTGTCTCGTTAGGTTCAAGCAGGGATGGCCCGCGGGCTTTCCGGAATCGCCTGCATCGGCGTCGTTGCCTGCGTCGTCGTTGCCCGCATCGGCGTTGTTACCTGCATCGGCGTCGCCCGCATCGGCGTCGTCGCCCGCATCGGCGTCGCCCGCATCCGGGCCCGCATCCACGCCCGTGATGCACGGCACGCCGGAGTCGCCTCCTGATTGGATCGTGTCCTGTCCGATCAAATAGTAGAGCGCATCGGTTCCTCTTTCCTCGCCACGCGCGTCGGCGACGCTGCCGTCGTCGCGAACGACCGACGCGCTTCCATGGGCATATCGATATGCGGTCGCCGGGGTGGTGTGCAGCGACCCGCAGCCGCACGGATTTTGGTTCTGTTCGCAGGCCAGTGGTCCGAGCACAGCGCCCAGAAACACGAGGCGCAAGGTTCGCGTCGCACCGCTGGAAAAAGCATGTTGCACGATCATGCTCTCGATCTACGTGCGCCTCGCCAAACCATGAAATGACACGAGTTGACTCCTCGAGGCACACCGCCCCGCTCGACATCACCGCGCGTTTTCTTTCTCCGATCGTGCACCAGAAGCATCCCCGCAGGGCCGGCGCACATTTGTCCACCATGAATCGACCGGCGCCGGTGGATCGCGCGAACAGTTTCCGCCGCCCGCCAAGTCTTAGGGGAAAGGGCGCGTTTTGCCGTGCCCATCACCCACCACCAGGATGGCAGCATGAAATTGTACGATTTTGCGTTCTCGCCCAACTGTCGCAAGGTTCGCTCGGTCGCCTATGAGCTCGGGGTCGAGCTCGAGCTCGTGGCGGTCGACCTGGTCAAAGAGGAACGGCGTGGGAGCGCCTTTCTCGCGATCAACCCCAATGGCTTGGTGCCGGTCTTGGAAGATGGTGACTTCATTCTTTGGGAGTCGAACGCCATCATCCATTACCTGGCGACCACGGCAAGCCGGCCGGGCGCGCCCTCGCTGGTGCCATCCGATGCGCGGGCGCGCGCGGAGGTGGAGCGCTGGCTCTGTTGGCAATTGGCTCACTTTGGACCCGCTGTTCGCAAGGTGGCCTTCGAGCGGATCGCGAAGAAGATCACCGGACGGGGCGTACCGGATCAATCTCTCATCGAGCTCGGCATCGCGGAGTTCAAAAAGTGCTCGCGCATCCTGGAGGCTTCGCTCGGCAACAAAGAGTACGTCGTTGGAGAGCTCTCGCTCGCGGACTTTGCGCTCGCATCGTTTTACAGTTTGGCGGAGCCATGCGGGCTGGAGGTCCGCACCTATCCGCGGGTCGACGCTTGGCTCGGGAGAATGCTCACGCGCGAGAGCATGAAGCGCGCGCTCGCAGACGCCGAGGCCTTGATGCGCTAGCGTTTAGCGAGGCCCATGCAGGACAAACCCGACGGATCCTTCTTCGACGCGGTGGAGCCGCTGCGCGGTGCGCTCCGGCTCCACTGTTATCGCATGCTCGGCTCTTCGCACGACGGCGACGATATGGTGCAAGAGACGATGCTGCGCGCGTGGCGCGCGCGGGAGAGCCTCGACGATCCGGGGTTGCTCCGCCCATGGCTCTATCGCATCGCCACCAACGTGTGCCTCGACGAGCTGAAATCGCGTCCGAGGCGCATGCTCGTATCGGATACCTGTCCTCCCATGGATCCTCTCGCGCCGTTCGCCCCCGCCATCGACGAGCCCATATGGCTCGAGCCCGTGCCCGACACCTGGCTCGGGAGCGCGCGCGATCCCTCACCCGCCGCGCGCTACACGCTCAAAGAGAGCGTCGCGCTCGCGTTCGTCGCCGCGCTGCAGCTGCTCCCACCCGCGCAGCGCGCGACGCTCCTCCTGCGCGACGTCGTCGGCCTCTCGGCGGAGGAGACGGCGTCCGCGCTGGGCCTCAGCGTGGGCGCGGCCAACAGCGCCCTCTTTCGCGCGCGCACGGCGGTCGAGCAGCGGTTGGGCGGCCGTGACGTCGCGTCCATCGCGGCGAGCACGCAGCCGGTGGACGAGGCGTTGCTCGCCCGATACGTGCGCGCCTTCGAAGACTCCAACATCGAAGCGCTGGTGGCATTGCTTCACGCCGACGTGAAGACCACCATGCCCCCAGCGCCCATGTGGCTCGACGGCCGCGCGGCGAACGAGGCGTTCTTCCGGAAAATGTTCTCCGCGCCCAAATGGCCGCCGGGTGGATTGCGCGTCCTGCGCATCGGCGCCAACGCGCAATCTGCGTTTGCCTTCTACCACTCCCCCCTACGCGGCGAGCCCGTCCGGCTTCACGCCATCGACGTCATCGACGTGCGCCACGGTGTCATCGTAGGCATCCATCATTTCATGATGCAGGCCGTGTTCCCGCTGTTCGGCCTGCCCGCCGAGCTTCCGGCGACGCCGAAATAGCTCCATAGCCTCGCGGGCGTGACTTTATGCGGACCGCGCCGCGTGCTCGGCCATCAGGTCCTCGAAGTACTTGCGCGGCCAGTTCGCGTCGACGGCGTGACGGCTGTGCACGCACTTCCAAGCGCCCTCGATCTTTTTGAGCTTATCGTAATAGGTCCCCGTCGCGACGATTCCGGGCACGCCTTTGCGAAAGACGACCATCCAGTACCATTCGGCCGTGGCCTCGTCGCCATCGCCCTCGATCACCACCGTGCCGACCACGAGGTTGTGGTAAACGACTTTCATTTTCAATAATATGGCCGCATGGTTCGCTTTTTTCGATGCACAGCCGCCTTCATTTCTCTTTCGTTGAGCGCGATCTGCTCGTGCAGCAGTGACAACGACCGGAACGTCGCCCCGACCGGCGGCGACGGCGTCAAGCCGCTTTATGCGCTCGCGAGCAGGACGATTACCACCGACTCGGGCACCACATACATCAACCTCTTCGATTCGCCGGACATCACCTCGGTCGACTTCAAACAGGCGCGCGAGTTCCACGGGGTCGTCGGGGCCGAGGCGCTGGATGGAAAGCTGTTCGTGTCCAGCGGCGACGCGCCCATCGTGACCCGGTTCGGGGTGACGGACGACAAAGTATGGAAGGAGGACGGATCGATCAATTTCGCGACCTATGCCTCCAAGATAACCCTCTCGTCGAACGCATTCGGCCAATCGAAGAAGGGCTACATGGCGCTCAATGTCGTGGACCGCCTCGTGTGGGAGCCGGATACCCTCACCATTCGCAGCCAGCAGATCGCGGGCACGGATATCGTGCGCGATCGCGATGGCCTGTCCGTGCGCGCGTCCTTCGATCGCGCGATCGCGACCCGGGACAACGCCGTGTACTGGCCTTACTACTGGTCCGACAACACGTATTACCGCATCGCCCCGGTATCCCAAATCGCCGTCTACGATACGGACAAAGACCAGCTTCGCACCGTCATCGACGTGCCTTGCCCGGGCGTGGACTTCGTCAGCAAAGACGACGCGGGCAATCTTTACTTCAGCAACTGGGCATTTGCGACGCTCGCCCCTGCCTTCGAGGCGGGCGCCCCCAAGACGTGCGTGGTCCGGGTCAAGGCGGGCGAAACGGCCATCGATCCGAGCTTCACCTTTCGCTTCGAGGAGGTGACCGAAGGTCGCCAGGGCATCGCGTTTCATTACCTCGGCAACCAAACGGCCCTCTTCGCCGCCTTTCATCGAGAGCTCGTGCCGGCGAGCACCGATCCGAAGAAGGCCCTTCAAGGCAACTATTGGCGATTCTGGTCCTTCGATATGAAGACGCAAAAGGCCAAAATCGTCGATGGCATCGACTACTTCTCGGGCGGATACCGCGCCGAGCGGGTCGACGGCCGCACGTTCCTCCTCATCCCGCGCGCCGACCACGCCTCCACCGTCGCCTATGAAATGTTCCCCGACGGATCGGTCAAGCGCCTCTACGAGTCACCGGGTTGGGCGTACCACTTCTTCCGCGTGCGCTGAGCCGTCGACGAAGAGGGGGGGCGTCCGGGGGACGAGCGTCTTCGCATAAATCGGAACCGAGGTGCCGCCGGCGTTCGCGCGGGGCATGAGCGTCCACCCGACGCGCTGGAGGTACGCGGGGATGGTCTCCGTTCCGCAATAAATGCGATCGAAGCCGAGATCGCGCGCCACCTCTTCGACGGCCGCGAGCAACTTTGCGCCAATGCCCTGCCGGCGATGCGCGGGATGCACGAATCCAGCTGCCGCCCAAGGTCGCAAATCCGGCGCCAGGACCGACTGGTCCCGCAGCACCGCGACACCCACGAGCTCCTCGCCCAGAAATCCCACGATCCCGATGGGCAGACGAGCACGCGCAGCGTACCGCGCGAGATCCTCACGGGCGTTTCCCTCGCCGTTTGGACCGTACCAATTCGGCCACTCCGCCTCGAACCACGACGCGAGGGTCGGGTGCACCTCGGGGTGGTCCGCCAGATACGCCGTTCGAAATGCGGTCGTCATGGGCCTGGCCTCATAGCGTGTAGTGTCCGTCGAAGATCTTCTGTCCATCGAACGCGAGGGCGCCGGTGGCGAAGATCAAATCCAGGTGATGGCTCCCTCTTTTGCTCCCACCGAGCCCCAAATGCAAACCGCAATGGCGCTCTTCGAACCCGGCATTTCGCGCATACAGCTTGGTGACGCCCTCGTTGGTGCCGATCCCCAGCTCCTCGACCCTTCGATTGGATTCGTTCATCGCGATGTACTGCTCGAGGTCCCGCTTCAAGGACGCGTTGTCCGTCGCGATCGATTCGATGGCCCCGTTCGAAATGACGAGCTCCACCGGCTCTTCGACGATGCCGTACTTGATGGCAAACGGTATGGTGCTGAGAAATGTCCCCGTGAAGAACACACGGCCGTTGATCCGGTCGGTGTGGGTGGCAATTTCACCCGGCGTCAGATCCGGGCTGCCGTATCCGTTCACATCGGTCCATTTTTGCTCTGCGCCGAGCAGCTCGGCCGTCAGCCGGGAGCCGTAGGCGTCGGTGAACTCGAGGCGGGAGGAGCGCTTGGCGATGTCGATCAGCCGTCGATTGAGCGTGCGAATGCGCTCCGGCGCGATGCGGAACGCATCTTCGAAGTGCCGCCCATAATCTTTGAAAACCACCGATTTCTTCCAATGCTCCGTGATGATCGCCTTCAGCGCGACGATGAAATCGGGGCCTCGAGGAGACGGGGCGGGGAGCGTGGACGAGTCGTAGAGCAGCAAGAAGAGATCGCACGCACGGATCCCTTCGGCCGCGCGCTCCGTGCTCTCCTGGTCGAGCGCGCACGAGGTGAATCGCGTGCGCCCGGGCTCCGAGGAGCCGGCGCCGACGATTCCATTTGCAAGCGCCGCGTAATCCTTGGTGAAACCGACGAAAACGTGGGGTCTTTCCAGGCCTTCGAGCGCGGGGTGATGATGGAGATACCCGATGAAGTTCGAAAAATGCGATTGGGACATTCGTCGATACCCGGCCTAGAAAGTAGAAGTGTGGAAAACGAAGATGGAAGAGGTCCCGAGCGCCCCTTCCATCTTCTCGTGTGGTCTACTACTTGGATTGTCTGGCTACTCCTGATTTCAGGTCGGCCAGAGCGCCGTGGCGAAGGGGACGACAGCGTCCTCTCGCATCATCTCGACGGCGTCGTCGTGCGTCTCGGCTTCGTACCAATCGGTCAGCTCGATTTCCTGCTCTTCCATGTGAAGCGGCTCCTTTGAAAGCCTGGCTTTCGCCCGGCAAGTGCGCTGCTTCCCCCCGGCGAAGCTAGGGTGAGCTTTCGCATCCACGCTGTCAAGCGAAGAGTCGATGCAGATACATCTGTAGATGGTATTTAATTCGTGACCGCCTGCGACCACGCGTATCCCTTTTAAGATACGCTTCATTCAATGAGTACTTTTCGAAAGATTTATTAATCGCGTAATCTGGAGATCGCATGACGATTGCCGCTCGTCCAGGTTGGCGCGCCGCGACAGCATGCCGCTCATGGCACGGGTCGCCTCTGCGGCCATGTGGGATCCGTCTCGGGATCGCAGGCCCGCTACCTCAAGCGTTGGCAGGACGGCCCTGCGCGCGACGCGGGGCGGAGCGTCAGGACGCGATGGGGCGAACTTCGGTCCCTTTGCCCGGCGTGACGAAGATCATTTCGGAGGGCGCGCGCACGAGCACGCGGTGCCAAATGCCGCGCGGCACGATGCACGCGCCGAGGCCGGTCAGGCGGGTGACGACGTCTCCCTCGGGCTGGTGGACGATCACGTCGATGGCGCCGGAGAGCAGAATCAGGATCTCGTCCCCCGAAGGGTGCATTTCACAATGATCGGAGTCGCTCTCCAGATGCATCAACCCGAGGAGTCGCCCTTCCAAGAGATCGTCGCGGGATCCCAGCGTCTCCCAAAAGCGCTCGTCGACGTCGATGGCGGAGGCTCCGCCGAGGTTCGATAGATGGATGTAGGTACGCGCGGGAGAGAGGCCCGAAAGGCTTTTGGTGTCCGTGGTCATGCGCTCATCGTGGAGCTCGCGCCGTGCCGGGGATTGTAAAAATTTCTCCTTCGGCGAGCGGTACGTGGGTGGGGTCGGTATGCGAGCGGGGCCGGTACGCCGTCGGCTTCATCCCCGAGAACTCGCGAAACTCGTGGATCAAATGCGCCTGGTCGAAGTACCCGCAATCCACCGCGACCCGCACCCAATCGATCCGTTGCTTCCGGCTCGCGGCATCGAGCACGCGCTGAAATCGGAGCACGCGGGCAAAGCGTTTCGGGGTGAGCCCCACGATCGTCGAGAAACGACGGATGAAGCGCGTGGGGGTCATCGCGAGCTGCTCGGTCACTTGGGACACGCCCACGCCGCGATCGAAGGACGCTACCGCGAAGGCCACGGCGGGGTCGAGCTTCAACGGGGCGCTCGCGCGCTCGAGCAACGCCGATTCGAGGGTGCGCAAGATGGCTCCCGTATCGCCGGCCTCGAGCAAACGTTCGCGCAGGAGCGCGCCGTCGCGACCCCACAAAGCGTCGAGCTCGACGAACATTTCGCGCATGGTCGCGGCCGTCGCGGGGAAAAAGGGGAACGCGCCGCCGGGCCGGAAATTGATTCCTACGATGTCGCGCTGTTGTTCCGTATCGATGGCGACGTGTTTTGCGTGCACACCGCACAAAATGGCGCCGCGCGTGCGGCAAACCGTCGCGTAGCCCTCGCCTCGGTACGCGCGCAGCTGGTCCTCGTGCAGGTTCACGAGGAGCTGCATGGTGCCCTTGGGCAGGACGCGCTCGTACGCGTGCGCAAAACGGCCTCGAAAGCGCCACACCGATTCCACGAACGGCGCGAGCGCGGGGGACGGAGGCCGGGCGATGATCTGCATCCCTATCCATCGATAGCAGAAACGACCCGGGTGCAAACCCGGGTTCGAGGCTTGGCCGGGCGAGACCGCTTTTTCTCGCGGGCGCTGCTCGGCGAGCGCTTCGGCCCGGGCCACGGGATCCCGGCGTTCTCGTGCGTCAATCCTTGGCGCAGGTCACCCGGATGTTTCCATAGTGCGCGCCGCAGGTGATGTCGCTCTGCGACCTCGTTGCGTGATAGCCGCCAGGACATGTGCCGCACGAGCTGATCGGCGATCCGGCGACGGCGCGGCACGACGCCGACACGTTCTCGAAGCCGCTACCGCACGCGTAATTGCTATCGATGCGAGAAGGGTAATATCCCGACGGACACACGTAACCGCACGCATTGAACTGCGACCCCGTGACGGCGCGACAGGACACCGAGACGTCTTCGTAGAAGCTGCCGCACGCGTAATTGCCGTCGACGCGAGAAGGATAGTAGCCCGACGGGCACGCGCGGCCGCACGCATTGAATTGCGATCCCGTGACGGCGCGACAGGACACCGAGACGTTTTCGTAGGTGCTGCCGCAGGCGTAATTGCCGTCGATGCGAGAAGGGTAGTAGCCCGATGGACATTCGTGGCCGCACGCATTGAATTGCGATCCCGTGACGGCGCGACAGGATACCGAGACGTTTTCGTAGGTGCTGCCGCAGGCGTAATTGCCGTCGATGCGAGAAGGGTAGTAGCCCGATGGACATTCGTGGCCGCACGCATTGAATTGCGATCCCGCGATCGGCTGACATGCCACTTGCAGGCTGCCGCTGCACGCGTGGTTGGTGGCCACCCGCGTTGGGTAGAACCCTTCCGGACAAGATGTCCCACAAATGTCGAGCTTCTCCGATTGTGCGAGCACGCTCTCATGCTCTTCGTTTGGAGCGGCACATCCTGCCATCGCCACGCCGGCCGCGAGGGCCCACATTCCCGCAACACCGAACAGCCCACGCACGGTCTTCGATTTTCTCATCGTCTGCCCCCGGGTGATGGGAATGGAAACATGGAAACGGAAGAGCTCGCTACGGTCGCACGGCCGCTTTGGGCCTGTCAAGTCGCGATGCCGCGCTCGTGGCGAAGCTGGATAACGCGGCATTGGCGCGGCGGGTTGGCGGCCCGTACGCGTTCTGCTTAGCTGCGCACATGGATTCCACGTTTCAGCATATCGTAACGATATTGCCGGGATTCTCCTTGGCGTGTCTTGCGCTTGCCGTGGCGCCCGGCCCGGGGACCGCGCTGTTGTTGCAGCGCACCGTGCGCGATGGCAGGGGCGCTGGCTTGGCCTCCGTGGCCGGAACGGAGATTGGGCTTTTCGGTTGGGCGCTCGCGAGCGGTGCGGGGCTCACCGCCTTGCTTCGGGCCAACCGCATGCTCTTCGACGGCATGCGCGTGGTCGGCGCCATTGCGCTCGTCGTGCTCGGTGTGTCGGCCTGGCGGGCCTCCATGCGAAGGGACGGCGAGCAGGGCGACGCGCTCCCCGCCGCTGCTCCGCGCCATCGGTCCAATTGGTCCGCGTTCCGCGCATCGCTCCTGACCATCGCGGCCAACCCAAAGGCGGCCGTGTTTGCGTTCTCGTTCTTTCCCCAGTTTCTTCCGGCCGAGGGCCCCATCTTCGTCACGACGGTGTGGCTCGCCGTCATTCAGGTGATCGTCGACACCGCATGGTGCGTCGGCGTCGTCACCATCGCCGATCGCGCCCGCGAGTGGTTTCTTTCATCGACCATACGGCGCCGCATGGACCGCGTCCTCGGCACCGTCCTCATCGCGCTGGGCATCGATCTCGCGGTGGAGTCGCGCTGAGCGCGCGCCCCCCGCGAAACATCGAAGTCCCCGATCAGCCGCCGGGGACCGTGAACACCGTACCGTCGGCGCCGTCCGCCTTGCTCGCGAGGTAGATGTAGATGCTGGTGCCCGACCAGGCCGCGAACAACCCGCCGCCTCCGATGAGCACGGCGAAGAAGGAGAGGGCCAATTTGCTCGCCGGCCCGTCGTCCTTCGACGCCGCGCTGGCCAGGATCTCGCCGAGCCCTTGGCACGTGCCCCCGCCGGTGGAGAGCAAGTCCGCGGCCCACTGGCTCGCGCTCGGCGGCATGTGGTCGATGACGCTGATGGTGTTTCCGCCCAAGACGAACCCGAGCGCCGCAAAATCGCCGGCGAAGGTGTAGGCGCCTCCGGTCTCCGGGGCTTCATCCGTTTTCCAAATTTGGGAATAGTACCCCGCCAGCATCGGCAAGAGGTGCGCGACGATGGCCCCCCACCGAAACCAGTAGGACAACGAATCGACGGGCAGCTCCTTTTGCGGGATGGGAAGCGTCGTCACGAATTGGATGGCGTCGCACACGGCCGCGACGATCAAAAGAAATCGTTCGAGCCCGCCCATGCGTGAGAGCCCGGCCGGCAGCCGCGAAGGCGAAGCGCCGCCATCGTCCCCCGTGTCCGTGCCGTAGGTCGATACCCCTTGGGTGAGCAAGGGATACTCTTCGGGCGAATCCGCGTCGCTCGACGCCGTAAGGGCCTGATACAGGGAGATGGCGCGGAGCACGGGCGTAAGGAGCCCCACGATGGCCGCTGCCATCCCGCCCCATTGGATATAAAACTTCGCCGCGCTCCATGAGTCTCGATCGTCGTTTGCCGCGGTCGTGAGCCGCGCCGCGCGACCTCGAGCTTCGGGCTCCAACAGCGACGCGAACGACTCCGGACGATCGAACCCCGGTCCGCCGGAGAAGGGCACCCCGCGGCCCAGAGCTTTGGAGACGATGGTGAGGGGAATGGCCACCAAAAGGGCAATCCCGTTGATGAACGTGAGCTTCTCCTTGTCCCCGATGAAGGTGGTGAGCCACTCGTACAAAGCCCCGATGAAGGGGACCGGGAATTCGGCATCGAGCCCCGCGCGCAGCGCGCGAAGGGCGGCGCGGAGCAGATCGAAGGCCCTCTTCATCACCGGTCGCAGGGGCTCGAGGGCGGCCAAGAGCGGCGCCTCTGCGAGCCGCCCGAGATCGCTCAAGGTGACGTCGCCCGCATGCCACGCTCCGATGAACTGCAGCATGGCACCTTGGAGATCGCGCGCAGCCGACACGAAACCGTCCCTGATCTCGCGGAGCAGGGACTCGTGCCCGCTCGGATCGACCGGATCCACGTGGGGCTCGCGGCCGCCCGCGAGGCCCCCGTGCTGAAATTGGTAAAAGGCCCAATTGCCCGCCGGCGACTTCAGCGCCCGCGCCACGGTGCTCACTGGGCCTCCCGCGCCCTCGGTGAGCCGCTTGCTCGCCATGTCGGCGGGCACCTTCGCCGAACGAACGGCGGATCCGAGGTGATCGAAGAAGTCGTCCACCCGCTTTTCCCAATGCGCGATCTCGGCGTCGGCCCTCGCGCCGATGTAGTCGAGGCCGGCCCGGGTCATGGCCGCGAGCTCTTTGTGGGTATGCCAAATATCTTTCCACTCGAACAGGTAGCCGAGCCAGTGGATCAAATCGTCGAAGGCGACCTCAATCTTTTGGAAGACCCACGAGACGAGCTTGTAGACCTCCTCGGCGGTCTTCACCACGAACTGCACGGCGGTCTCGCCCAGGTAGGCGGCGAAGGTCACCACCTCCTTTTCGACCTTGACCACGAAGTGCTTCACCTCGTGGATGGACGACTCGAAGAACGCGATGGCGTCGCCCACGGCGTGGGAGAACCAGCCGCCCAGGGAGAAATTGGCCTGGAGCGACGCGGCGTCGTGCACGCGGTAGCCGCCGCCGTCGAACGACAGGGAAAAACCGCCTCCTTCCGGCAGGTGCGCCGTTCGCAGAGCCTGGGGCGCGGCCGAGGTGCGGTAGCTCACGGCCGCCGCATGGTCCCCCGCGGACGCGGGGTGAAGGCTGGCCAACGAGCGGACGGCGGACACCACGTCGCTCGCTTGGATCGGATCGGGGAGCTTCGCCGGGAGCACGGGAACGTCGCTCGGAGCGCTCACCTTGTGCAGCCGGTCTGCGACGTTGTGGGCGGGGTTTACGTCGATGATTCCATCGAAGAAGTCCGCGCGCAAATGCAGCTGCGGGGTGGCCAGATCGCGCACCGGTTGGATGATGGTGATATGCCCCTGAAAGTCGGTTGCCGCTTCGATCTCCGTCGCTGGATCGAGCAAATGAGCGACCCCGTTGATCACGGCCCGCACCCGTGAACCGGCCGAGACGCGAAAGGCGCGCCCGAGGAGCGGCTGACCGTTTGCGTCCTCGAAGGAGAGGTGCGTGGTGTAACAGCCGAACTCGTACAGGCGATCGGGCTGGGCCAGCGGGATGTCGTCCGACTTCCAGAGGGTCGTCGAAGGGTCCTGCCACATGTATTGGAGATAGCGCGTCTCCTCCACGTCGGTGCCGACATAGAGCAGCTCATTGGCATAGCGGCGATCGTTGGAGAGGGGCGCCACGCGGGCCACGCCTCTTCGAAGGAGCAGCGGCGTGGTCCACGTGCCATCGAGGTCGTCGAACCGATAGAGGTTCTCGCCGGAGAGCACCCACACCGAGGTGATCCCCTCCCGAGCTTGGTCGCCGCGCACGATGAGCCCTCCCGGCAGGATCTCGGGCACCAGATCGGCGCCGGCGATGGGGGTGGCGTTCGCGCGCTTGCTTTGCTGATCGGGAGGGAACCAATGAACGCCGGACGCGCCGGCCACGAAGAGCGCCGTGGTGCCGTCTCGACCTGGTGACGTGGCCAGGCACCGCGCGCCGCTCGGGGCGAGGAGCTGACGATCGAAGCCGCGGCCGCGCGCATCCGGAAATGTCTTGAACACCAGCCAGGTGCCCTCGGCGGTCCCCGAATCGGGCTCTCCGACCCCGTCGTAGAGCATGTACACACCGGGGCCGAGGTCGGAGATGGCGCCCAAGGCAAAGTCGCGCAATGTGGCTTTGACGGTGGGGGTCGGAAAATCGATCCACCCCCAACCCATGGCACCGGTGTTCGAATCGACGGACGCGCGCGCCAAGAAGGTGGTGGGGCTCGCCGGATCCGTGCCTTTCACGCTCACGGCGATGGTGGGGATCCCGAACCCTTGGCCATCGTCGATGGGGCCCACCGCGATCTTTTCCGGGGTGGAAGCGCCGGCCACGAGCGGCAAGTAGAGCCATGCGCCGCGGAGGTTGCTCCAATCCGTCTTGGACAAATCGGGAGACAAGGGGCCGGCAATGGCGACTCGGGTCTTGGTCGGATCGGATTTGTCCTTCATTCCGACCGCCACGAAGATGTTTCCGCCCGGCAATTGCCCGGCGGCGATGGTCACCGGCACCCCGAGATCGGCGAGGCTCGGGGTCAAATCCACTTGCGTCCACCCGGTCGCGTCCTCGTCTCGATGGTGGATCGCGAAGAGGCGCCCATCGGTGCCGAAGCCAAACACGATGGGGCGCAGCTGGGCGTCGTGCACGGCAAACAAATCGCGCTCGGGCGACGTTGGGAGGGCTCCCTGGTAATTCTTCATCAACTCCGACTCGGCGCTCACACGCAAAGTCGGCGATTTGGAGAGGCGTGTGGGGATGTCGATGGTATCCATATCGGAGCCTCGGAGCGAAGTGGCGGCGGTGGGGCGATAACGACGCGCGCGCCGCATTTCGCAACGGTCGTGCCGCGCGTCCGAGCACGCGGCGTCCCGCTCCCGCGCCGTGCCACCTGGGCCGCTCGGCAGGGCCCCGCGTTGGCCGCCGACGCGGGTGCGTCAGCGTTTGACGCAAACGTCGATTGGACGCTTTTGGTCATTCATGATTCACGACCCGTGGAAACGCGAAGCTCCGCGTGCGTGATGTGCAGCACCGACGATCATCCTCGTCCGTCGAAGTGATCGTGCGCGCGGGCCAAGGGCAGCGCCCACCACGCGATCCCGATCGCGATCGACATGACCAAGGCTGCTATCCACGCGAGCTGCCATTCCACCAGCGATGTGATGAGCCACGTGATGAGAACGATGGATAGGGACAATGGGACGAGCCCGATGACCAGAAAGAGGCTCGCGAATCGCTTGAAGCGGTCTTTGTGGCGTATGGGGCGCGTGATGCGATGGTAAGCGGCGGGCAAGACGAAGCAGACGAGGGCGAGCAAGGCGCCGAAGAACGTGCAGAGGTAAACGACGCGCTGAACGTCGGCCAGCCTCTCGAAGCGATCCGTGAACGGCATCGTCATGAGAAAGCCGAGGAACACCTCGGTGCCGGGGAGGAGAATACGCGTTTCGCTGAGCAGATCGGTCAGCCCCGCGGAGCGCTCGTCTTCCTGGGACGATGTGTCGGACTTCGATATGCGAACAGGGTCGAGGGGTACGGTCATGCGATCCATCGAACGTGAACGGGGGCGCTCGCGGACGAACGACCCCCGGCACGAATGCAAAGTTCGGTTCGTGCAAAGCACAAGGACGCGAGGCGGCGGCTCGCTGTGGCAGTTCGGCAGGAGGGGCAATGCGCAACGATTTGCGTCTCATCGGAGCACAACCCGATGATTCTCGGACGATCGTCGCGGGGCGCTTGGCCGTTCGCTACGTGTTGCGGCCGTCCGAGCCTAGGACTTTGACGATCTTGTTGTAAACGCCCAGGAGCAGCAGGGTGGGCACCCACTGGCCGACGAAGAGCGAGAGCTGCCCGTGCCGCGATGGGATACCGAAAAGCCCCATGCGTTTGGGGCTGATGAGTTGCAGCGACGCCGAGCCGACGATGGCGGCTCCCGCGACCCAGAGGAACACGTCGGAGGGGATTTTCGCGGTTTGGTGCTCGATGGTGCGCGCAATCTTGCCCTCCTTCTGCTCGTTACCCGTCGCCGAGGATGAGTACATGTTCATGGAAATCTCCTTTGGGTTCATCTGTGACCCTCGCCGCTGTGCAGCGCGTGTGCCGAATGACGCTCTGTTCTATCTGCTTCGCAGAAGCGATGACTCGGCGCCGCGACGTGAACGGGCCAAACTCGGTCGATGCGGTTCGCATGCAAACGAGCGCTCCGCTGGATGATGTTGGGTGATGTGGAATGGCATTGCGACGAGCGGCTCGCGGGCACCTCGTACGCGGGGCGACCATGTACAAGGATGGCAGGGTGGCCAAGGCGTTCGCGCCGAGTCGGTGCGCCACGACGCGTGCCGAATCGCTGCGCTACGACGCGCGCCGAGTCGGTGCGCCACGACGCGCGCCGAGTCGCTGCGCCGAGTCGCTGCGCTACGACGCGCGCCGAGTCGCTGCGCCTAGGACGTAGGCGCCAGTCGACATGTCCACGACGTAAACGTCGCGTTGACGTGTCCACGACGTGAACGACGCGCGCGCCATCGCCGACGACGACGCTTCGCGAATGAGCGGCACGCCGAAACATCCGAAACACCACACTCTGAAAAAGTTGCGGACCTCTCGGTTGGACTATGACTGGAATGTCGTCCTTCTCGAGTACGGCTCACCCTCTGGGGTGGCGACGAAAAGCCCACAGGTACGGGGAAAAAGCCCAGCCGGGCAGTCGAGCTCCGGTTGGCATGACCGCTGCTGTAGAAGGGCCGCGCGCAACAACCTCGGCGTTGGGCTACGCCGAGAAAGCTTGGGCGGGACCACTTTGCTCCTTCAGGTCCTTTGTTGCGGCAACCACGCTTTGGCTTCGTTTCTTCCCTAGCTTCTGTAACTTTCCGCTTTCTCCGCTCCCCGCGGAGCTCGCACCCCCACTTTGGTACTCCGACGGCGGAGTCTGTCTTGGCCGAATTTGGCGGGCTCTCGACCACGTCGAAGAAAAGGCAGCAAGGCTTATCGTTCGGCTCCCTTTTCTTAGCTTTGGCAAAGCTTCGTTCCTTTTCGACCAGGAAAAGAAATCACGTGGCGCGAGCTCGACCCCCGATCCGTCGGTGGTCGGGGTCGCGCCACGGCGTTTTGTGCCGTAAGGTTTTCCCGATGTTGCCTCGGTTTCGTGTCGCGCTTGCCGCCGTTGCCCTTGCCTGGACCGTAGCGAACGCTGGGGATGCATCCGCGGAGACGCGCAGGGCTTGGCTCGGCATCGGCATGGAGGCCCCGCGCGAAGGCGGGGTGCGGGTGAACAAGGTGATACCGGGCTCGCCCGCGCAAAAGGGCGGGCTGCGCGATGGCGACCGCCTCGTGCGCATCGACACCGCCAAGGTCTCCTCGCCCGACGATGTGCAGCGGGTCGTGGGGAGCCACACCACCAGCGACGTCGTGAATGTCACCGTGGTGCGCGATGGGGCGGAGACCACCTTGCGCGTGACCTTGGCGCCGCGGCCCTCGGCCGACGACCAAAAGCGCATGGAGTTCGTCGGCAAGCCCGCGCCGGTTTGGAGCGGGGTCGAGCCCGTGAAGGGCGCCCCCAAAGATCTCGGCGCCCTTCGCGGACGCGTGGTGGTGCTCGACTTTTGGGCCACGTGGTGCGGCGCGTGCCGCTACATGGCCCCGACCTTGAGCGCATGGCAGGCCCGCTACGGCGCGCAAGGTCTGAGCGTCATCGGCATGACCACCGATGGGCGCGACGAGGCCGCCGTCTTCGCCGAGCGCACGAACATGCGCTTCGGCATCACCGTCGACGAGTCGGCGGCCACGCATCGCGCGTACGGCATTTCGGCCTTGCCGACGCTCTTCATTATCGACAAGCGCGGCGTGGTCCGCGAGGTCGTCACCGGCTACGATGCGTCGCACGAGGCCCAGCTCGATGCGCTGGTGCGCACGCTCCTGGCCGAGCCGGCCGCGCCGTAAGCCGCACCCATGCCCGATCTTCGCGCCATCACGCGCGTGCTCGACGAGCTCCTCTGGTCGCTCCGGCGCGCCGGGTTCGTCATCTCCACCGCGCAAGCCATCGACTGCGCGCGCGCCGCCGCCGCCGTGGGCCTCGGATCGCGCGACACGCTCTGCGATGCGCTGGCGGCGGTCATCGTCACCCGCGCCGACTCCCGCCTGCGCTTCGATCGCGCCTTCGACGCGTTCTTTCTGAGCGCCCATGGGCCCCGAGGTCCCCGCGGCGACATCTGGCAACGCCTCGGCGCGGCCGGCTTTACCGAGGACGAGCTCGCGGAGCTGCGCACGCTCCTCACGGCCCTCGCCGCGTCCTCCCGCGAACGCGGTGGGCACGAGCACCCGCTCGCGGCCCTCGTGGAGGGCGGCGCGGAGCTCGACCGCCTCTTGCAGCTCACCAGCGTTCGCCGCTCGCTCGACGCGCTACACAACCCGTTGCAGGCCGGCTTCTTCGCGTACCGGGTGGAGGAGAAGCTCGGACTGCCGCGGGCGCGCAGCGCGTTGGGCGCCCTTCGCACGCGGCTGCGCGACGCCTTTGGAGCGCGCGGCGATCTCCTGGCCGACGCCTTGAAGGCGGAGCTCGATCGCGCGTCCGACGAGGTCCGCAGCCATGTGCGCGACGTGGTGGCGCAGCGCACCGAGGAGACGAGCCGCGCGAGCACGCTCTCCACCACGCCCTTCGTGCGGCTCTCGCAGATCGAAATCGACGAAGTGCGCCGCGCCGTGAGGCGCTTTGCCGAGAGGCTGCGCGGCGGCGAGCGCCTCAAACGGCGCCGCGCGCGGCAAGGGCGCATCGACCCGCACCTCACCTTGCGGCGCGCGCTGCGGACGGGCGGCGTTCCGTTCGAGCCGGTGCGGCGCGTCCGGCGGCGCGACAAGCCGCGGCTGGTCCTCCTGTGTGACGTGAGCGACTCCGTGCGCGCGGCCGCGTGCTTCATGCTCGAGTTCGTGGCCGCGACGCACGATCTGTTCGACCGCACCCGCAGCTTCGTCTTCGTGAGCGATCTGGCGGAGACCACGCAGCTCTTCGAACGCGAGTCCATCGACGTGGCGCTCGCGCGCGCCTATGGCGGTCAGGTGGTGGCCATCACCTCCAACTCGAACTACGGCCGCGCCCTCCGCCTCTTCGAATCGCGCCACCTGAACGGTGTGGATCGCCGCACCACGGTGGTGATCCTGGGCGACGGCCGGACCAATTTTCACGATGACGCCGCCGAGGTGCTCGGCCGCATCCGCAGCCGGGCGCGCGCCTTGGTGTGGCTCTCGCCCGAGTCGCGCGGCAACTGGGCCATTGGAGACAGCGCCATGGCGCGCTACGAGCCCCAGTGCACCCAGGTGCTCGAGGTGCGGTCCGCGCGCGAGCTCGAGGACGCCGCGCGCTTGCTCGTGCACCTGCGCTAGCTTCGCGCTTCTCCGAGTCGGCGAGTCGGCTCGTCCGCGGCCGGCTCGTGCGCCTCGTGCGTCTCGCGCACCTCACCCGCAAACTTCGATGCGACCGCCGCGACCGCGCGCGGCTCGCGCGCCGCCATCGCCCCAAAGAACAAGTACATCACGAACTGCCCCGACTGGCGCCGCAGCTCGTCGCGCTTATCCGGGTGCTCCGCATAGTCCAGCGCGATGAAGCTCATTTGCTGAAAAACCATATGCGAGAGCTGGCGCACCGTGGCGGCGTCGAGCAAACCCGGGGGGAGCAGATCCAGCACGTCCTCCGCCATCTCCGCCGCGAGATCGTCCATGACTTGGCGCAGCGCTTTGCGCAGCACCGGCGAGCCGCCGTGCATTTCGCGAATGCCCACCACATAGGCCGCGCGGTACTCGCTCACGAAGTCGAGGCCCATCGATACGGTTTCGTGCACCAGCTCCTGCGCGCGCTCCAGCGATACCGGCTGCTTATCGGTTCGTTGCCGGCGCGCCCGAAGGCCGCTGCGGAGCTGGCCGCCAAGCTCGTGGATGACCGCCAAGCCCAGATCGTCGAAGTCCTTGAAGTGGCGGTAAAAGGTGTTCGGATTCACCCCCGCGTGGCGTGCGACCTCGCGCAAGCCAATCGAGGCCAGGCTGCGCGTGGTGGCCGCGAGGTGCAGCGCCGCCTCCATGAGCTTCCGGCGCCCGCCGAGCACCGGATCCCCGCGCTTTGTTTCAGGTTTCGACATCACGGAATCCTTTGTCATGTCGCGTGCTTATCCAGGTTAGGGCTCGGGCGCCCATTTCATGCGCGTTGACGAGGATGTCTACGGCCGTACATTTAGATCGTAGACGATTGTATACAAGCTGCGAAGGCCTTCTCGATGAAGGAGCGTTCCCGATGAGCATGCACACGATCTCGGCTCGGCGCACGTCGAGCAACCAGGTCATGCCGATTCGGCGCGATCTTAAGTTTCAGTTGCCGGCGGACAAGGTCACCACATGGCATCGGGGTAGCGAACACTTATCGCACTTCGTGAATACGTTCTCGTTGTTCCTCCCATCGGGCGAGCGCTTCTTCATCGATGCGGTTCGCGCGTACCGTTATCGCGTCGAGGACCCGGTGCTCAAGGAGGAGGTGATGGCGTTCATCGCTCAGGAGGCCATGCACGGTCGCGAGCATCGGGCGCTGAACGATGTCTTCATCGCCGCCGTTCCGGAGGCCGAGGGCATCGAGCGCTTCGTGACCCGCCTCTTGGCGTGGTTGAAACACAACGCGCCGCGATCGTATCGGCTCTCGGGGACCATCGCCTTGGAGCACTTCACCGCTATCTTGGCCGATCAAGTGCTCTCCGATCCGCGCGTGCTCGAGGGCGCCGATCCCCGTTATGCTGCAATGTTGCGGTGGCACGCGCTGGAGGAGACCGAGCACAAAGCGGTGGCCTTCGATGTGTGGGAGACGGTCATGGGCCGCGGCTCCCGCGCGTATGTTCTGCGCTGTGGCGGTCTTTTGGTGGCCACGGTGGTGTTCTGGGGCATCGCCATCCCTTCGTTTCTGCGTGTGCTGCGCGCCCGCGGCAAGCTCGGGGATCGCGCGGGCTGGCGGCTGTTCAAGCGCCACTTCGTGACGGAGACACGCTTTTTGCCGAACTTGGTAAAGCCTTGGGCTACCTACTTTCGCCCTGACTTCCACCCCTGGGACCACGACAACCGCCATGTATTGAGTCAGCTCGACACCGTGCTGGGCGAAGGGGCTTATTGAAGATGGGAAACGATGTGCTGGAGGTGGCCATCGTCGGCGCGGGGTTTTCCGGGCTCGGCATGGCGATTCGTTTGTTGAAGGCGGGCATCTCGAACTTTCGAATCTTCGAGAAGGCCGGAGAGGTCGGTGGCACCTGGCGCGACAACACCTACCCCGGCTGCGCATGCGACGTTCCGTCGCAGCTCTACTCGTACTCGTTCGAGCCCAACCCGGATTGGTCGCACGAGTACGGCCGCCAGCCCGAGATCCAGCGCTACCTTCTACACTGCACGGAAAAATACGGTCTGCGTTCGCGCATCCGCTTCCACTCCGAGATCACGGGCGCGCAATTCGACGAGGCGGCCGGCGAGTGGGTGCTCCGTTTGAACGAGGGTGAATCGGTGCGCGCTCGGGTGGTGGTCAGCGCGCGCGGGCCGTTCGCCGGCGAGTCCATGCCTGCCATCGAAGGGGCGGACAGCTTTCAGGGCATCCGCATGCACACCGCCCGCTGGAACGACGGCGTTGCGCTGCGGGGCAAGCGGGTGGCGCTCATCGGCACCGGCGCCAGCGCGGTGCAGGTCGGACCGGCCATCGCGCCCGAGGTCGCGGAGCTCACCGTTTTCCAGCGCACGCCGCCGTGGATCCTGCCCCGCCCCGATCGCGCCATCACGGTGCAGGAGAAGGCGCTCAATCGGGCGCTGCCGCCGGCGATGAAGGTGCGGCGGCTCGGGATGTACTGGTTCCACGAGCTGAGCGCGCCGTTTCTCATCCTCCAGCACGACTGGTTCAAGAGGCCGCCGCAGGAGCTGGCGCGCGCCCACCTGCGCCGCTCGGTGAAGGATCGCGCGCTGCGCACGAAGCTGACGCCGCGCTACAAGTTCGGCTGCAAGCGGGTGCTCCTCTCCAGCGATTGGTACCCGATGCTCCAGCGCGACAACGTGCGGCTGATCGACGAGGGGGTGACCCGCATCACCGAGAAGGGGATCCTCACCCGCGACGGGGTGGAGCATGCCTTCGACGTGTTGGTCTACGCCACAGGCTACAAGGTGCCGCTGACCGAGGCCCCTTTCGCCATCCACGGTTTGGGCGGGCGCACCCTGGGCGAGCGTTTCAAAGACGGCGCCGAAGCGTACAAGGGGATGGCCACCGCGGGGTTTCCCAATCTGTTCTTCTTGGTCGGGCCTTTTACGGGGCCGGGGCACCAATCGGTGATCGCATACGCCGAGGCGCAGATGGATTACGCGTGCCAGGCGATCCTGTATCGCCGCCAGCGGCGCTTGAAGTACGTGGACGTGAAGCGCGAACGCGAGGCGCGCTTTGTGCGCGAGATGGACTGGCGCAGCCAGTTCACCGTGTGGACCTCGGGGTGCGCGAGCTGGTACCTCAGTCCCAACGGTCGCAACAACGCGCTGTACCCCGGCTACAATGTCGAATACCGCATGCGCCTCCTTCGCTTCGATCCGGAGGACTACGAGCTGGTCGCCGGCGACGGAGCCCAGGTCCGCGCGGGCCTTCGCGATCACGTTCGCACCTGGCTGACGGCGTTGGCGTAGCCGCTAACGGTGTCGTCGGCGACGCGCTGCTTCGCGGGTGGCGCCGTCGCCGGCTACGGCCCGTCCGTCGGCGGCTTAATGATGCGGAGCTTGCCCTCGAGGCGCTTCGAGATCCACAGGTTGTTCTTGGCGTCGATGATGACGGCGCCCACGCCATCCAGCGATTCGACGAGCTTGAGTCCCTTTTCGGGGCCGAGGATGAACACGGCGTCATCGATGGCGTCGGCGAGGAAGGCGGTTTTCGCCCAAATCGTGACGCTTCGCGATTGGGTGGCCGGCTGGCCCGTGCGCGGGTCGATGATGTGGTGGTAGCGCTTTTTTCCGATGAGGTAAGCGCGCTCGTAGTCGCCGGCCGTGCTGAAGGCGTGGTCGGTGAGCGGCAAGAGCGCGAAGAATTCGCCGGCGGGGCCGCGTGGATCGCGGATGCCGGCGGACCAGTCGCTCCCGTCGGGCTTCTTGCCGCGCGCGTACAGATCACCCCCTGCTTGGACGTAGAAGGAGGTCAGGCCGAGGTCGGCGAGCACCTTGGCCGCCCGGTCGACGGCGTAGCCTTTGGCGATGCCGCCCAGGCTGATGCGAACTCCGCGCGTATCGAGGGCGATGGTGCGCGCGCCCTCGTCGAGGTGGACGTGGCGGTAGTTGACGAGCGGAAGCTTCGCTCGAATCGCCGCGTTCGTCGGGGGGTGCGGGTCCAAGTCCTCGTCGAATTTCCAAAGCCCGTGCAGGCTCTCGAAGGTGATGTCGAAGGTCCCCTCGGAAATTTGGCTGGTGTGCAGCGCCTCCCGCACCACCTCCATCGTCTCGGGGTCGACTTGCACCGCGCCCTGACCGGCCGCCGCGTTGACGCGCGACAGATCGCTGTCGGGTCGCCACGTGGTCATCAGCGCCTCGAGCCTCTGAATTTCGCGGGTGGCCGCGTCGAACGCGCGCCGCGTGGCGTCGGCGTCCACGGTGGGCGTGGTGAAGGCGGCGTAAGCCAGGTGCGTTCCCATCGCGCGCGCTTCGCCTGCAATCTTCTCGGGCGTAAAGCCTTCCAGCCCCGCGCGTGAGGCGGCCGGCGTGGAAGATGCGGAAGATGCGGACGGTGTCAGGGGCGCCAGCAACGAGGTGGGGGCGGCGGATGCGCCGGGCGCCGCTTCGGTCGATCGCGGGGGCGTCGCGGTCGTGCCAGCGCGATCGCAGGCGAAAAGGGCGATGCCCAATGCGCTTGCGACGGCTAGGCTCCCGTGCAGTATCGCACGGGAGCACGCCCTCGCTCGCGACTCAGGCAGGCTCCGCGGGGTCATCATACTGTTCTCGTACCACGGTTGCCGTTTGACATCCTTTAAGCTCGCCATGCGGATCGGGTGGATCGCGCTCGCGCTGATCATGGCGTATGCGGTACGTGCCGAGGCGCAGCCCGCGCCCCCTGCGCTCGTACCCCCCAAGGTGGCGAACGCCGAGACGGTGCCGTACCCGCCCTGGGCCCAGGGCGATTCCGTGGTCGTTTTGGAGCTCCTCATCGCGGTTTCGGGCGCGGTGCAGGAGGCGAAGGTGATCAACGGGGACGAGCCCTTCGCCACGGCGGCGCAGAAGGCCGCGGTCGGTTGGACGTTCACGCCCGCGCGCCGCGGTGACGTCACCGTCGCCGCGCGGGTGCGCATGCGCATCGAGTTTCATCCGCCGGTGGTCGTGCCCCCCGAGCCTGCCGCGACGGGCGCGCCGCCACCCGGTCCCGTCCCCGCTGGGAAATCACCGCCGGGCGCGTCGGGCGCATCCGGTGCGACCGCGACCTCGCCGCCTGCGCCGCAGCCCGAGGTTCAGGACGTGCAGGTTCGAGGCACCCGGCCGGAGGCGGGCAAGATCAGCGTCGGCGGGGGCGAGGTGCGGCAGGTTCCCGGCGCCTTCGGCGATGCGTTTCGCATGATGGAGGCGCTGCCCGGGGTCACCCCGGTGGTGAGCGGGCTCCCCTTCTTCTTCGTGCGCGGCGCGCCGCCAGGAAACACCGGGTACTTCCTCGACGGGGTGCGGGTGCCGCTGCTCTACCACTTGGCGGCGGGGCCGAGCGTGATTCACCCGGCCTTGATCGATCGCGTCGATTTTTTCCCGGGAGGCTACCCCGCGCAGTACGGGCGCTTCGCCGGCGGGGTGCTTGCAGGATACACGCGTCCACCGGCCACCACGTTCCACGGCGATTGGAACCTTCGCCTGCTCGACGCGGGGGCCCTGCTCGAGTCGCCCTTTGCGAGCGGGCGCGGCACGGCGCTGGTGGGAGGGCGCTACGGCTACCCGGGGCTCATCCTCCCGCTCTTCGCCCCCGACACGCGGCTCTCGTACTGGGACTACCAAGCGCGCGCGTCGTGGAAGCTCGACGAGCGCAACGCGATCAGCGCCTTCGTGTTCGGGAGCTACGACTACCTGGCCGAGGTGAAGAAAGACGAGCGTGGGGAGAGGAAGACCAAGCAGCTCTTCGCCACCATGTTCCACCGGCTCGATCTGCGCTTCGACCATCGGTTCGACGGAGGGGGCAACCTGCGGGTGGCGGGCACCTTGGGCGTCGACAAATCGGGGGGCGACACCGGGGACGCGACGAGCCAGATGGCCGGCCTGCGGGCCGAGCTCGAGCGGCGCCTGTCGCCCGTGATTCGCATGCGGATGGGGGCCGATGCGTTCTTCGAGCACTTCGATCTCTTCGACGAGCGCGGCGTGCAGAACCTCACCGGCGACACGCCGAGCATCCTCTACTCCCCGCGCGACGATCTCACCTTCGGCGCGTACGCCGACGCGACCTGGCACCTCGGCCCCCGCGTCGAAGTGGTCACCGGCTTGCGCGCGGATCTCTTCACCTCACACCAGCTCGATCGCCCTGGCGTGCTCTCCTCCGCCGAGCGCCAGCAGCTCCAGGCCAACCGCAACGCCCGGGAGCTCGGCGTCGATCCGCGCCTCGCGGTCCGGCTCGGGATGACCCCGAAGTTCACGTTGGTCTCCACCTTCGGAGTGTCGCACCAGCCTCCCAGCTTGGTCATTCCCGTCCCCGGCGCGGGCCTCGCCAAGCTGGGTGATGGGCTGCAAACGTCGGTGCAGACCAGCCAGGGGTTCGAGCTGCTCCTGCCGGGCGATTTCACGGCCACCGCCAACGTCTTTCTCCACAACTTCATCGGCCTCACCGACGCCACGGCCACGTGCTTGCGCGGCAACGAGTTCAACCTGGACGATCTCGACGACTCGTCGGGCCGCTCGTGCATCGCGCGCCGGGTGCGGGGCCGGGCGTATGGCTTGGAGCTCCTCATCAAGCGCTCGCTCACCAAGCGCCTCACCGGGTGGCTCTCTTACACGCTCTCGCGCACCACCCGCGACACCACACCCGGCGTCGCCCGACGCTTTCGCGCGCTCCTCCCGGAGGAGCCGTCGACCATCCTGGGCGAGTTCGATCGCACCCACGTTCTAAACCTGATCGGCGCCTACGATCTCGGGAGCGGCTGGCGCGTGGGGGGACGTTTCTTCTTCTACTCGGGGAGGCCCTACTCGAAGCAAGCGCAAGGCTTCCTCATCCCGCCCTACAACAGCGAGCGTCTCCCCCCCTACTTCCGCATCGATTTTCGCCTCGAAAAGGCGTGGACCATCGGCAAAACCGGCCGCATCTCCTTCGTGCTCGAGGGGCTGAACGTGACCCTCAACAAGGAAAAGGTGAACGTCCAATGCGAGATCTCGGCCAACCGGGGCCCCATCCGAGATCTTCGAAACATCACCCCCGACATGATGGATCGCTGTACCCCCGAAGAAATCGGCCCCGTCACCGTCCCGAGCATCGGCCTCGAAGGGTCGTTCTAGACCGCCCCGACGAGCCTCACGCCGCACGCCCCTCGAGAACCTCGGCGCTGCGCGCCGGAGCCTTGTCGAGGCGCTCGAGCTCCGGGTAATCGCGCACCACGGAGAGAAGCGCGCGGCGCGAGATTTGTTCGTGCGAATGACCACCTTTAGGATTCGCGCAGTTCAGCGCTTCTCCCGATGTGAGCTCACGGTGCAGCCAGAACGCGGCGCAGCCGGGTCGAAGGGGCTATGTCCGAGGCACGGTGAGCCGTGTGATCTGAATGCCGTGGGCGGCGCCCAAACGCTCCAGCAGCTCGTGAAACTCTTTGGGCGTGGCGACCTCGGGGAGGCGTTCGTAGCGGTTGTCCCAGAGCTCGAGCAGCACGTCTTTTTCGTCCAAGATGAGGCGGCTGATTTGGGGCCACGTCCATTGGCGGATGCGGGGGATGCCCATGGCCAAGAGGTAGCGGGCTTCCAGGCCGTCGCGGCGGACGACCACGCCGCGCATATGGGCGCGCAGGACGGTGCCGACCGCGCTGGCGACGAGGATGAGCGCGAAGGCTAGGGAGCTCAGCGGGCGCGTTTTGTCACCTTCGACCAGCCATACGTAGAGACGTGAGTTGGACGACGAGCTGTACGCGATGAGGACGAGCGCCAGCGCCACCAACGAGATGGCCAGGTAGACGAAGGACGGAAGCCGCATGCGCAGCGGCGGACCGAATGTGAGGCGGTCGCCGGGACTGAGGCTGTAGGACATCTCGAAGCGCGCGACCGTGCCGCGCACCTCGGTGATGCTGTCTCGTTCCTCGGCTTTTCCCCCCGGAGCAGGCGGAGGTAGGCTTTGGTGTTCGCTTTCCGGATGCGACGGCGAGGTCACAGAGAGCACTCCGAACAAACACGATACACGCGGATAGCTTTGGGTCCCGTGCAATCGGCACGGGCCACGCTTCCCCTTCGAGCCGGCAGGCGCCCGCAACACCGACCGATGCGAGCCGGCAGGCGCCCGCGTTTGCCTACCGATCCCGCGATCGGGCGTGCCGGATGGCGGCGATCTCGCTCTTGGAGGGGTTGATGACCAAAAGACCGTGGTCGGCGTCGATGAGGGCGATGTCTCCATCGGACGACCAGCGGAATAGCCCCTGAACGTCCACGATGGCCGGAACGCCCAAGAGCTCGAGCAGAATGCGGGTTCGGGGGCTGGTGGCGCGCTCGCTCAAGGCGATGCCGCACGGCTGGGCGCGGGCGGAGATGAGCAGGTCGAACACGCTGAGGCCGTCTCCCACGAGCACCGCCTTGGAGGGTAGCTCCGCGCGCTTGTCGGTGGCCGCGAGCATGCTCAGCGCGTCGCAGAGATCTTCCACGTCGCGGGCCCGCTCCTCGAGGAACGGATCGCGCGAGATGCTCACCGCGGTGCGGGTGGCCTCGCGCGCGACCCGGCCCAGCGCCGAGGGGATGCCCACCCCGGTGGCGGTGAGCTCCAGCGCCAGCTCGCGAAAGCGCATGTCGCCGAGGATCTCGACATAGGTGCCGAGGAACGCCGCTTCTTTGCCGACCTTGGCCAGCCCTTTGGCGCGCTCGTTCAGCGCCAGAATGGCTTTTTGGGCCACGTCGAACGCCACCTTCAACAGGCGGACGTCTTGCTCTTGCTCGCCCGCGGCCCTGGGCACATTGCTCGGGCGCTGCGGCGGCCTGCGCGGTGCTGCGATGGCGCCGAGCGCGGTGCCGGGGACCAGCGGACGGCCGGGCAAGGTGACCTTGCGCGTGCCTCCCCCGGCGCGGCGCGCGAAGGAGCTGCGCTCGCGTTGGGTGTCGATCAGCTCCGCGTGGCGGATGCCCGCCGAGATGAGCGCGCCGAGCACGCTGAGGAGCTCCACGTCGGGATCCGAGAAGGGCGTGGCCTCGCGCTGCACGGCGATGGCGCCCACCGGGCCCTGTTTGCCCAGGATGGGCACCGCCAGAAAGACGGGGAAGCGCTCCTCCTCCAGGCCCGGGAAATACTTGTACGATGCATGCGTCTCGGCGTGGTCCGAGATGATGGGCCGCAGGTACTCGACGGCTTGCCCCGTGATGCCCTCGCCCACGTTGAGCCGGATCTGACCGAGCGCGCTGCGGGAGAAGCCCACGTTGCCGCGCATGACGAGCTTGTTCTCGCCCTCGACCAGGTAGAGCGAGCACACGTCGCAGCCGAGGATGTCGACGATGCGGCGCGGGGCCTCGTCGAGCAAGGTGACGAGCGGCATGGGGCGCGCGCTGAAGGCGACGAAATCGAGCACCTCATCGAGTCGTTTGTTGCCGCGCTCGTAAACCTTCGGGGGAAACGGGAGCACCGATGGCGTGCGGGGCGGCGGAGGTGTGGAAGCTGACATGGCGGAACGCTCGGGTTTCAGTGTAGCCTGATAACACCCATGGCCAACGACTTCCCTTCCGATGAGTGGACGCGCGCGTACAAGGACGCGATCAATTCGAACCCTGCCTACAAGATCGCCGGCAAAGACTGGACGCACGGCGTCGTTGCGATGGTCGTCAAAGCGGATCCGTCGCTCGGGATACCGGAAGACCAGGGTATGTGGCTGGACGTGCACGGCGGCGAGTGTCGCGATTGCAAGCTCGTTTCGCGGGAAGAAGCCGACAAGGCCGCCTTCGTGATCGTGGCCGATTATGCGCGCTGGAAGCAGGTCATCAAGAAAGAGATCGACCCGATCAAGGCGATGATGCAGAACAAACTCAAGCTCACGAAGGGTCACATGCCGACCATCGTGAAGTACGTGCAGTCCTCGCGGGAGCTGGTGGAATCCACCACGCGGGTCCCCACCAAGTTCCGGGACGAACCGTAGGTCCACGCAGCGCGAGGGTTCCTGCCGCAGACGTCGGTGTGCGATTTGCACCGTGAATACTCCAACGGTATTGACGGATCCGCGCGCGAGGCCCGAAAATGCGCCCCATGTCTCTTCCGACGCCTCTCGTGCTCGTCGCTGACGACGAGCCGTCCATGCTCGAGTTGGTCGCACGTCATCTTCGCACCATGAAAAATCCCACCATCGAGGTCATCGAGGCCTCCGACGGTGAACAAGCGTGGTCGCTCGCGCAAGAGCACCTGCCGGATTTGGTCGTGCTCGACGTGATGATGCCCGGCATGAGCGGTTGGGAGGTCTGTCGCAAGATCCGCGAAGACGTCTCCTTGGCCCACACGGGCGTGTTGATGCTGACGGGCATCGGCGAGAACCTCAATCAGCTCACCAGCCCGCTCTACGGCGCCGACGCGTACATCGACAAGCCCTTCGACTTCGGTGAGCTCGACGAAAAAGTGCGCACCGCGCTCGAAGCGCGCGAAGGTCAGCGCGAAGGCATCTCCCGCCCGCGCTTGAACGGCGTCGGCGGCGCCGCGCGCCCGGCGAAGCGGGTCATCGGCAAGGTCGCAAAGGCGCCGAAGAAGAAGGCCAAGCCGGCAAAGGCGAAGGCGAAGACCACCGCCGCGGCAACGCGCGCGACCCGCGCGACCCGCGGCAAAAACGGCAAGGCGGCGAAGGCCCCCGCCGTCGCCAAGGCCACCAAAGGCGCGCCGAAGGTCACAAAGGCCGCGAAGAAGGGCGCAAAGCCGGCGAGGAAGGCCCCCGCCAAGCTGCCGGCCAGCGTCAAGGCTCGGGCGGGCAAAGCACCCACGCCGAAGAAGGGCGCCGTCGCCCCCGCGAAGAAGGGCGCCAGCGCAAAAAAGGGCGCCGCCGCCGCCAAGAACGGCGCCAGCGCAAAAAAGGGCGCCGCCGCCGCCAAGAACGGCGCCGCCGCGAAGAACGGCGCGAGCGCGCGCAACGGCGGGCGCAACCACGCCCCCGCCAAAGCCGCACGAACCGCACCCAAGTCGCCGAAGGCTTCGCGCAAAGTGCCGCCGCCCGCCCGCGGCAAGAGCCGCGCAACGCGGTAGCTCCGAGACGGGACCGGAACGCGCGTGGCGTCGAACGATCGGCGCCCGCGCGCGCGTGGCGACTGCGTGCAGGGTCGGCGATTGGCGCTGCGCGACTGCGTGCGGGGTCGAGCGATCGTCGCCCGCGCGCGCGTGGCGTCGAATGCTCGGTGTCATCCGGAACGCGCGTGGGGTCGAGCGATCGTCGCCCGCCCGAATGCGCGTGGGGTCGAGCGATCGTCGCCCGCCCGAATGCGCGTGGGGTCGAGCGATCGTCACCCGCGCGCGCGTGGCGTCGAATGCTCGGTGTCATCCGGAACGCGCGTGGGGTCGAGCGATCGTCGCCCGCCCGAATGCGCGTGGGGTCGAGCGATCGTCACCCGCCCGAATGCGCGTGGGGTCGAGCGATCGTCGCGCGCCCGCGCGCTGCGCGACTGCGTGTGGGGTCGAGCGATCGTCGCCGCCCCAACGTGCACTCCTCTCGAAAGCTTCGTAGCTACGAGCAGCTACGATTTTGCCTCGATCACGCCCTCTTCGCGGAACCAATCGACCGCGCGCCGCACGCTCTCGGCGAGGGGGCGCGTGGGCATGCCCAGCTCGTTCTTCGCCTTGTCGCAGCGGAAGAACACGTTCTTCATCGCGTAGCGCGCCGCGCGGTAGGTGGCGCTCGGCTCTTTGTGGGTCACACGATCGGCCCAGAGCTCCATGCCGAGCGCCACGCTCACGGCCACGGAGGCCGGCACCTGCAGCCACGGCGTCTTCACCCCCGCGATCCGCGCGACGATGGCGTACAGCTCTTTCAAGGTCACGTTCTCGTTGCCGAGGATGTAGCGCTCGCCCGCGCGCCCTTTTTCCTCCGCCAGCACGTGACCCATCGCGCAGTCGTCGACATCGATGGTGCAAATGCCGCCGGGCGGAATCGCTGGGAACTCGCCCCGCAAGATCGACAGAATGATCTTGCCGGTGGGCGTGGGCGCGATGTCGCGCGGCCCGAACGGAAACGCAGGATTCACCACCACCAAGGACATGCCCGCGTCGGCAAAGCTGAGGGCGACGCGCTCGCTCAGCCACTTCGTCATGATGTAGTCGTTGCCGTCGAACAGATTGAAGCGGCACGTCTCGTCGGCCTCGCCCCCTTCGACCAGGCCGATGGCGGCGATGGAGCTCGTGTACACCACCCGCCGAACCCCGGCGTTCTTTGCCGCCAGCAAGGTGGCCGATGTGCCTTCCACATTGACCCGCCAGATCGGCGTCGGATCCTCCAGCCAAATGCGGTAGATGGCCGCCAGGTGATAGAGCGACTCACACCCCGATAGCGCTTTTTGCATGCGCTTGGCGTCGGTGACGTCGCACGTGATGCGCTCGACATTCAAATCGTCGAGGTTCTTCGTGTTGGCCCCCGGCTCGATGATGGCGCGAACGTCGCGCTTGGCCGCGAGCAGATGACGCACCACGGCACTGCCAATGAAACCCGTTGCCCCCGTGACTGCTACGGTTCCCATGGCGTAGGGCATATCATCAACGGACTGGCTTGCGTTCGTAATTATTTCGTGTACGAATCTTTCGTATACCGAGGAGATAGCGCGATGCCCAGTCCTTTCCGCGAAGAACACGAGCACTTCCGTCGAACCGTTCGCCAATTCGCCGAGAAGGAGCTCGCTCCTTACGCGGAAGAGTGGGAGCGCGCGGAGGATTTCCCGAACGACGTGTTCAAGCGCGCGGGCGAGCTCGGAATTTTTGGTGCGCACTACCCCGAAGAAGCGGGTGGTTTGGGCGGCGATTATTGGTTCGCCGTGGCCAAGAGCGAAGAGCTGGTGCGCTCGCGCATGAGCGGGGTCACCATGGCTCTGCTCGTTCAGGCGGACATGGCCACACCGGTCATCGCCGATCTGGGCACGAAGGAGCAAATCGACGAGTTCCTGCACCCCGCGATCCAGGGGCAGAAAATCGCTGCGCTGGGCGTCTCGGAGCCGAACGCCGGGAGCGATGTGGCGGGCATTCAAACCTGGGCCAAAAAAGACGGCGACGATTACATCATCAACGGCGCCAAGACCTTCATCACCAACGGCACCCGCGCGGACTTCATCACCCTGCTGGTGAAGACGGCGCCCGATCAAGGCGCGCACGGGTGCAGCTTCTTTTTGGTGCCCACCAAGACCAAAGGGTTCTCGGTCGCCAAGAAGCTGAAGAAGATCGGCAATCACTCCAGCGACACCGCGGAGCTGGCCTTCGAAGACATGCGCGTCCCCAAGCGCTACCTCCTGGGCGAGGAGAACTCGGGGTTCATGTACCTGATGCAGAATTTCCAATCCGAGCGCATCATCGCATGCACCAGCGGGCTGGCCGGCGCGCAGCTGACCATCGACCAATCGATCGAATATGGGCGCGAGCGCAAGGCGTTCGGCAAACCGATCATCAAACGGGAGTACTGGCAGCACAAGTTCGTCGATCTGACCGCCAAGCTCGAGGCGGCGCGCGCGCTCTCGTACAAGGGAGCGGGGGAGTACAACGAGGACAAGTACGTCAAAAAAGATCAAGTGAGCTTCGAGACCGTGAAGACGATCTCGATGGCCAAGATCTTCGCGGGCGACGTCCTCAGCGAGATCGCCGACGAGTGCCTGCAGTTCCACGGCGGCGCGGGCTACATCGAAGAATACGATATTGCGCGCGTATGGCGCGACCAGCGTCTGTTTCGTATTGGTGGCGGCACCACGGAGACGTTGCGGTATTACGTCGCAAAATTGATGGGGCTCTGAGCGGCCTACGCGACGCGAGGCCTGGGGCCATCCGCCTACGGTAATCGGTTATGCCGCCATCGCGTGCGCGAGCGGATGACCGAGGGCGGGTGGCCGTTGCTTCGAACCGGACATCGTTCGTCGGATGCGACGACGAAATGCGATGTCGAGAAGTAACGATTTTATTTATGCAACCCGGACCGTGATAAAAACTGGAATCGGGTAACGCGGCAGGTCATGGTAGGCGAAGACCGCCGTGAATCGCACCGCCCACAAAAGGCCGCACGCGCTGCTCCGCGCCCTCTCTGCGTTCCTTGCGTTCGTGCTGGCGCTGTCGGCGTCGGGCGCTTCGATGGCCGCGTGGTGGGCGACGTCGAGCCCCGAAGGGACGCGCTCGACCCGCGATTCCATGTTCGTGCAGAGTGCACGCGATGTCGGCTCCGATTTCGACACCGTGGGGCCTGCGGGCGATGGAACGGCCGGGTGGATGGACGAAGAGGAGCAGGACGACGATCCGGTCGCCGATGCGCCGCGCACGGTCTTCGAGATCTCCGAGGAGAGCCTCGCCGTGGTGTGGGAACGACCCGATTGCGAGCGGCCCGTGAGTGATCCGGACGCCGACGAAACGTCTCCGCCTCCACGAGCACGGCGAGCGTAGTCGCGTCTACACGTTCGTGGTGGTTCGGAGGAACGTCCGAGCATCGAACGTAGGCATACCCCTGTGCGCGATACGGCCCATTCGCCGCCGTCTCCGCGTCCATCGACTCACATAACAAACCATCTGCCTCGTGAGCTGCTCGATACCGGCGCTCACCCGAGAGCGGTCCATCCGTCGGACGAACGGGAACGGAATAGGAAAACGGGATACGGCCATGCATTCGGCAAATGGAACGAGCGATCGAAGCGCGCGCGCACCTTACTCGAACCGACGCGCGGAGAGCCCGCTGACATCGATCCTGGCGGGCCAGAAACAGATGATGATCGAGTGGGCCTCGACGTGGAAAGAGGTGATTCGCTCGAAGAGCCGCGGCGGCGACATGCTGGCGGGGGTCACGGTGGCCGCCGTCGCGCTGCCGCTCAACTTGGCGCTCGCCGTCGTGAGCGGATTGCCGCCGATCGCCGGTCTCATCGCGGGCTCGCTCGGCGGGGTCGTCGCCGCCACCTTTGGCGGATCGCCCATGCAGGTGACGGGGCCGGCCGCCGCGTTGAGCATGATGGTGCTCGCCCTGGCCACGGAGTTCGGTCCGATGGGCGTGGCGGCGGCCACCTTGATCATCGGCGTGGTGCTGCTGGTGCTCTCGGCGCTGCGCGCAGGGAAGCTCGCGGAGTACGTGCCCGAGGCGGTGCTGGCCGGCTTCACCACCGGCGTCGGGGTCAAGCTCCTCGACGCGCAGATCCCGGTGCTCCTCGGGTCCGACTACACGGTCGCGCAGATCGCGCAGATGATGCACCGGCCCGAGTGGCTGCACGACGTTCAGTGGATCGCCGTGGTGTGCGGACTCTTCGTGGCGTTCTTGGTGACGACGGCGAAACGGTTCAAGCGATTTCCGGCCGCGCTGGTGGGCATTGCCCTGGTCACCTTCGTATCCGTTTACGTCAAGTGGGATATCACGCGCGTGGGGGTAATTCCCTCGACGTTTCCGAGCCCGTCCATTCCCGGCATCGAGGAGGACAAATGGCTCGACCTGCTCGTCAAGACATTGCCGCTGGCGCTCCTCGCGGGGGTCGAGTCGCTCCTCTCGGCGCGCGCCGTCGATCGCATGGCCGGGGCCACCAAGCTGCACAATCCAAACTTGGAGTTGTTCGGGCAAGGCCTGGCCAACCTGTCGGTGGGCCTCATGTCCGGCATGCCCGTCACGGGGGTGATCGTGCGCTCGGGCGTGAATGTGCAGAGCGGCGCCAAGACGCGCATTTCGGCCATCACGCACGGCCTGGTCCTCGCGGGCTGCGTTCTGTATCTGAGCCCCTACATCGCGCAGATTCCGCTGGCCGCGCTGGCGGGGCTGCTCTGCGTGGTGGGGGTTCGCCTCATCGAGGTGGGGGTGCTCGTGCACCTCGCCCGCACGGACAAGATGCTGGCCGCCGCCTTCGTGGTGACGTGCGTCGGTACGGTGAGCGGGCACCTGATGATGGGCCTGGTCTCGGGCCTCGCAATCGCGTGGCTCGATCATGCGCTGCGCAGGGGTGAGCGCGCCGCAAAGGCGCATGCGGTGCGGGTGGGAAACCCGAACCTGCGCGCGGTGGTGGGCGCCCATCCGATCGCCGCGCGAACGGGCGCGCACCCGATTCCGAGCGGGCCCGAGTTTCAGAAGTGGCTCTCGAACATCCGCAGCAGTGTGCGCAGGGCCAAGAGCAGCTATGTGCACAAGCAAGCCAACGTGGTCGGGCGCATCGTGATGGAGGAGCACGTTCACGTGGCGGCCGGCAGCTCGGTGCGCGCGGACGAAGGTGCGCCGTTCTTCATCGGGGCCAATACGAACATCCAAGATGGCGTGGTCATTCACGCGCTCAAGGACAAGTTCGTTCGGGTCGATGGCGCGGACTGGGCGGTCTATGTCGGCAAGAACGTATCCATCGCGCACGACGCCTTGGTGCACGGTCCGTGCTTCGTGGGCGATCATACGTTCGTCGGGTTCAAGGCGGTGGTGCACGACTCGGTGGTGGGGCCGGATTGCTTCATCGGCATCGGCGCCGTGGTGGTGGGGGTCGAGGTGCCCGCTGGGCGCTTCGTTCCACATGGAACCATCGTCGACTCGGCGGAGAAGGTCGCGGCGCTTCCCCCGGTCAGCGAAGCGCAGCACGAGTTCAACGCCGACGTGGTCGAGGTCAATCGCGGCCTGGTCGAGGCGTACCAGCGCCAAGGTGGACAGGTTCGCAGGCTTGGCCGGCGCAAGGGCAAGGGCATCGAGGCCGGATGGTTTCCACCCGTCGGCCGAACGGGCACCGATCGGTTTTAGCGGCTCACGGAGCGGCCGCGCCATTTTTGGCAGATTGAATTCAAGGATGGGATGGGGGAAATGAGCACGTCATTCGTCGTGGGTTTCTTGGGAGGGCTCGCCGTGTACCTCGGCGTGCTGGGGTACCGCGCGTGGTTTCGGGTGGAGCAGGGCTACCTCGCCGTTCTAACGAGCTTTGGCGCGGCGGTCATGAAGGGCAAGGATGGTAAAGCGCTCCGCCTCTTCGAGCCGGGTCTGCACTTCAAGTGGCCGTGGCAGAAGGTGCACACGGTGGCCATCATGGAGCAGAACCTCGATCTCTCCGGCGAGGACGGCGGGCGCATGGCCATGGCGGAAGACGGCACCGTTCTCCGCTTCGACTCCATCCTGCGCTACGCCCCCGACAAAGAGCAAATCTACGCCTTCCTCTTCGGCATGAAGGCGCCGCTGGAGCACATCACCCGGCTCTTCACGTGCCTGCTCCGAAACGAGATCGCCAACTTCGGAAGGACCGCGCGCGATTCGAGGGACTCGCGCGACCCGCGTGAATCGCAACCCGAGGCGCCCCACGAAGGTTCGTACGCGCTCATCCGCCGCGAGCGCCACGAGCTCAATCGCCGCATCGAAGCGTTCTGCCGCGATCAAGTGGGCGAGCGCTATGGCGTGAAGTTCAACGCGGTGGACCTCACGGACATTCTCCCGCCCGACGAGCTGGTCGACGCGCTCAACGCGGTCATGAACGCCAAGGCGGAGGCCGACGAGGAGTACGCCCGGGCGGAGGCCGATTGCCAGCGCCATATCCTCGCGGCCGAGCGCGGGGTCGACATCGCCCGCGCGCGCGCCCTGGCCGCCGAGCGCGAGATCCGAACCCTGGCCACCTACCTCGAGGAGCTGCGCAAGAGCAGCACCTTGGCGCTCTACGTGCAGCGCCGAAAGGCCGAAGTCCTCGCTCAATCGCGCGCCTATTACTTCCGGAGCACATGATGAACGACAAGTGGATGCTTTTCGCAGGTCTCGCGGCAGGCTTTGCGCTGGTGCCGATTCTCCGCACCCTCGTGCGGCGCCTTCGGGTCGAGGTGGAGGACGAGGAGGTGGCGCTGGTCACCCGCTTCGGGAAGCTCACCGACGTGATCACCAAGCCGGGCTGGCACTGGCTCGTCGCCCGCGCGCTCCCGTTCGTGAACGTGATCCCCGTCTCCTTGCGGCGCGACTTTCGGGACATCACCAACATCCGCGTGAACGACGCGCGGGGGACCACGGTGGTGGTGGACGTCTTCCTCGAGTTCCGCATCACGGATCCGGTGAAGGTCACCTTCGACGTGGCGGACTGGGACCGCTCGATGCGAAACGTCGTCTCGCACGCGGTGATTTCGATCTTGGGCAACCGCGACTTCAAGCAGATCCTATGCGACCGCACCGAGCTCAATGAGCGGCTGCAGCGCGAGCTCGAGGCGGAGACGCAGCGCTGGGGCATCGGCATCGAGCTGGCGCTGATGCGCAACGTGAGCCTCTTGCCGGAGGTCTCGCAGCAGGTCTTCCACACCATCGCCGCGCGCCTGGAGCGGGCCAAGGCGTACATCGAGGAAGAGGGCCATCAGCGGGTGGCGCTCTTCGAGGCCCAGACGAGCGCGCGCATCGCCGAGCTGGTCGCGGACGCCAAGGCGCAATACCCGGCGGCCGTGGGCCGGGCGTACGCCGATCTGAAGACGAACCCGGAGGTCTTCGCGGCCTACGAAACGCTCTACGAGCTCTCGTTGGTCAACCCGCACAGGATGACGGCGTTCAAGGGCTTCACCGAGGGCGAGATCCGCTCCGTCGACGCCGCGATGCTCGAGCCGCAGTTCCCGCCGTCGTATGCGGATGGTGCCCCGGCGAGCGGCATGAGGTTATCGGATCCGGGGGCGCCGAGGAACGTGGCGGTGCTACCTCCACGCCTGAGGGAGGCTGTGGTAGATAGCCAGGATGGGTGAAACCAAGCCGAGCGACTTCATCCGCGACAAAGTGTCCGCGGACCTCGCCGCGAACAAATACGGCGGTCGGGTCGCTACCCGCTTTCCGCCGGAGCCGAACGGGTACCTTCATATCGGTCATGCGAAATCGATCTGTCTGAACTTCGGCGTGGCCCAGGAGTTCGGCGGGGTCTGCCACCTCCGCATGGACGATACGAATCCGACCACCGAGGATCCGGAGTATGTCGAGGCGATTCAGCGGGACGTGCGGTGGCTGGGCTTCGAGTGGGGCGAGAACATGTTCTACGCCTCCGACTACTACGAGCGCCTCTACGAGCTCGGCGAGAAACTCATCCGTCTGGGCCGCGCCTATGTCTGCGATCTCTCCGAGGAGCAGATGGCCGAGTACCGGGGCATCGTGGGGCAGCCGGGCAAGGAGAGCCCCTACCGCGATCGCTCGGTGGAGGAGAACCTCGATCGCTTCCGCCGGATGCGAAAGGGCGAGTTCCCGGAGGGGGCGTGCGTCCTGCGGGCGAAGATCGACATGACGTCGCCCAACATGAAGATGCGCGATCCGCCCATTTATCGCATCAAGCACGCGCACCATTACCGCACGGGCGACAGCTGGTGCATCTACCCGCTCTACGATTTCGCGCACTGCCTGTCCGACTCCATGGAGCGCATCACGCACTCCATCTGCACCCTGGAGTTCGAGAGCGCGCGCGAGCTCTACGACTGGGTGGTCCAGGCGACCGAGATGCCGTGGGTGCCGAAGCAAACGGAGTTTGCGCGGCTCAATTTGACCTACACGGTGATGAGCAAGCGCAAGCTGCTCCAGCTGGTGGGCGAGGGGCACGTTCGCGGCTGGGACGATCCGCGCATGCCCACCCTCGCCGGCATGCGCCGCCGCGGCTACACCCCCGAGGCCATCCGCGACTTCTGCGGCCGGGTCGGGGTGGCGCGCAACATCAGCACCGTCGACGTGGCCCTGCTTGAGCACACGGTGCGCGAAGATTTGAATCCGCGCTCGCCGCGCGTGCTCGCCGTGCTCCACCCATTGAAGGTGACCATCGCCAATTGGCCCGACGGCGAGGTGGAGGAGCTCGATGGGCCGTATTGGCCGCACGACATTCCAAAAGAGGGGTCGCGCAAGATCCCCTTTTCGGGCGAGCTCTACATCGATCGCGATGACTTCATGGAGGAGCCGCCCAAGGACTTTTACCGGCTCGCGCCCGGTCGCTCGGTGCGCCTGCGGCACGGGTACATCGTGACGTGCACGGAGGTGATCAAGGACGCGGCGGGGCAGGTGAAGGAGCTGATCTGTTCCTACGATCCCGCGACCCGCGGTGGGGTGGCGCCAAAGGGAACGAAGATCGATGGGACGATTCACTGGGTGAGCGCCGCGCACGCGCTCGACGCGGAGGTGCGGCTCTACGATCGGCTGTTCTCGACGGAGTTCCCCGGCGGGGCGGGGGTGGACTTCAAGGAGGAGCTCAACCCGGCTTCGTTGACCGTGGTGACGGCCAAGGTCGAACCAAGCTTGAAGTCGGCGGCGGCGGGGGATCGGTTCCAGTTCGAGCGGCTGGGGTTCTTCCTGGTCGACTCCGACTCCAAGCCGGGCGCGCCGGTGTTCAATCGCACGGTGTCGCTCAAGGACTCGTGGGCCAAGGCGGTGGAGGCCAAGGCGGCGGGCGCGGGGGCGCCCAAGAAGGAAGCGCGCGCGGCATCGCCCTCGGCGGCCAAAGCGGGTGGCGCGGCCCCGGCGCGCGCGGAGGCGAAGGTCACCTTGTCCGAGGGCGCCAAGGCGCTGGTGGAGGCGCACGCGCTGACGGAGGACGAGGCGTCGACATTGGACGCATCGCCGGTGCTGCGGGGGATCTTCGATGCGGCGATCGGCAAGGGCGCGAAGGCGAAGGCGGTGGCGTCGCTCTTGACGAACGACGTGCTCGGCGAGCTGCGCGGGCGCGATCTGGAGCGTCCTCCGTTCGAGGGCGACGCGGTGGCCGAGCTGCTCGCGTTGGTGCAAGACGGCACCTTGTCGACCAAGCTCGCCAAAGACGTTCTCGTCGCCATGTTCGACGGCGAGGGCTCACCGCGGGTCATCGTCGAGCGCCGGGGGATGCGGCAAATCGGCGATCGCGGTCAGGTCGAATCGGCGGTCGAAGCGGTGCTCGCGCAGAACGCCGATGCGGTGGGGCGCTACCGCGCGGGCAACGCCAATGTGCTCGGGGCGCTGGTGGGTTTGACGATGAAGGCCACCGGCGGGCGCGCGAACCCCAAGTTGGTCACGGAAATTCTGAAGCAGAAGCTCTCGGCCTGAATCGGCGCGGCTCGTCCGCGCCTTCCTCTTCAACGCGGAGGCGCGCGGCTGGGCCGCGCCCGACTTTCAACCGGAGGCGCGCGGCTCGTCCGCGCTCGACCTTCAACCCAGAGGTGGCGTCATGATCCAGCGGGTGCTTGCACCGTATTCGGAGCGGGTGTTCTTCGTGCTGCGCGTGATCTATGGGCTCATGTTCGCGATGCACGGGATGCAGAAGGTCCTGGGGATTTTGGCCGACCATGCGGTGCCGGTCGGATCGCAGCTGTGGATCGGAGGGATCATCGAGCTTACGACCGGTCTCGCCATCGCCGTGGGGCTCTTCACATCGTGGGCGGCCTTTTTGGCGAGCGGGATGATGGCGGTGGCCTACATGCAATTCCATTGGAAGTTCCAAATGGGCGGAGCCTTCTTTCCCGTGGTGAACAAAGGGGAGCTGGCCGTGATGTACTGCTTCGCGTACCTCTACCTGGCCTGCCGCGGCGCGGGACCGTTCAGCCTCGACGCGAAGCTGCGCGCGGGTCGCGGCTAACGATCGGCCAAGGAGACGCCGACGGTGCGGGCGGCCATCAGGATCTCGTCGGACAATTTGCTGCCGCGAAGGACCCGCGCGAGCGCGACGGCTCCGACCATGAGGGCGATGATGGCGAGCGCCCGCTGCCGCGCGTTGCTCGCGCCTTTGGCGAGCCTCTTTTCGAGCAGCTCGGCGTAGCTGCTCACCTGCTCGACGACGATGGGCTGCACCACGTCGTGCACGTGGGGCAGCTCCGTGAGCAAGGTGGTCATGGGACAGCCCTCGTCGGGGTGGTCGCGGTGCGAGCGGCTCATATAGCGCCGGAGCACCGTCTCCAGCCACGCGCGGTCGTCTTCTTCGTTGCACGTCAATCGACCTTCGCCCTCGGCGAAGGCCTTTCGGACGACCTCGCCGATGAGATCCTGCTTCGATTTGAAGTGCGCGTAGAAGCCGCCCGCCGTGAGGCCGACGGAGGCCATCACCGCGTCGATGCCCGTGTTGGAGATGCCACGGGAGCGAAAGAGGCTGGCCGCGGCCTCGATGATGCGGTCGCGCGAACGTTGCCGATGTCCCGTCGGGTAGCGCATGGGTTATTGTATGACGGGCGTTCGCTATGTCAAATGGCGGGCGCGGAAGGGGGTCGCGGTTACGGGGGCGCGAGGTGGTAGCGCACGCGGTAGATGTCGCTCCGGCCCAAGGTGTTCGGCGGCCGCTGGCTGTTGTAGTAGAAAACGCCCGGTTCGCGCGGGTCGATCGCGGCGCCAAAGTCCCATGTCGTGTCCGAGTTGACGGTGGCGCCCAGCCACGTGGGGGCCTGGTAGCGGCCGCCGGAGGGTACGCTGGTGTAGAGGTCGACGCGATCGTCGCCGCGGCGCTCGGAGGCGAAGACGAGGGTGCGGCCGTCGTGGAGAAAGGCGGCGTCGAAGTCGTCGCGCTCGGAGTTGATGTCGGGGCCGAGGTTTTCGGCGGGCGCCCAACCGCGGTCGCGGCGCGCGGACCAAAAAAGGTCGTGCTTGCCGCTTCCACCGCGGCCGTCGCTGGCGAAGAGGAGGTGCTGCCCGTCGGGCGCGACCACCGGGCCCCACTCATCGCCGGCCGAGTTGACATGGGGGCCGAGGTTCGCGGGCTCGCCGTACGTTCCGTCGCGGAAGGATACGAAGTACACGTCGTCGCCGCCCAGACCTTGGGGGCGATTGGAGAAAAAGTAAACGCCGGAGCCGTCGGGGGCAAACGAGGGATCGAAGTCATTCCCCGCCGAGTTGAACGGCACGGGGTGGGGTGGGGACCAGCCTTGGCCTTCGCGAACGACCTCCCAGATGTCCCAGGCGCCGGCACCGCCGGTCCGATCGGTGCTGCCCCAGAGCATGCGGCGGCCGTCGGGGCTGAATGTCAGCTTGACCTCCGAGTGCTCGGTGGTGACCACCTTGGGAAAGGCGAGCTCCGGCTCCCCGTCGATGACGACGCGCCATGCGCTCGACCCGTCGATGGCGCCGCGCCGCGCGCTCGATTCGTTCGTGTGCCCAGGGGCGATGGTCGAACGGGCTTCGTGATCCGCACGCGCGTCGTGGCTCGTACGGGTGCCTGCATGTTCGCCTGCGCAGGCGCCGAGCAGGCACGCCACCAGGACGGTCGAAACTTTCCGCATGAAAAACGTCTCCTCGATGACCCTTACGAAGAGCGCTTCGGAATCGTGGTTGCCTGGCGCGCTTTTTTATTCGGCAGGCCTGCCCTCGGACGGGCAACCCAAGGCGCGGCTTCGCGCGGCGGCCTCGCGCCAGGTGACGGAGGTGGCGTCGGGCGCGCTCCCGCGGGGGGTGCCCCAGCGTTCGAGCACCACGCGGTAGGCGTCGCAGGCGCCTCGAGGGTTGCCGGTTCGTTCTTTGGCGAGGCCGAGCCAGAGGTGGGTGCGGGCGTGCAAGAAGGGCTGCTCGAGCCCTTGGCAGCTTTGTGCGGCCGACTGCAATGGCGCGAGCGCGCGCGCCGGATCGCGGGCCTCCAAGTAGAGGCGACCCTCGTAGGCTTCGATGAGCCCAATGTGGGCGGCTGCGTAGCCAAAGGGCTCCATCTTGGCCGAGTCCGCGGCCGGCGCGAGCCGCACGGCGTGGTGCACGTCGATGCCGCCCCCGGCCGCGCTCCCCCAGCGCAGCGCCCATCGCTCGAAGGGCGTCATCTGTGCGGCCCGCTCCCAGGTGTCGCTCGCCTCGTTCCAGGTGGCCGTGGTGATGCGGCCGCGACCGAGGGCGGAGGCGAGCATCACCGGCTCGTAGTAGTCGGCGCCCGACTCATGGCGGTCGAAGCTCACGTGGCTGTTCGTCCAGACGTCGCGCTGCTGCAGCACGCGTTCGGCGATGCGCGCGGCCTCGGCGCCGCGCCCGAGCTCCGTCAAGGTCTCGACCCGCATCAACGCGGCCCGCACGTGCGGCTCGGAGTTCGTTGCGCCGGCAACGGATTGCTCGAGCTGATCGATCAGGCGAAGCGCCTCGGCGAAGTCGCCGGTCCATACGGCGAGCTTGACCCGGTCGTGCAGGCTGGCGACCGCGCGCTCCTCGGGCGCGTGCTGGTTCCACCGCAGCGAGAGCGCCTCCAGGATGGTGTCGCGCGGCGCGCCCTCGGCCGCCAGCGACGCCGCCAAATGCCGGTAGGCCAGCGCCGTCGTGGGATCGCGCGCGATCCAGCGGCGCGCCTCCGCCACCGCCTCCCGGCACTGGCCGCGCTGCCGCAGCACGACGATGCGGTCGCGCAGGCAGTCCCCTGCGCCGGGGGCGACTTGGATGCACCGATCGAGCGCCGACAAAAGGTCGCCCGTTCGTCCGAGCAGGGCCAAAATGCGCCCCTGCATTTGCCACGCGTCCGCGTAGAGCGGGTCCAGCTCGGTCGCGCGCTGCGCCAAGGTCAAGCTTCGCACCGCCTCGGCGGAGTCCGAGGCGTTCGCGAGGTTCGCGGCCGCCGCCACGTAGTTCATCTCGGCGTCGTTGGGGAACCGCGGGAGCCCTTCGTTCACGACGCGCGCGGCCGCGGCCCGATCGGGAACGTCGGACGCCACCAGGGCGGTCATCATGTCGAGCAGGATGCGCTCGCGCTCCCGCATCGCCCCGCGCAAGCCGAGCGCGCGGCGCAGGTGCTCGCGTTGCCGGATGATGGGCCAGTACCACTCCGCGGTCATCGTCAGACGCACCGCGACCTCCGGGCACCCGGGATCGCGCTCCACCGCCCTTTCGAACGCGCGGTGCGCCCGCTCCCACGTCGCCTCGCGCATCGCTTGGAGCCCTTCGCGGTAGCTCGCGGCCGCGTCCGCCCGGCACGCTGGCGACAGCGGAACATCGGTCACCACCACCGGCGGTGCGCTCGGACCCACCTTCGCCGCCGTCGCGTTCGAAGCGTCCGTCCGCGCTGCCTCGCCCGCCGCCCGTGGCGCCTCCGTGCCGCTCACCAACGCCGCAAACGACAACGCCGCGCCCGCGAGCGCCAGGCGTGGCCACCGAATCGAGCCATGCCGCGCGCGCCCGCGGACCCCGCCCGGACGCCATTCGAAATCGCGCGCCGCGAGCGCGAGCTCCGCCTCGACCACGGTGGCCGATTCCGGCCGCCCATCGCGATCCTTGTTCAGCAACCGCGCCACCAGCGCGTCGAGCGCCGGCGGAACGTCGACGCCAAGCTCGCTCACCCGCGGCGGATCGTGCAGCACCAGCTTGGCGATCACGGTGAACGCGTCGGGCCCCTCGAAGGCCTCCCGGTTCGTGAGGCACCGAAACAAAACGCACCCGAGCGCAAACAGATCCGCCCGCCCATCGATGTCCTCGCGTGCGCGCGCCTGCTCCGGCGCCATGTAACCGGGGGTGCCCAGCGCCCGCTCGCGGCCCGCGAGCCGCGTGGCGCTCAAGAAGCGCGCGATGCCGAAATCCACCAACAGCGCCTTGGCCGCGCGCTTATCGGGCAGGAGCACATTGCGCGGTTGGACGTCGCGGTGCACCAGGCCCATCGCGTGCGCGGCGCCGAGCGCCTGCGCGAGGCGGCGGCCCAGGGCGATGGTCTCCGCCACGTCGAGCGGTCCGCGCTCCAGCCGGTCCCGGAGGCTCTCCCCTTCGACCCAATGCATGGCCAGGTACGGCTCGCCGTCGCGCGAAATGCCGTGCGCCACATAGCCCACGATGGCCGGGTGCGAGAGCTCCTCGAGGGCGCGCGCCTCCACCCGAAAGCGCTCCTCGTCCGCGCCGCGCAGGATCTTGAGCGCCACGGCGGCGCCGGTTCGCTCGTCGAGGGCGCGGTAGACGACGCCCGTCGCACCGATGCCCGCCTCGCGCTCGATGCGAAAGCGGTCCGCGAAGAGCTCGCGCTCCGCCGCGGTCGGCAGCGCGCCGAGCTCGTCCCACCGCCATCGCGCGCGCGCCTTCCTCGACCCCGACGGCGCCGCGTCTTCGACCTTGGGGATCGTCACAGCTCGACCCCGAGGACATGTCGGGCCTCGCTGCGAAACTCCTCGTCGCTGGTCGTGACCTCTCGCAATGTCAGGAGAACGATGGCGCGAAATTCACGGCGCATGGCTTGGAGGCGGTAGGTCACCTCGGGCACCGACAACCCGAGCTCCGCAGCAACCGACGCATACGAGGATTTGTGTCCCTGGCCCCCGTCCGTCAAGTGAAGGCGCTCGAACACCGCGAAGTGATCTTGCTTCTCATTCTCCGCGCACTGCGCGCGAAGCCGGATGGCCGACGCCTCGAACAAGCTTCGAACCCACTCTTGTTCGAAGAACGCTTCGGGATCGTGCACGATGGCACCATCGAGCTCCGCCTCGGCCGCCGCCGTGTCGAGGGCGATGTCGAGCGCGATGGGGCGCACGCCGGAGCCGCGCTTGATGGCGCGATCGTGACGATGGCGATCGGTCACGAAGTGATCGAGGCACCTTCGGACGAAGGTGCGAAAGCGCCCCTTCGTCGGGTCGTACGCGTGGAATGTCTCTTTGCCGACGGCGTGCAGGAAAAAGTCCTGGCTGATCTCCTCGGCCTCGGACGTGGTCTTCCGCCAGCGCAGGCGTACATATTTGTATACGGGCTTCCAATACGCCGACGCCAATCGCTCCAGCGAGCGTGCGCGCTCCGCATCGTCGGCGCTGTGGAGCCCAAAGAGAATCGACTGCGTCGTCGTTGGAAATCCGCCCCGTGCACTCGGTTCCGCCATGGTGAAAGAGGCGATGGTATCACACCGGCCACCCGACCGCCCGTGCTGCTTGCAGCGTGCACCGCGTGCGTCCTTTCACCTTGCGATCGCATGCATCGCTTCTCTATGGTGCTCACGCCCACAATCGACGAAGTGAAGAAGTCATTCGTTGTTCGCAGTCCATAACGCATGGAGGCGGTCATGAAACGATGGGGCATTGGTGTCGTTGCGGTTGCTGTGTTGGTGGGCTCGGCGGCATGCAGCTCGAGCGCCCAAGAAGACGGAGCGGCGTCCAACACGCCGGACCGCATATGGGAATACCGCGTGCATGACGCGGTGTCCCGCGCGGACGATCTGGCGGACGCAGGGCTCGATTTGTTGGAGAAGCGCGAAGGAAACGATCTTTTCGTGCTCGGCGACGACGCGACGGGCGACCAGCTTCGCGCGCTCGGCTTCAGCATTGCGGTGAACGAAGAAATCGTGGTGCCGCAGTGGGCTCCCCCGCCGCTGCGCGCGAACAATGCCGAATTGAGCCCGGCGGATGTCGAAGAGACGTATTACGGTGGATACCGCACCGTCAATGCGCACTATGCGCACCTCGACAAAGTCGCCACGGATTATCCCGGGCTGGCCAAGGTCGTCACGTACGGGCAATCGTGGAAGAAGCAGACGGGGCGCGGCGGCTACGATTTGAAGGCCATTTGTATTACCAAACAGGCGGCCGGCGATTGTGCGCTATCGCCCAACTCGGCCAAGCCGCGCTTCTTGTTGTACACGCAAATTCACGCGCGCGAGATCACCACCGGTGAGGTGGCGTGGCGCTGGATTGACTACTTGACCGCGAACTACAACACCGACGCGACGGTGAAGCAGCTCGTGGACACCGAAGAGCTATGGGTGGTCCCCATCGCCAACCCGGATGGAGTGGAGATCGTCCAACAAGGCGGGAGCCGTCCGCAATTGCAGCGCAAGAACGCGAACACCTCCAACGAGACGACCACCACCTGCAGCACACCGAACCACGGTGTGGATCTCAATCGCAACTTCGGGAGCCACTGGGGCGGCGCCAGCACCACGCGCAGCGTCTGCGGCGAGACGTACCTCGGGCCGCGGGCGGACTCGGAGCCCGAGACGCAGGCCTCCGAGAGCCTATGGCGCAAGCTGTTCCCCGCCGTGCGCGGCCCGAACCCGAGCGATCCTTCGCCGGCCACCGCGAAGGGCCTGCTCCTGACGTTGCACTCGGCGGCCAACACCGTGATGTTCCCCTGGTACTACGAGACCGTGCGCACCGGAAACGATGCCACCCAGCGCGCCATCGCCCGGCAGCTCGGCTCGATCACGGGCTACCCGTACGGGCAATCGGGCGAGGTCCTGTACGCGGCCTCGGGCAGCACCGATGACTGGGCCTACGAGAAGCTCGGCGTGGCGGTGTTCACGATCGAGGTCGGCGCCGGCGGCAACTGCTCCGGGTTCTTGCCGGCCTTCTCGTGCCAGGCGAGCACCTTCTGGCCCAAGATGCGACCGGCGCTGATCTACGCGGCCCAAAAAGCCGTGGCGCCGTTCAAGCCCTGAGCCATTTCGTCCGGGCGGAGCGCATGCGCCATGCTGCGCTCCGCCGGTCGTTCTACGGAACGATCCACGTCTCCACGTAGAGGAGCGCGAGCGCCGCCAGCAACGCGGGCACGGTGACGACGAGGCCGATGCGGACGAAGTCGCTCGTTCGGATCTCGACCCCGAGGCGGTGGAGCATCTCGATCCAGAGGAGCCCCGCGAGCGATCCCATGGGCAAAAAGCGGGGACCGAGATCGCCTCCGACCAGGGCCGCGAGGGTGCGCCACTCGCGATCGCCGGGCAGCTCGGCGATGGCCAGCGCGTTGAGCGCCGCCGCGGGGTGGTTGTTGAGCATGGCCGAGCCGATGGCGGAGAGCCCTCCGGTCACGGCGATGCGGGCGGCCCGGTGCTCGCCTGCCGCATCGTAGACCTGCGCGAGCGCGTGCGTGACGCCGACGTTCTCGAGGCCCAGCGCGGTGACGAAGATGACGAACAGGAACGCCAGGACGTCCCACGCCACCGCGCCAAGCGCTTGCACGACCGACACTTGTCCCGCGCGCACGCCCACGACGCAAATGACGAGCGCACCGCACGCGGCCGCGATCCACACGGGACCGTCGAAGTACGAGAGGATCGGATAGGCCAGGAGCATCGCGCCCAGAATGGCGAGGACGGCGTTGGCCGCGGACTCCATGGGCGCCAAGGAGCCTTGCTCGGGGCCGCGCGCGGGGATGTCGTCCTCGAGCATCGACCGAAACGCGATGCGCAGCATGGCATAGGTGCACACCGAAGAGGCCACGGCCACCGGGATCATGCGCAGCGCATAGGCGTTGAATCCAAGGCCGACCCTCTCGGCGACCACCAGGTTCATGGGGTTCGACGTGCAGAGCGGCGCGATGCCGGCCGAGGCAAAGACGGCGAACGAAAAGGGGACCACCAAGTACGGGCGCTTCGGGTAGAGGCGGCGGATGAGCGGGACGATGATGGGCGTCAGGAGCAGGATGGCCGCGTCGTTGTTGAAGATCGCCGCGGTGAGCGCCCCGATGACGTACACGGTGACGAAGGCGTGGGGCACCGGGCCGCGGGTGCGCAGCTCGATGCTTCGGGCCACGCGGTCGAGGATGCCGAGCCGGTGGGCCACTTGGGTCATGGCCATCACCGACGCGACGGTGAGGAGCGGCCTCCAGAGCAGCTCCCCGCCGCGTAGCAGGTCGCGCCAGGAGAGCACACCCGTCGCGAGCATGATCAGCACGCCGGGGATGGCACCGAGAGCAGGATCGAGGCGCCCGAATCGTCCGATGCGGGGGCGGGCGACCACCAGTGTGATCGTCAGTGCCAGCGCACCGAACGCGATAGGGAGCACCTGTTCACTCTACCTTCATCGGCTCGCTTGTGAAGTTTCGTGAAGTTTCGGACGCGCGTTCTGGATGCATGCTCGGGGCCGGCCTACGATCGGCACCGTGCGCCCCTGGTACCAGTACGCGTTCTTCTTCACCATGGTGACGGCGGTGGTGGGCGGCATCCACTACTACCTGTACGCACGGCTGGCCCGCGCGCCCGAGCTCGAGGGCTTGCAGCGCATCGGCCGATGGGTATTCCTGGTGGGCGCCGTGCTCATCCCGGCGGGCATGCTGACGGCGCGCTTTCTACCGCGGCCCGTGGGGCCCGTGATCGCGGGCGCGGTGTTCACCTGGATGGGGCTGGTCATCCTTTTGTTCTTCCTGACGTTGGCCTCGGAGCCGATTCGCGCGGTCGTGGCCTTGCTCGAGGCGACGCGGGCCCTGCCCGAAGATCCGGAGCGGCGTCATTTTCTGGCGCGCGCGCTGTCGGGCGCCATCGCGCTGGGCGGGATCGTCGTGGGCGGTTATGGCGTGGCCAGCGTGCTGGCGCCGGTGGTCGTCAAGCCGGTGCGCATCGGGCTCAAGAAATTTCCGTCCCGTCTGGGCGTCTACCGCATCGTGCAGCTCACCGACGTGCACATCGGGCCGACCATCGACGGCACATGGCTTCGCGGTGTGGTGGAGCGGGTCAACGCGCTGCAGCCGGACTTGGTGGCCATCACCGGCGATCTGGTCGACGGCAAGGTCGAGGCGCTGCGCGAGCACGTGGCGCCGCTCGGTGATTTGCGCGCCAAGCACGGGGTCTTCTTCGTGACGGGCAACCACGAGTACTACTCGGGGGTCGACCAATGGCTGGCGGAGCTGGGGCGTCTTGGGGTGCGCGTGCTTCGCAACGAGCACGTGCGCATCGGCCAAGGCGAGGCGAGCTTCGACTTGGCCGGCGTCGACGATTGGCGCTCGCACGAATACGGCAATGGTCACGGGGCCGATCTGGCGCGCGCCGTCGAAGGGCGCGATCCGGAGCGCGAGCTCATTCTGCTGGCGCACCAGCCGAAACAGGCGCTGGAAGCCGCCAAATCGGGGGTGGGGCTCCAGCTGTCGGGGCACACGCACGGCGGACAGATCTTTCCGTGGGGGTTCTTCGTGAAGCTCGATCAAGGCTTCGTGGCGGGCCTCGATCGCGTCGGTGACATGTTGCTCTACACGAGCTGCGGCACGGGCTACTGGGGCCCGCCGATGCGGGTGGGGGCCCCGGCGGAGATCACGTTGCTGGAGGTGCAGCGGGAGGAGCGCGCGTAACGGTGTCGCACGCCGCAGCGGCGTCTCGCGCGGTGGCTAGAAGGCCGCGCTGTCGCGGACGGTGATTTTGACGGGCGCTCCGGGGTGGCCGTCGGCTTCGGCGGTGAGAAGGTGATCGCCGGGCTCCAGCTTCCAGGAGAGGGGCGGCGTGGTGGTGCGGGCGACGAGGGTGCCGTCGACGCGCAAGGTGACCTCGCGGGTGTGCGGTGGGGAGACGACTTGGACGTCGAGGAGCTGGGCGTCGCGCGGTCGGTCGGGGTCGATGACGAAGCGCGCGCCGGGGGTTGGGTAGAGGATGCGCACCGCGGTGGTGGCTACGGCGTCGGGATCGGGATCGCCGGTGCCCGGGCAGAGCGGGGACCATTCGCGTGGAACGGTGGGGCGACCGGCGGTGGTGGCCCAGGCCGCGTACTCCGGCGCGAAGTGTTCGTAGATGCGCTCCTCCACGTCCTCGGGGGCGCACGCGGGGCCGGCGCGCAGTCCGTTGCGGCGGTCGATGGCCACCTTGACGTGCATATGGCAGCTGGGCTCGCGCGCCGCGCTGCGCGGGCGCCACTCGAGGACCCGGTGGGGGCAGCTCGGGCCGGCGGGCTCGCCGGAGAGGGCGCAGACGGAGGTGCGCTCGAGATCCGGCTCGGCGCGCTCGGTGCTCTCCGCGCGGCGCGCTCGGTTTTTCTCGAGGGGGAGGGGAGACGCGGGGCGACCGCGCATGGCGGCTTCCATCACCGCGTGGAAGAGGGGACCGGCGCCGGTGATGCCGGTGATGTCGGTCATCGGTGTGCCGTCGAAGTTGCCGACCCAGGCGGCCACCGTGACGTCGTGCGCGTAGCCGACGGCCCAATTGTCGCGGTAGCCCTTGGAGGTCCCCGTCTTGGCCGCCACCTCGAAGGGAAACTCCAGGACGGTGCGCTCGCCGAACGAGGCGCTGCGGGCGGCGTGGTCCTTGAGGATGTCGGTGATGCGATCGGCCACGTCGCGCGGCATCACGCGCTTGGGAGCGCCCGCCTCGAGGGTTTCGCGGGGGCTGCCTGCTCGCTCGACCGCGCGCACGAAGCGAAGCGGGCGATCGACCCCGCCGCGCGCGAGGGTCGCGTAGGCCCGCGCCAAGTCGAGCAAGGTGACCTCGCCGTCGCCCAAGGCGAGCGCGGGGCCGTAGAAGTCGGGGGTCTCCGTGAGCGAGGTGAAGCCGAGCTCGCGCAGCCGGGTCAAGAAGGGCTCGACGCCGAGCTGCTCCAGGCTCCACACGGCCGGGATGTTGAGCGAGCTGCCGAGCGCGTCGCGCAGTCGCACCGGGCCGCGGAAGTGGCCATCGTAGTTGCGGGGCGCGTAGTCGCCGCTGGCCGTCGGCAGGTGAAGCTCGATGTCCGGTAGCACGGTGGCGCCGTCCCAGCCGAGCTTCTCCATGGCCAGGCCGTAGAGAAACGGCTTGAGCGTCGATCCCGGCTGGCGCGCGGCGCGCACGCCGTCGTTCTGTCCCAGGCGCGACTCGTCGAAGAAGTCCGGCGAGCCCACATACGCGAGCACATCGCCGCTGGCGTGATCGATGGCGACGACCGCCGCCGCGCTCACCCCGCGTCCGCGCAGCTCGCGGGTCACGTCGGCCGCGGCGATTTCGGCCGCCCGCTGCAGCGAGGGATCCAAGGTCGTTACGATGCGCGAGGGGGCGGTGCGAGAGAGCGCTTCCTCGAGACCCGGCTGCACGCGCGCGAGCGGCGCCGCGACGCGCGCCGTTCCGGTGCCCACCAGGGCGGACACCAGGTGCGGGGCGCCGAAGACCGAACGCTGCGCCGCCGTCACCAAGGGCTCGCCTTGCGCGCGCGCCGTCTCCTCGGTGGTGAGCCATCCCGCGTCGTGCATGCGCCCGAGCACGCGATCGCGGCGCCTCTTGGCGCGCTCGGGGTGGCGGGTGGCCTCGTAGAGCGCGGGGCCGCGGGGCAGACCGGCGAGGAGCGCGGCCTCGGCGGTGGAGAGCGCGCTCGGGGGCTTGTCGAAGTACGCGTAGCTCGCGGCGCCCATGCCGCGCAGGGCGGGGCCGAAGCTGACCCGGTTCATGTACTGCTCGAGGATCTGCTCCTTGGAGAGCGACCACTCGATGCGAAGGGCCAGCGCCATTTCGAAGAACTTGCCGGCCAAGGTTCGCGGGTGCGGTCGCACCGTGCGCGCCAGCTGCATGGTGAGCGTAGACGCCCCCGACACCGTTCGAAATGACGTGACGTCCTGCACGACCGCGCGCCCGACGGCCACCGGGTCGACCCCGGGATGGCGAAAGAATCGCCGGTCCTCCGCCGCCAGCATCGCAAAGCGCGCGCGCGGGCCGAGCTCCTGGAGCGTGATCCACCGCGCGCGGCTTCCGTCGTTCGCGCGCACCTCGCGGAGCAGGTGCCCGCCCGCGTCGACCACCGCCACCGACGTGGCGCCGGCCGGCTCACGGAGCTCCGGGGGGAGCGCCGTGAACACGGCGGCGAGCAGCAGCGCCACGAACGGCAGCGCAAGGGCGCCGAGCCAGATGCGCTTCTTGCGCAGCGTTTGGGGCCAAGGCCGGGTTCGGAGCGTTTGAAGCCAAGGCCGGGTTCGGAGCGTTTGCAGCCATGACCGCATGCGCATCGCTTCGAGCATGGGCAACGTTCGCGACCATCGCAGCGTTCGCAACCATCGCCGTGTTCGCAACCAGGTCATGGCCTTACTTCCTCTTGGCGACCCGAGGCCCCTTGGGCGCGCCCGGCGTGACCACGAAGCTCGTCGCGGCCGTGCGCCCCGATATCTCGGGCGAATACATGGCTTCTGCGCGCGTCGGCGGCACCACGTACGTTCCCGGCGTGGTGGCCCGCGCGAGGTAGCGGAAGTGGTAGATGCCCGGCTCCACGTGGGGCAAGAACGTCAGCACCTTGTCGTCGTGCTGCTCGCGGTGAAGCCCCGGCACGCTTCGGAAGGCTCCATAGCCGAGCAGCGCCGGTTTCTTCTTCGCGTCGGGCCCGTCGACTTCATCGTCCACGCGCGTGGCGGCGGACGCTGTCTCCAGCGAAAAGTCGATGGGCTCGAGCCCCGCCGGGAGCGGATCGTCGATCACGACTTGTTCCTGCGGCTCGGCCGACTCGAAGAGGACGTCGATGAGCACCAGATCGCCGGCCGGCGCGCCGTTCTCGGACTTCTTCGGGAGGAGCTCCTGCGCCTCGCGAAGCCCGTTCGGCTTCACCGCGCGCACCAGCTTTTGGACGAAGAACCCGTTGTCGGCCGGCTTCTGCGGCAGCTGGGCCGACGCATAGCGCAGCTCCGCGCTGTAAAAGAGCTTGCCGCTTCCGCTCACCTCGAATGTCACCGGCGCGCCGCTCCCTTCTTTGACCACGCGCGGCGCACCCACGAAGAACATCTGATCGCTCGCCGACCGGCCGTGAAAGCCCACCTCGCCGATGCGGTCGCCGCCGAGGAAGACCTTGGCGTCGAAGTCGGGCACCGCGGTCTCCTGCGCGCGCCGGTAGTCGTCGAGCGCCATGAGCGCCCACACGTTTTCTTGCGTCGAGCGCCACGCGCCGCCTTCGCGCTGCGCGAGCAGCCCGCGCGCCAAGAGCGAGGCCACCGGGTGCTTGGGGTTCGCCGCCACCAAACCGCGCAGGACCAGCGCCGTGGTGCGCGACGACGAGTCGAGCATCGTCTCGTAGCCGCTCACCACCTCGTCGGCGAAGGCGCGGCTCGCGTCCTTGCGCAGCCGCCCCTCGATTTCCTTCGAGAGCGCGTCGAGCTCCGCGCGGGGCATATGCGCCACGGCCATGGCGTGCAAGATCAGCGCTTGCGTAAAGAGCGGTTGGTGCGCGCGGGCGTCGAAGAGCCGGTTCAAATAGCCCGGATCGGGCTGCCCCACCGTGGCCAGCACGTCGGCCACGAACGCGGCGGTCGCATAGTCGAGCGCGCGCTTCTCCTTGGGCGAGCGGCGCTCCTCGGGGAGCACCGGTGCATCGTCGTCGCGTTCGTCGCGCGCGTCGCGATCGCCGCGCTCCGAACGTGCGCCCGCGCCGCGCGGCTCCTCGTCGTCCTCCGCGTCGCTCGGATCGAGCTTCGTGCTCGAGAGCACGTCGCGCAGGTAGGAGATGCCGCGATCCCGCGCGGACTTGGGGACGAAGTAGCCCTTCTTCGCCGCGCTCTCGAGCGCCAGCATCGCGTAGGCCGAGAGCCAATCGCTGGCCTCGTCGTCCTCCCAGTAGCCGAAGGCGCCCGAGCCCTGCTGGTGGTGCAGCAGATCGCCGACGGCCTCGTCGACCTTGGCGTCGACTTTGGCGGGCATGCGGAAGTCGAACGCCTTGGCCATGTCGGAGAGGACCAAGAGCGGCAAGGTGCGGCTGGTGAGCTGCTCGGTGCACCCGTACGGGTAGTCGATGGTCTTTTCGAACGTGCTCGAGAGGCCCACGAGCGCCGTCGACGCCACGTGCACCTCGAGCCCGCCCTGATCGGTGCGCACGTTCTTCAAGTCGCCCAGCTTCACGGCCGCCGCCTTGTCCGTCTCGCCGTAGCTGGAGACGCTCTGCACCGTGAGCGGCAGCTCGATCGCGCGCTTGACGAGCACGCGATCCTTCTCGCCCCCGCCGGCGACCGCGAACTCGAAGCTCGCCTCCCCCGGCGCGGTGGCCTTCACGGGGAAGCGCACCTCCACGCTGCCGCCCTTGGGAACCTCGACGCGGCGCGAGGCTTGGCCCACCACTTGGACGCCGGTGGCCTTGATGGTCACGTCGGTCACCGCGTTCGGGAGGTCCTTCGACGAAATGATGACCCCCGCGTCGAACTGATCGCCCGCCCGCACGACGCGGGGCATGGCCGGGCGCGCCATCAGCCGGCGGTAGGTGGTGATCTTCGCGTCGCCCGTGCCGAAGCGGTCGTCGGCGCCGGCGACCACCGCCATCAGGCGGAAGGTGGTCAAGTTGTCGGGCAGCTTGAAGCGGTAGTGTGCGCGGCCCTCGGCCGAGGTGACCTTGCCCGCCTCGAAGAAGGCCGTGGTCTTGAAGTCCGCCCGGATGGCGCCCTCGCCGCCGCCGCCGCCGTAGCCGCCCTTGTCGTCGCCCGTCGAGGGATACTCGTAGCCCAGGATCTTCACGCGCTCGCCGTTCTTGAGCGGGACGATGCGCGCCAGGTCCTCGCGGCTGTCGAGCGAGAACACGGCCAGCTTTCGCTCGCGCGCAAAGGCCGGCAAGGGATCGGGGGTGTCGTAGCCGGTGAGCATCAGCACGCCCTCGTCCACGGCGTAGAAGGTGACGGCCGCCTTGGCGCCGCGCTTGTCGGGGCCCACCACGAGCACGTCGGCGTCGACCTCTTCGCCGGGCCGGTACTCCTTCTTGGAGGTGGTGATGGTCGCCTTGAGCCGGTGCGTATCCGGATCCACCTCGATGGGCGCGGTGCCGATGCGGAAATCGGGTGCGCCCACGTCGGCGCCGCGCTCGGGCGGCGCAGACGCCCTCCCGCGCACCAGGTGAACGGAGATGAACGCGTTGGGGAAGTACTCGGCCTTGATGGGGACCTCCACCACCGGCATCGGTCCCTTCAGCGGCACCACGCTCTTCCAGAGCACCCCGGCGCGCTCCACCGAGACCAGCGCCTGCGCCTCCTTGAAGGGGTTGCGCACCAGCACGCGCGCGGTGTCGCCCGCCTTGTACTGCGGCTTGTCGACTTCGAGCTTCAACTTGCGGCTCTGCGGATCGGCCCACGCGACGCGCGCCGCAGGCTCGTCGGCGCGATCGTCGATGGCGTAGAAGCTGGTGCTGGAGCCGACCTCGTTTCCGCGGGCGTCCTTGCTGCGCGCGCGGAGGATGTAGAAGCCGGGTTTGCCCACCGCGATCGAGCAGCCCTCCACCTGCGCGCTGGTGGTCACGGTGCAGGTCCCGACCACCTCGTCCTTGACCCGCGAGCGCTGCACGGGCACCTGCGCCTCTTCGTCTTGCGTCACGCCGACCCAGGTGCGCTGCACCAGCTCGACCTTGGCTTGCGCCCCCGGCACGTGCGCGCCCGTGATGTCGAAGGCCACCAAGTCCGCCCGCACGGGCGCGCCGACGGCCACGAAGCGCTTGGAGGGGCGTTTGACGCCCAGGTAAAAGCTCGCAGGATGCACGAGGACCGTCGTGCTCTTGGCGACGGTCTGGTTCGTCAGATCTTGCACCTCCGCCTCGAAGGTGACGTTCTCGGGGCTGCGCATCCGTGGCAGATCGAGCTTCAAGCTCGTGGTCGTGCGGCCGTCTCCGTCGAGATCGGCGGCTTTGACGCTCAGGTCTTCGGCGCGCGGGTTGGTGTCGGTGTAGTCGAGCACATTGGACTCGTCGTTCACGACGAAGCCATCGCTGCGCGGCGGCGTGAAGGTGGTCATCCGGCGCGTAACCTGCTGGTGCGACGGCGCCTCCCCCATGGGCGCGCCGAAGAGGTACTCGGCCGCCACGTCGAAGCGGGCGTTGTCGCCGCGCACGTACTCTTTCTTGTCGGCGTCGACGGAGACCTTGAACTCGCTGGCCTTGTAGGCGGCGAGGAGCACCTCGGCGTCGAACGACTCGCCCTCGTCGTGGTTGCCCCGCCCCAGCTGCGCGACCACGCGCGCGTTGCCCAGGTGGCTCGTCTTCGGCAGCGGAACGTCGAGCGCAAAGGCGCCGTAGGCGTCGAGCTTCACGCGCCCGTCGAAGACCCGCTCGCCCTCGCCGTCGTCCACGTAGAGGCGCACGGTCTCGTCCGGCTTGATGCGGATGCCGGCCGCGTCGACCTGACGAAAGATGCCCGCGAGCTTGGCGGCTTCACCGGGCCGATAGACGCCGCGATCCGTGTAGACGATGCCGGCCCACTCGCCGCGCTGGGCCAGATCGACGTCGCCCCCGTCGCGGTAGCTGGCTTGTCCGCGCTGCACGCGCTGGTACGTCCAGTCGTCGCCGGCGCGAACGACCACGAAGGACTCTTGATCGATGGCGCCGTCCCGCACCGGGTTCCAGGACTCGCTCGGGATGAAGGCGAGCCCTTGTGCATCGGTCTTGGTGGAGAAGAGCTCCGGCTTGCCGCGCTTCTGGATGGCCACCGTGGCATTCGCCACCGGCTGCCCAGTGGACAGCTTGGTGACCCACACGGTGCTCCCGTAGCGGCTCATTTCGGCGCTCACGGCGAGATCGGTCACCGTCACCAGCTCCGAGCGCATGCCCTCGGGCGATCCCGGCACCGTCACCGCCACCAGCGCTGCGCCGCGGGCGCTGGGGCCGCCCAGCAGCGCGTCGAGGTCGATGTTCCGCACGCTGCGCACGTTCTCGGCCGCGTCGGTGCGCACCCAGTCCCAGCGAAACTCGTGCTCGCCCGGACCGCCGCGGCCGCGGGTGAGCCACGCGATGGCGTCTTGCTCGCGCATCTTCGAGGCGGACATGCCGTACGTGGGCACGTTGAGCGCGCCGATGGGGATTTTATGGCCTTTGATGCCCTGCTTGGCGAGCGCCTCGACCACGTGTCCGCGAAGCCCGAGATCCACGGCGTACGACAGCATGGGGCGCTTGGGGCGTGGATCGGCCGCCTCGGCGCGAAGCCGTGCCTCGTCGGCGGCCCTGACCGATTCGCCGGTCTCCCCGGTGTCTCCGGGGTCGGCTTCGGCCACGTTGGTGGCGAGGGCCGATCCGGTGACGACGCTCTTGGGGTCGAAGCGTTTGCCGGCGACGGTGAACGGCGCCTCGGTGTCCACGTCGAAGGCGATGTCCTTGGCGAGCTTCTGCCCGAAGACGTCGCGCAGGCCCGCCGTCACCACCACGTGGTAACGCTTGCCGTAGTCGGGGTCGGCGCGCACCAAGTGCTCGCGTCCGGGGCCGGGGGGGCGCTTGCTCGCCGCGTCGCGCTCGGCGTTGGTGATCGGGCGAATGGGCAAGCCGGGGACCTTGAGGTGCGCCCGCCATTCTTCGGGCGAGACGGCGTTCGAGAGGATGACGGTCCAATCGCGGTGCGCTTGGCAGCGCACGAGGTTCACCTTGGGGCAGCGTACGTCGGCCAAGCGAATGGGGCCGTAGGTGCGCATGCGCAAGGAGCGCGCCTCGCGGGTGCCGAGCGGTCCTTCGCCGCGCAGGCCCTTGTCGATCTTGAGCTCGATGTCGCTGTCGAGGGGGAGCTTCTCTTGCGGCGTGAGCACCACCACGTCGCTCGGGTTCTTGTTCTTCGCGCCGCTGGGGTGGGTTGCCTTGACGGCCACCGTGCGGCCTTTATCGCTGGCCGAGGCGCGTACGATGAGGCGCACCGACTTTTCGACCTCGGCCGGCGCCATCGGCTGGTTGAACTCGAGACGGAAGGTCGACTGCGGTCGGAGATCGGTGGCCAGGTCGGCCGGATCGCTCTTTTTCACCCGAGGTCGCTCGGTGATGAAGTCGAAGCGGTAATCGGTCGCGAGCGCGGAGCCGTCCACGGCGCGCGTGCCTGCAGGGACCACCACGACGAAGCGCGTGGCACCCGGCAGCGCCGCGTCGGGCGCAAAGAGCAACCCGTGGGTGCCGATCCATCGCCACGATCCGGGGACGGCGGCGCCTTCTTCGGTGGCGATGCGTACGGCAGGCACGTTCGAGGTCTCGGGGGCGTCCGGCTCGCGCATGGTCCGGTTGAAGAGAACCGTGACAGCGGGCTGCTTCCGGTCGGACACCGTGCCCCGCGGGCCGGCAAAAACGACCGCAAACGCAGCCTTGGCGCGCGCTCCGGCGCCACCTTCGTTCGGGCCGAGGGTGGCGTTCGGGGTGACGCTGGTGGGGCCGCCGTGAAGGCACGCCGCGAGAGCCATGCCGAGGACGGGAAAAACGAGGGGGAAAACACTGGAAATCCGAGATGCTGCGGTTCGCATGAAACGAGGGCTCCGGCGCGGCGAGGCCGCCGCGTGCGTGGAACGTGCGGGTGCGTGGAACGTGCGGGTTGCGGGGGTGCGTGGAACGTGCGGGTGCGTGGAACGTACGGGTGCGGGGGTGCGTGGAACCTACGGGTGCGTGGAACCTACGGGTGCGTGGAACGTACGGGTGCGGGGGTGCGTGGAACTTACGGGGTGGAACGTACGAGTGCGTGGAATGCGCGGGGTGCGTGGAACGTACGGGTGCCTGGACGCGCGTTGTGCACGAGGCGTGCGCGGCGTGTGCGGTGTGCGTGAGACGTGCGTGGCGCGTGGAAGGTGTACCGTTGCCGGGAGACTAGGTGAAAAGGGCTTCGTCGGGCAGAGCTCGATACACCCAACATGTAAAACGCTGCCGCTGGCGGCGACTATTCCACTCGTCTAGGGTGGACAAAAAAGCTTCTCCCCTACGACAACGAGGTCCCATCATGATTCAGCCCGGCGAGCGAATTCCCAATGCCACCCTCAAGGAGTCCAAGGGATACGACGAGACGTCCCACTGCCCGACCGCGCCGGAAGCGGTCGAGGTGGAGGCGCTCACCAAAGGAAAGAAGGTCGTCTTTTTCGGCCTTCCGGGCGCGTTCACCCCGACGTGCTCGGGCAAGCACGTCCCCGGCTACCTGGAAGCGTACGACGCGCTCAAGGCCAAAGGCGTCGACGAAATCGTCTGTGTGAGCGTCAACGACGGCTTCGTCATGGGCGCGTGGGGTCGCGATCAGAAGGTCGGCTCGCGCATCCGCATGCTCGGCGATGGCAGCGCCGAGTTCACGAAGAAGCTCGGGCTCGAGCTCGATCTGACGGCCAACGGCATGGGCGTGCGCTGCCGCCGGTTCTCGATGCTCGTCGACGACGGCGTCGTGAAGACGGTCAACGTCGAAGCCGGCGGCAAATTCGAGGTCAGCGACGCGCAATCGATGTTGAAGCAGGTCTAAAGGCACCGCGGGTCAACCCGTTCGGCGCCTTGGTTTTCGGGGGCGCTGGGCGTCGAGGCATTGCGGTCTCACGCCCAGCGCCAGGCGCTTGGTCTCGAATTTGTAATGCCGCGTGCCATGAATACGGCACGCCCCTGTCGCCTCGCGGCCCTCTCTCTGACGTTCCTCGTTGCCGGTGCTGGCGGATGCACATCCGGCAGCGTAGAGCGCGATAGCGCCGGCAACATGGCGCCGATGATGGCGGTCGATTCGGTCTTCACCGTGACGCCCGAGCTCATGCAACGAGACTACGGCATCGAAGGTGACGGCAAGAGCAACGACTTTCCGAGGCTAAAGCAGCTCTTCGACGCACTCAATCGGGGCACCTACAAGGGGGCGCCGCTCGATGGCAAGCGCGTCGTCGTCGACTTTGGTTCCTCGAGAACGTACTGCGCTCTTTACGATCCCGACACCTTCGAGGGAAGCATCACGTCGGATCGTTGCGCATATCGAGGGCGCACATCGGCTGGGGCCGCGTTGGATGCGCCCAGCGTGCCGGAGGCGGTCCTCGCGCTCAATCGCGGCGGCGTTCAGCTCACCGTCGGCTCGGATACCATCCTCGACGCATCGATTTCCATCGCCGGGGCTTTGACGGGAAAGTACCTGGGAACCTACACGCCTCCGGAGTCCGAGTCTCTATGGCAGGACGCAGGGGAGACCTTCGCGTTTCTGTCCGGCGAGAGGTACATCACCCCCGGGCAGGGCGTGCTCGGAGAAGAGGTCGCCGGAAAGGTGGTGGCGGTGCAGCTCGCGCGCCCGAGCGAAGGAAACGCCGCGATCAACCAATCTGGAATTCACCTTTCGGAGGTCAGCTCGTACCGCTTCGACGGCGATCGGATTTACCTGACCTTGGCGGAGGGGCTTCGGTTTCCCACCCCGCGCCCAAAGTTCTCACGTGTCGACGCGACGAAGATCAAGAGGTCGGGTTTCGCCGTTTCGACCGATCGCAAACAGCTCGCGCTCGCTCTGCCGGCGGCGCGGACGCCCGAGCACCTGGAGCATATAAAGCCAAAAACCATCGTTCGATTCGAGAACCTCACCGGACGAGACTCGGTGTTCTCGAACTCGGCATACTTCGAATACAACCGTGTCACCAAGGTCGCGCGGAACGGTGACCAGCTCATTCTCGGTTTGGAGTCGCCCCTCGCCTACGAGTATGGCGACATGTGGCTCATGCAACCTCCGTTCTTGGATGGGATCCGAATCGTCGGGGGCTCGGTGGATAGCTCCGTGATCACGAGGCTGCGGGTAAGTTACGCGCAGAACGTGGAGGTCACGAACCTGCATGTTCGTCAGATGGGCCTGTCCGCGGTATACGATCTCACGCTCGATCGGCTGACGGGGCGGATTCCGGCGAGCTTCGGGTCGCGCGATGCCGACACCGTTTTCGGATTCAGCCATTGCCGAAAGGGCCAAATTTCCAATCTGGACGCCTCGGGAGCTCGAAGTGTTCACGACAACGCCAATGTCAAACTGATGTCACCCTTGGATATTTCCTTGCGTGCCGTCACCAGCTACGAATCGGCCACGCTCGGCGACGAGGGGACCTACGCGTTCTTTACGGACTTCTACTACACACCTTACAACGGCTGGGCGCAGAACCTGAACATCGACGGTATCGTCGCCGAGCGACCTTCGAACCACTCGCGTGCCGTGTGGCTGACCGGGGTGCGAGGGTCCGCCATTCGAGCCGTGAAGACCGACGGCCTTCTGTACGTCAGCAAGTCGGGCGGACCGGGGCCGCGCGAACGAAATACATGGAACGATCTCGTTGCGACGCAAGGAATCCACGTCGAAGAATCCGTCGGCCAGTCGTTCCAGGACTTCACGGCATCCCATCTGCGGGTCACCAAGTCGCAGAGCATCGTTCTGAGGGGCGGGTTTCTCGACGACTCTCGATACAACTACGATCGATGCCTATGGATCCACGCGTCGAAGGACGTCCAGGTGAACGGGCTCCTCTTTTACAACGGAGGGAAGTTCTGCGACGGCCGTTCGGTCTTCCTGCAGGGCTCGAGCGACATTACTTTGTCGAGGGTCTCGGATTTGGAGCGGTACCGCAAGGCGCCAAACGGCACGGATCCCAACGGCACCCCGCCACGGGGCCCGTTCGCGAGCATCTATTTTCACAAATATCCAAAGGAGGCCAACTGCGATGAGCTCTACGCTGCACACCGCATTCACGTGGCGGAAAGCAGCCTGAACTTCGCCCGATGCCCGCAAGCTCCGGATCCATCCGTTCCGTGACGGGAACGATTCGATCCGCACCTTGCGCGTTCCTGCGGCGCGAACCGATGTCGTTTCGGCGCGCGCGGGGCAGCCGAGGCATTGCGGTCTCGCGCGCCGCGGGTTAGTCCCTCGGGCATGGAAACCTCGCCGAAGCTCGAAGCCATCGACGCTCTCCTGTCGGAAGGAAACCTCGCCGATGCGCTGACCGCCATTGGTGCCCTCGTGGCCGAGCTGTCGAACTGGCCCAAAACGAAGCGCGACGCCATGGCGTACGCCTTCGCCGAGCGCACCGATCACGCGCACCCCGTCATCGGCTCGCGTTTTGCGCTGGCGGCTGGCGCCCTGATCGAAGCGGGGTCCGATCCCGAGGGCTTGGGCCGGCGGCTCCGCGCTCCCATTGCACGCGCCATGCGCGCCGGTGCGCGTCTTCTTCCGCTGCTCGAGGCGTACTCCGAGGAGGACGATTCGGATCGTGCCGAAGACGAGGAGGACGACGATTCGGACCGTGCCGGGGGCAAAGGGTCGGACGCTCGCGTCGACGATTCGGGCCGTGCCGGGGGCAAAGGGTCGGACGCTCGCGCCGACGATTCGGACCGTGCCGGAGGCAAAGGGACGGACGCTCGCGTCGACGATTCGGGCCGTGCCGGGGGCAAAGGGACGGACGCTCGCGTCGACGATTCGGACCGTGCTGGGGGCAAAGGGTCGGACGCTCGCGTCGACGATTCGGGCCGTGCCGGGGGCAAAGGGACGGACGTTCGCGTCGACGATTCGGACCGTGCGGGAGGCAGAAGGTCGGACGCTCGCGTCGACGATTCGGACCGCGCCGGAGGCAGAAAGTCGAACGCTCGCGTCGACGATTCGGACCGCGCCGGAGACGAGGACGACGACGATCGCGCCGAAGACGAGGACGACGACGATCGCGCCGGAGACGACGATCGCGCCGGAGACGACGATGACGATTTGGACCGTGCCGAAGACGAGGATGATGACGACGACGCTTTGGACATGGGTGTACCGGTCGGCGACCGGGTCGTGAGCTTGCCTGTGCTCGATCGCCTCAACGATGAGGATCCGGAGGCGCTCGTGGCCTTCGATTCCCTCGATGCGTGGTACCGCCCCGCCGTGGCCGTGTGGACGCGAGCCCCCGAGGTGCTGGCGAGCGTGCAGCGGGATCCGGAGTTTCGTGCGGCGCTCGATACGCTCGGCGCCTCTTGTACGTGCGCATACTGGCTCTCCATTTTGATGAAGGTCGTTTTCGACGGCCCGTTCGTGGCCCTCTTTCCCGAGCTCGACGAAGCTTGGAGCTTTACGTCGAGCGGCTGCGCCGATATGGGGCAGCTCGCCGTGCTGCTCTCCGCCGAGCTCGAAGATCCGCTGAAACGAATCGGCGTGACCCGCGCCAGCGACGCCATGCTCGCCGTGATGCGGGGCGAAGGGGAGCAGAGTCAGGATTCGCTGACATACAGTTGCGCCTTGCGCATCTATCCCTGGCAGGCCATCGACGCCACGGATTTCCTGCCCCGCGATGGAGCGTTCACCTGGCTCGCGCCCGGCGGCTCCGGCACCCATAGCCTGCCGTCGGATTTTCTCCCGGGCGATATCGCCGCGCTCCCGAGCGACATCGCGCCTCGCCCCGGCGGCGTTCGCGTTCTCTCGTTGGTCGGCCCGCGCGCGCCGGGCTTGGCGCTGACGCGGGTTCTCAGCGGCGTGCGCTCGTTCGAAGCGTTGAAGGCGCGGGTGACCAATGTCCGCCGTCTGTCCGCGGCGGAGAACGCAGCCTACAAGATGGCCATCGCAGCGAAGCGGTGAGCCGGCCCGCGCTCGCGCCGGCGATCATCGACCGCCCGCCACGTCCAAGATGGCGCCCGTGGTGTACGACGCGGCGGGTGACGCCAGCCAAACGATGGCCTCCGCCACTTCTTCGGCGGTGCCCGCGCGCTGCATCGGCAGGGCCGGTCCGAGGCGCTCGGCGCGACCTGGATCTCCGCCGCTCGCATGAATCTCGGTGCGGATGATGCCGGGGCGCACGGCGTTTACCCGGATGCCCTCGCCGGCGACCTCGCGCGCGAGGCCGAGGGTGAACGTATCGATGGCGGCTTTGGCTGCCGCGTAGTCCACGTACTCGCCCGGGGACCCGAGCCGCGCGGCCGCCGAGGAGACGTTGACGATGCTGCCGCCTGCACCGCCGTAACGTGTGGACATGCGGCGGATGGCTTCGCGCGCGCAGAGGAAGCTCCCCACCACGTTGATGGAGAACATGCGCACCAGGCGCTCGCGATCCATCGCATCCACCCGGCTTTGTCGATCGACCACGCCGGCGTTGTTGATCAGCACTTGGACGGGCCCTAGCTCGTCATCGACCGTGTCGAAGAGCTTTCGCACGTCGTCTTCGCGGGTGATGTCGGCGCGTACGGCGATGGCGGGCGCACCCAGCGCTACGAGCTCGCCCGCGATCCGCGCGGCCGCGTCGTGATCGCGCGCGAAGTTCACGGCAACGGCGTAGCCGAGGCTTGCCGCACGCCGCGCGGTGGCTGCGCCGATCCCCCGGCTCGCGCCCGTCACGATCATCACCTGCGCCGGCTTCATGCTCCACCTTCTAGCATTCGGCAGCATCACCGACATGGAGAACGGCGCGTCTTGCCACATCGATCCCCGCAGCCACGCACGGGGATCGCTCGGATCGAGGTTCGTCGTCATCCCCCGGCGAATTGCACGGGCAATACCACGTCTTCTCGGCAAGAAATCCGCATTATTTCGCCATATGCGAGGTGTCCCGGACAGTTAATGGGGTGTCCCGGACACCCCCCGGCTCGAGAGGAGCTACGATAAGGTGCGATGGACGGAATGGACGCGACGGGCCCGAGGGACGCGAACGACTCCGACGTGGCCGCGCGTGCGCGGAGGATCGGCGAGCTGCAGCGCGGTCCCACTTGGTACGCGGACGAGCGGGCCATTCGCGATATCTTTCTGGCCACCACGGGCGACGCGCTCGCGGCGCTGAAGGATGCCATCGACTCGGGCACGAGCTACCGGGATTTGCATCAACTCGTGTTTCACGACATCGACGATGGCGCCATCCGGGCCGAGATCTTGGCACACTTTCGTGCCGAGGCGGCTGCGCGATCGACGTACGGCTTCAAAACGCTGAGCGACATCGACGACACGTTTTACGCGAACTGGAAAGACCGCCGCTATCCCAAGAAGACGGTGTACCCGGGGGTGATTGCCTTTTATCGCGCGCTGGGCGGCGGCTTGGTTTTCGTCTCGGCGCGTCCGGGCGATCGCGGTGGTCTCGTGGAGAGCGCGGCGCTCGCCTCGCTGCGCAAGCGCGGCATCGACAAGTGCACGGTTCTATGCGGCGCGTTCTCGCATTTGGTCGGCAACGACCGCATCGCGGCGCAGAAGTATGAAAATTTCGTTCAGTTTCACGCGCTATATCCCGATCATCGCTTCGTGTTCATCGGCGACAGCGGTCAGGGCGACATAGCATTCGGCGAGAAGCTCTTGGCACACCCTTCGGAGTCCGTGCGCGCCGTGTTCATTCACGACGTGGTGGCGACGCCCGAGCCACGGCGCCGCGAGCTCGGCGACCGTCGCATCCACCTCTTCGACACATACACGGGCGCCGCGGTTGCTGCCCATGCGTGCGGCGTCCTCGCAGCCGAAGAGATGCTTCCCGTCGCGCGCGCGGCCACCGACGAGATGGCACGTATTCCTTTTTCCTCGAACGCGCAACGCGCCGCGCGCCTGGCAGATCTGGCGAACGATATCGCACGAATGAACGCACTCTTGCCCGCCTCGCATCACTTCATTTGACCCGGGTCAGCGCTCGCCCACCGCGCATCGGTTGAATAGACGCTCGCCCGCGCGCACGTGCCCGCCTCGCAGAGGTCCATTTGAACCTCGCCAGGCGGGCATACACGCGTCCGGTGTGGGTGGCCGAAGCCAGCCAGCCGAAACCGGCCAGCCGAAACCAATTCGACGGAGCCGGCTAACCCAAAACGGCTAAACGCCGCGTGCTAGCGGCGGGTGCTGCCCTTGTCCTGATTGTACGGAGCTTTCTGCCAGGTGGCGAAGTCGATCGTTCCGCTTTGGTCGTAGGGCATGAATTTCCACGGACCGACGTATTCGTTGCGGGCGAATACGTTGTTTTGTTTGAAGGTGATGTCGTTCATGATCATGTCCGCCTTGTAAGGCGACCAATCGGGGTAGGTTCCCCAATTGGAGAACAGGCCTTGCACTGCGCAAAGCTCGCTGGCCGCGCACCCGGGGACGTTGGCCGGCGTGAGACGGAAGGAGTTGTCGTGAACGGCGACGTTCTGTGTCTTCCAGCGGCAGTCCGATTTGTACGGCTCCTTCTCGATGGTGCCCTTCGAACAGGTGCGAAGGGTCGCGCCGCCGACGAGGGTGCAGTCTCCGCTGCTGGTGTTGGCAGGCGAGTTGCAAAAGCGGTCGGCGTTCTCGAAGAGGACGACGCCGCCCCAGTTGTCGATGAAGACGTTGTTGGCAATTTCCAAGGTGGAGGGCCCGCCGACGCGTGCGTCTCCGCCCGCCTCCGACAAGTAGATGGCGCCTAGTGGGAAGTCCGTCTGCTTGGGGCCTTCTTCGAGACCGTTGCGCGTGAACGTGTTGTTTCGGATCGTGGCATTGTAGCTGATCTCGTACATGATGCCGGCGTCGCGGTTTCCGGAGATGTAGTTGCCCTCGAAGAGGAAGTCGACGTCGTTCGTGTCCGCCCACAGCCCGATGCTCCGGTTGTCGTGGACCCAGTTGTTCGTCACCTTGGCGCCCTTGACGGCCCAGAATTTTCCGCCTCCCGTGCATCCGCACCAGGTTGGCTCCTCCGGCTTGCCAGGGGTCCTCTCCCACTCGTCGACGTTGTTGCCGCTGATCTCGTTGTGATCGAGTGTCAAGTTCACCACGCCATCGTCACGATAGGCGCTAAAGCCATATTGGCCGTTGTCCTTGAGGCACGAGTACCGTATGACGTCGTTGTTCCCCATGAACACACCGGCGCCGGCGTTCTGCTTGACGGTGGCGTACTCGATGATCCAGCCGTCCGCCGCGTCGTGGTTGACGACGCCCTCGTTGTTGTTGCCTCTCGCGACACCGAAATTTTGAATGGTCAAGTAACGAATGACTACATTCTTCGCGTGACCTCCGAATGCGTATTGGTTGTCGTGCCGACCATCGAGGATCGCGCCCGGGGCCCCGACGAAGACGTCGCCGTCCTTGGGGGTGACCTGCGCGTAATTTCCAGCGCGTAAGGTGTGGACACCGGGGGCGAGCCAGTACGTGGTCCCGCGCGGATGGCTATCGACGACCGCGTCGAGGCGCTGGTTGGTGGAGACGACGACAGCGCCGGTGGGTGGCGTGGAAGGCCCGCTGAGGAGGGAGGTGTTTCCACAGATGGCTGCGGGCGGCGACGTGGGGGCAGCAAGCTCGCTGCTCACGTTCGACGGCGCGCCGGGGGTTTGGTTCGAATTTGAATCGATGCTGCAAGCGACCAAAGCCAACAACGGAAGGGAGGCAATGGATACAACGGCTCTCGAGTGCATGCATAGACCTTTCGAATGGGATGTAGTCGCACAGCGCAGCTCCCCGTCGTCGTTCGATGACGGAAAGTTGCATAGCGAGACGCTACGCGCTGGCGACCGCGATCATTAGGGCAATATGACGTTTCGGCTATGGTTGCAAGCAACGAAAGTCGGAAATTTCGATTGTTCGGGCCATCCGTGCCCTGCGCACCCCATTCCAGCTAATCGTCACTCGAGGGCAATCGCGAATGATGAAAATGATCCGTCCGCGGTGCTCCTCCCCCCGAGCTGCGCGACTTCCCTCGAGACGACTCACGCGCTCACCTCGGAGCGCAAAGCCCCCCGCGCCATCGTGGCGCAAGACGCTGCGGGCCTCGATTTTGTTGCGTCGACAACTTCTTGACAGCGATCCGCGCGGCCAGTCCGGCGGTGAACGCGTCGGTGGCCACGTCGACCGCCGCGTCGTCCACGTCATCGACCGCGCTCCGTAGAGTCCATGAAATTTTCCGTCGGCGCCCGCGAACGATGAAATCGAAAATGCAATCTCCTCGTCGCAATCACACACTCGCAAGAGCTCCGTGGAGCTGCCGGTCGAAATGGCACGTACGAAGCACGGGGTGGCCCTCGATGTGTCGCCGCGATCCCGTGTATGCGAACTTCGCGATCACGCACGGTGTGTCGATATCGACCACCTATATGCCAATTAGCACCCTTCGCAGTTCCCACTGCGAATCCAGCCCTCCCACCCAGGGATCACCGGGACACCTCCGAACCTCGCGCCCATCGCCCGGAGCACCGCGCGCGAGGTCCCCGAATCCCGCGCGCTCCGGCGAACGACATCCGCGCCGTCACCGACGCGCCCGCCAAGGGCAACCCCTGTCCGGCAGGATTTGCACGCCCGTTCCCTCGCAGGTTCGTTGGGGACGACCGATCGTGATCGGCAATCCTTCCGCGCAGCGCCGGAGCAAAGCTTCAGCGCGCCCGGCAGGACTCGAACCTGCGACCAACGGCTTAGAAGGCCGCCGCTCTATCCAACTGAGCTACGGGCGCACGGTGTCATCACTTATCGCGGTACGGTGCACAGCGCCAGAAGCTTTAGTAAGGTCTCGCTCCCCGTGACCCAAAGCCCCAAAGGAAGCACGCCTGAAGACGCCCTGGCGGTGGCGCTCGACCAGGCACAAAAAGGTGAGCCCCGCCCGCTTTACGACCGGTTGACGCGCGGTTCGCGTCTCCCCGGCCCCGAAGCCAACCTCGAATTTGCCGGCATTTTTGCCAGCCTTTGTGCCTCCCGCGGCAAGGCAGCGGACGATGTCATTTTGACGATGGCCACCCTCGATGCCGACAGCGCACCGGGCGGCACGGAGCTGGAGTTCCTCCCCATGTGCGGTGTGGCCGCGCTCGGTGCGCGGGCCGCCAAAGACCCCAAGGCGCGGCCCCGGCTCTTGGGCGTCCTTCACGATTGCGCCGAGGATTTGCGCTGGCGCGTCCGAAAAATGGTCTCGCTCGCCTTGGTCGATGTAGGTGCAAGCCAGGGCGGCGCCGTGCTCGACGAGCTATCTCCCTGGCTCGACGGCTACTTTCACGCCGCCGCCGTGCTCGAAGCCATGGCCGACATGCGCTGGCTCTCGCAGCTGCACGAGCCCGAAGCGGTCATCGCCGTGCTCGATCGCGCCTTCGACCTCGCGCGCGAAGCCAGTCGCTCCGCCAGCCGCTACCCGGGCTTCAAGGCGCTGGTCGAAGCTCTGTCGACGGTGCCCAGCGTGCTCGCCATCCGATTCGGCGTTCCCATCTTCGACACCCTCGCGCGCTGGATTGCGCTCACCACCGATCCCGCGCTGCGCGAGATCATCGAGAAGAACGTCGGCGCCCCACGCTTGAAGGGGCGCTACCGCGAAGAGGTCGCGCGCGTCGCCGATCTCCTCGCGTCGTCCGCGCCGCCGCGCCGCGATCCCAAGACGTTCGTCGGCAAGACGCGCGGCCGCGGCAAGAAGAGCCGCTGATTCGTCGCAGACGCATGCCCGTCGTGGTTTGGCTCCCGCGAGAGCGCGCCGCTTCGCTCGGAGGAACACGCTCGAGCGCGAGGAGCACGCTCAAGCGCGTCGCGTGCCGGTCGCCGCCGGCACACGGCCCGCTCGTTCGCGCGCCTCTCGCGCGATGTCACGACCCGTCGTGCCTGCCGCTGGCCGACGGCGCCGACGGATGCACACTCACCCGCTCGTTCAAGCGGGCCGCATCGTCCACGATCTTCGTCGCGGCGGCGGCGCGTGCGTTCTTCTGCTGCAAGGTCGCGTGGTCCACCACGGTGTGCCCTTCGAGCAGATCGAGGTAGTCCAGATCCAGAACGCCGCCGCTCGGCAGAATGAACACGCCCGACAGGTGCGCCTGCTTGCGGATCTCCGCCACCAGCGCCCGCGGCACGTGCAGCGCCGCGTGCGTAATGAGGTGAATCACCGGATCGCGCTGATCGCGCGCGCGCAAGAGCGCGATCTCCGTCGCCAGCTGCGCGAACACGCGCGCCGGGTTGCGCCCCCGCTCCCCCTTGAAGCCGAGTAAGTAGGCCACCGGCAGCTGCCCCGGCCGCGGACGCTGCACATCGTAGAGGCGCGAGTCGAAGAAGCGCATCCACACGTCTTCGCCCGCCAGCTGCAGCTTTTTCCCCAGCGCGATCGCCAGCCCCCGCGCGAACACCTGCCGATCGCCGCGCATCGACGCGGAGGCATCGATCAGCAAATAGTGCAGCCGCCGCGCGTCCTCGGACGTCTGTTCGCGTGTAAAATACAATATTTCGTTCTCGAGCATGCGCCGCGAGAACTCCTCCGGCTCCCACGCCAGCTCCGTCAGCACCAGCGAGTCGATCGACCCTTTGTTCCCGATGCCGGCGTAGCCGTGGACGGCTTGCGTCCCCGTCGATTGCGTGCGCCGCGTCTCCAGCACGCTCGGGAGGAGCTCGAGCGAAAAGTTCACGATGTCGTTGGCCGAAGGGCTCGACATCGCCGCCAGCAAATCCACGTGGGCCAGCGCGCCCGCGGTGGTCGATTCGGGGCCCAGCATGCCGAGCAGGCGCAACGTATCGAGATCGAGCGCGTCGGCCATGGTGAGCACATGGAGCCGGGCGCGGGCGAGCGCCTCCAGGATGGCCGTCTCGAAGGTGCGCGGCGCGGCCGCGAACAGGCCCGGCAGCTGCGGATCGAGATCGCGCACCATCTCCGGATCGAGCGGAACGGTGGCCGGGTAGGGCGCCTTGCGGCCCACGCGCAGGGTGACCGCCCCCAGCACGCGCGCCAGCAGCACCACCACCAGCTCATCGCCGAGCCGCATCGAACGCGCCTTTTGGCTCGCCTCGCTCTGCCAGATCTCCGCCACGATGCTGGCGTACGTGGGCCAGAGCGCGGCCAAGGCCGGCGTCTTGGCGATGAGCGCCTCCGTTCCGGAGCGGGGGCCGAGCACCAACTGCTCCTTGGGCGCCGCGTAGAGCAAGCCGATGTCGTGCACCAGAAAGAGCGGCAGGTGCACCCCCAGCCGCTCCAGATCGCGGCACCAGCGCAAGGTGCGCACGATCATCATCGGCGAGGCCGCGCGCACGGTGCTGAGCAGAAGCCCCCCCAAGGAGCCTACGATGGCCGGGTCGCGCGCCTGCGCAGAGGATACCGGCATCGCGCGCCTGCGTTACGACTGACCGTACACGGGGAGCAGCGCGCCCGAGATGTCGCGCGCCAGGTCCGAGAGCAGAAATGCGATGACGCCGGCGAGCGACTCGGTCGAGACCCACTTGGACGGATCGGCGTCCGGCATGCCCGCGCGGTTGCCCGGTGTGTCGATGATGCTCGGCAGCACCGCGTTCACGCGCACGCCCGAGGTCCGCACCTCCTCGGCCACCGTCTGCGCCAAGGACACCACGGCCGCCTTCGACGCCGCATACGCCGCCGCCCCTGCGCTGGCCTCGGGCCGCACGGCCCCGCGCGCGCCGATCACCACGATGCTGCCGCGCCCCTGGGCCACCATGCCCGGCAAGAGCGCGCGCAAGCCGCGGTACACGGTCTCCAAGTTGCTCTGCAGCATCGAATCCCATACGGCGTCGCCCTGCGAAGCATGGATCGGCGAGCCGCCGCTCCATCCGCCGGCCGTGAGCACCGCGCCCGTGGGCGCGCTGAATTTGGCCGCCGCGTGGGCGAGGGTCGCGTTCCAGTCGCTCTCCAGCGCCACGTCGGTGACCAGGCTGAGCACGGAGGACGCGAGCTCCTTCTCCAGCACGCGCAGAGGCCCCTCCATCTCCTTGCGATCGAGCGCCACCACGCGGTGACCGCTCTTGGCCAAGTGCCGCGTGAGCGCGGAGCCCAGGGCGCCCGCCGCGCCCGTGACCACGGTGACGTTGCCGGTGCTCATGGTCACTCCAGCCCCCCCGGACGAACCGCTTCCTCGGGCGCGGTCCCTCCGATGGACTTCAAGTCGGGCTGCATGCGGGCCTGCTTAACGTTGCTCCACTCGCCGCCCGTCTCGTTGTCGTCGTTGCCGTATTGGCCGTCGAGGGTCGGGGTCTTGTCGGAGTTGAGCTTGTAGACGAAGACGCCGCGCCCTTTGCGCTCGGACGAGGGGCCGACCATCCCGTAGGTGTGCTCCTTCCACGTGAAGTGGAGCACGTTCCCCGATTTCGTTCCGGACAGCTCACCCCACCGACTCTGGTCCGTGCGCTTCCAGCGCCCGACCACCGACGCGTCGGTCTCCACCATGTGCAGGTAGCCGAAGACCGGGTGGTAATACACACCGGTCCACGATTCCCCCGCCGGCATCTCCCCGGGGGTGATGTTTGCGGCTTTGGCCCCACCGCCACTGTCGCAGCCGGCGAGACCGCCGCCGAGCACCGCGAAAGCCGAGAAACAAGAAACAGCGAGCACGATGGCGCGATGCTTTACGCTTGTCATGCCCCCACTGTACCGCTGATCGCGAGGCCCTTCAAAAAACCTCGCGCGAGCTTACCGTTCCCGTCTCCGCGGCGGTCTTCGCGACCCCCGTTCCCGATCTCCTCCCCGAAGTCGGAACGGAAACAGGAGCCTCGAAGAGACCCGCGACGGCCGCCAGGCCGGAGTGTCACGGGCCCGTGTGCGCGGAAACTATGCGTTGGCGTCGTCCTGATCCGCGCCCTCTTCTTCGAGGGCCGCGCCGTGGCACTTCTTGAATTTTTGCCCGCTGCCGCACGGGCAAGGATCGTTGCGACCGATCTTCGGCCCCGAGCGCTGGACCGGCTGAACGACGCGGGCCTGCTGCGGCCTGCGCACGGGGGCGCGGGCGGGCTGCGCGGCCGGATCGTCTTGATCGGTGCCGGGATCGATCTCGGAGCCGTGGCGCGTGATGGCGTCGCGGAGCTGCGCTTCGTGCCGCTCGTGCTCCTCGCGCGCCATTTGCTCGACGTCGGCTTCGCGGCGCACTTGGGCTTGGAACAGGTTGGTGGCGACGTTGGAGCTGATCTGCGCCATCATCGTCACGAAGATGTCGTAGCCCTCCTTCTTGTACTCCTGCTTCGGATCGCGCTGGCCGTAGCCGCGCAGGCCGATGCCGTCGCGCAGGTGCTCCATGTTCGTGAGGTGCTCGACCCACGCGCGGTCGATCTCGGTTAGGTAATAATGGCGGAATAGCTTGAGCAGCAGCTCGGTGCCGAAGTCCTTCTCCTTGGCCTCGAGCGCCGCCTGCGCCTGATCGTAGAGGCGGTGCGCGAGGTCCTCCGCGTCGTGCGCGTGCTCGTAGTCCTTCGGCTTGATCATGAAGTGATCGCGGAAGCCTTCGGCCACGTCGTCCCACTTCCAGTCTTCGGGCGGGACGTTGGAGGGGCAGCTCTCCTCGATGATGGCCGCGATGATGCCGTCCATGAGGTCGAGCAGCCGCTCGCGCTGCTCCGTCAAGCTGCGCGGGATCTCGTCGAGCAGCCGCTCGTAGACCTTCTGCGGCTTCTGCGCGTCGCTCTCGCGGTACTCGAACTTGTAGCCCCAGTAGTTGTAGATGTCTTCCTGCAGGCTCCCGAGCTCGTACAGCTCCTTGATGGCCTCGATCGACTCGGGCTTGCCGCCGCCGCCGGGCGCCGTGGAGGTGCCGTAGTGGAGCAGCATGTCGCGGATGGCGTCTTTGACGTCGTTTCGCAGGCGGTCGAGCGGCTCGATGACCCGGAGCTTGCCGGTGGGCTTGCCGTCGTCGTCCACCTTTTCGGGCGTGTAGCGGCCGATGAGCAGCTGCTGGCGGACTTTGTAGACCGTCTTGCGCTGCTCGCTCATCACGTCGTCGTACTCGAGCAGGTTCTTGCGGATGTCGAAGTTGCGGCCCTCGACCTTGGACTGCGCATCGCTGATCGACTTGCTCACCCAGGGGTGCTCGATCGGCTCGTCGTCCGGCATGCCCATGCGCTCCATGAGCGCCTTCACCCGCTCGCCGCCGAAGATGCGCATCAAATCGTCTTCGAGCGACAGATAGAAGCGGCTGGAGCCCGGATCGCCTTGGCGCCCCGCGCGCCCGCGCAGCTGATTGTCGATGCGCCGCGACTCGTGACGCTCGGTGCCGAGGATGTGCAGACCGCCGGCCGCGCGCACCTCGTCGCCTTCCTTCTTGCACGACACTTCGTACTTGGCGACCAAGGTCGCGAACTCCTCGGGCTCGGCGTCCGGATCCTTGCCGAGCTCGCGGAACTCCAGCTTCGCGAGCATCTCCGGGTTGCCGCCCAGGATGATGTCCGTGCCGCGTCCGGCCATGTTCGTGGAGACCGTGATGGCCCCTTTGCGACCGGCCTGCGCGACCACGTACGCCTCCTTCTCGTGCTGCTTGGCGTTGAGGACCGCGTGCGGGATCTTCTTCTTCTTGAGGATGGCCGCGATGGCGTTGCTCTTCTCCACGCTGGTCGTTCCGACCAAGACGGGCTGCCCGTTCTTGTAGAGCTCCTCGATCTCGCCCGCCACGGCCGTAAACTTCTCGCGCTCGGTCTTGTAGACCAGGTCCTCGCCGTCCTCGCGCAAAATGGCCTTGTTCGTGGGGATCTGGATGACGTTCAGCTTGTAGGTCGAGTGGAACTCGGAGGCCTCGGTGTCGGCCGTACCGGTCATCCCCCCGAGCTTCCTGTAGAGGCGGAACAGGTTCTGGAAGGTGATGGTCGCCATCGTGCGGGTCTCTTCCTGGATCCGCACGTTCTCCTTGGCCTCCACCGCCTGGTGCAGACCGTCCGACCAGCGACGGCCCGGGAGCACGCGCCCGGTGAACTCGTCGATGATGAGGACTTTGCCGTCGTCGGCCACCAGGTAATTCACGTCGCGCTTGTAGAGGGCGTGCGCGCGCAAGCACTGATTCAAGATGTGCAGCGACTCGAGGTTGACCGGGTCGTACAGGTTGGAGATGCCCATCAGCTTTTGCGCTTGCTCGACGCCTTCGTCGGTCAAGGTCACGCTGTGCTGCTTCTCGTCGACCAGGTAGTGCTCGTCCTTGCGCAGGCGCGGGATGACCTCGTTGATCGTGCGGTACTTCTGGCTGGAGGCCTCTTGCTGGCCGCTGATGATGAGCGGCGTGCGGGCCTCGTCGATGAGGATGGAGTCGACCTCGTCGACGATGGCGAAGTTGAGCTCGCGCTGCGCGTACTCGAGCGCGCTGAACTTCATGTTGTCGCGCAGGTAGTCGAAGCCGAACTCGTTGTTCTGGCCGTAGGTGATGTCCGCGCGGTACGCCCGCTTCTTGTCCACGTCGTTCTGCGAGTGCACGACCACGCCGGTGGTGAGGCCGAGGAATCCGTAGAGCTTCCCCATCCACTCCGAGTCGCGCTTGGCCAGGTAGTCGTTGACCGTGACGACGTGCACCCCGCGGCCTTCGAGCGCGTTGAGGTAACACGGCAAGGTGGCGACCAAGGTCTTGCCCTCGCCGGTGCGCATCTCGGCGATGTTGCCGCCGTGCAGCACCATGCCTCCGATCAACTGCACATCGAAGTGGCGCATCTTGAGGGCGCGCCAGCCGGCCTCGCGCGCGACCGCGAACGCTTCGTGCAAAATGTCGTCGAGCGTGGCTCCGTTCTCGAGCTTTTCCTTGAACTCGAAGGTTTTTGCCCTGAGCTCTGCGTCGCTCAGTTTCTTGATGGCAGGCTCGAGAGCATTAATGGCTTCCACGCGAGGCCTAAGCCGTTTGACTTCGCGCTCATGGGAGGTACCGAGGATTTTCTTGAGGGCCCACGCAAACATCGGACGCGTACCCATAATCCCGCGCGCGCGCGACTGCAAACATGGCGCCGCGTAGTTCGAGCAATCGTGACGGAAGTCGACCCTTGGATGCCATATGTGACCCTACGTTGAGGCGCTCATGAAGTTACGAGCTCATCCGCTGCCCGGGGTGGAGGTGACGCGCGTGGAGGGCGACACGCACCTTTGGATCGGCCACTCGACCCACTACGGCCTTTCGCTCGTCTACGAGGGGGCGTTCGACTTTTGGTACCGGAAGCACGTCGCGACCCACGTGCCGGGACGGCTGAAATTAAAGGAGCCCGGCGAGATCCATCGGGACGTGCGGGTGCACGCTCCGGTGACGGCGCAGAGCGTGGCGCTGTCGCCGGACTTGGTGGAGGGGGTAGCGCGGGGGCTCGGGTTGAAGGGCGTTCCGCATTTTGCGGCGGCCGTGACCCAGGGACATGGGCGGGCGGAGCGGCTTGGTTTGCGGCTGCACGCGTGCCTTGGCGCGGCGGCGCCGGATCGGCTGGAGGCGGAGTCGCTCCTGGTGGAGGCGCTCGAGGCGATTTGGGCGGACTATGGGGAGGTGGGGGTGGCGCGGGCGGCGCGGGGCGCGGATCGCGGGGGTGGTGCGGCGGCGCGGGTGCGGGAGTATTTGCACGCGCACTGGCAGGACAACGTGAGCTTGGACGAGCTCTCCGTGCGGGTCGGGCGCAACAAGTTCTCGCTGTTGCGGGAGTTTCGGGCCGAGTATGGGCTGCCGCCGTACGAATATCTGACGCACTTGCGGGTGGCGCGGGCGCGGCTTTTGTTGGGGGCGGGGAGGCGCGCGTCGGAGGTGGCTCTGGAGGTGGGGTTGTACGATCAGAGCCAGTTGCACCGGCATTTCACGCGGATCGTGGGGGTGACGCCGGGGAGGTTCGTCAAGAACGCCCAAGATCGGGCGCGGCGGCGGCGCTAGGTGGGGGGGCATGGCAAGACGTGGGTTGGCGGTTTTGACCGCAGGAATGGTTGTATGCTGCATGCAGTTGGGGTGTGGGGGGGCTGGTGGTGCCGCTCGTGTTCCCGAAAGGAGTAAGGCCGCGGTTCGGGTGACGTGGTTGGGGCACGCGGGGTTCGAGGTGGTTTCGCCGGGGGGGACGAGGTTGCTCCTCGATCCGTGGATCAAGGAGAACCCCAAGACGCCGGCCGAGTGGAAGGAGGTCGCGCGTTACGAGCGGGAGAAGCCGGTCGCCATTTTGGTCACGCACGCCCATGGGGATCATGCGCAGGATGTACCGGCCCTGGCGCAGGCGACGGGGGCGCTGGTGGTGGGCACGGGGGAGCAGCTTCGGGCGATGAAGATCCCCGAGCCGCAGCAGCACCTCATCAACGTGGGCGGACCTTCGCGGTTGGGGGACGTCACGATTTACGCGGTCCCCGCGATGCACTCGAGCGAGCCGGGCGGGCGGCCCCTCGGGTACGTGATTCGGTTTGCCGACGGGCGAACGCTTTACCACACGGGCGATACGTGGCTCTTTGGCGATATGGCGCTCATCGAGGAGCTTTACCATCCGGACATTCTTCTCCTGGAGGCCGGCGGCGCCCGTTGGGGGCTCGATCCAAAGACGGCCGCGCTCGCCGTGCGCAAATACTTTCACCCGCGGATCATCGTGCCGATGCACTACGGCACATTTCCCGGCATGTCCCCGGAGTCCGAGGTGCGCGAGGCGTTCGAGGGCGACGCGCGCGTTCGATTTCTAACGCCCGGCGCGCCGTCGCTTCTGTAGTCGTAGTAGTGCAGTAGCTTGCCGTGTCGCTCGTCCTCAATGTCCTCGATCAGTCGCCGGTGTTCGCGGGGCAATCGCCGGTGGTGGCCGTGCAGAACACGGTGCGGCTCGCGTGCGAGGCGGAGAAGCTCGGCTACCGCCGCTTTTGGGTCTCGGAGCACCATGGCAGCCGCGCGTTCGGATCGGCGTCGCCGGAGATTTTGATCGCGCGCATCGCCTCGGCCACCTCGCGCATCCGGGTGGGCGCGGGCGGCATCTTGCTCCGGCATTATCAGCCGCTCAAGGTGGCCGAGCAATTCAACTTGCTCGAGGCGATGTTCCCCGGACGCATCGATCTCGGCCTCGGCAGCACCACCGGCGCGCCGCCGCGGGTGGCGTTGGCCTTGCGCGCGAGTCGGTCATCGCCGCCGTTCGAAGCGCGCATCGACGAGCTCATAGGCTACCTCGGCCCCGGCGCGCCCGACGCGTTTCGCGCGGTGCCCGTGGTGCCGGCGGCGCCGCTCCCGTGGGTCTTGGGAACGTCGCCGGCGAGCGCGCTCTTGGCGGCCAAACGCGGGCTCCCATTTGCGGTGGGGCAATTTCTGGCGCCGCGCAACTTGGACGAAACAATCGACACGTACCATCACGCATTCGAACCTTCCAAGTGGCTCGAACGACCTCGCGTCAACCTTGCCCTTTTCGTCATTTGTGCCGATAGCGAGGAGCGAGCACTCACGCTTGGATCACCTGCGGAGGCGTGGCTTGTTCAAAGCTCGTTGCGAAAGATGAACGTTCCATTTCCAACTACCTCGGAGGCGCTCGCCACCGCGAACGCCGCCCCGGGTGCACACGACGGATACGATGAGACGGAGCTCCGCGAGATCGCCGCGCGACGGAGCGCCGTGATGGCCGGCACCGGCCGAGACATCGCCAAAGAGCTTCGGCGGCGGGTCGCCGGCGGGCGCGTGCACGAGGTGACATTGGTCACCATCGCCGAGCACTTCGAGGATCGCCTTCGCTCGTACCAGCTCGTCGCGGAGGCGTGCGGTCTCGCGGCTCCAGGCGGAGGCGCGCCATGATCGACCTCGCGACCTTGGACGACGTCCCCGCCATTTTGGCCCTGGCCAATTGGGCCGCGACGAACACCACCGCCAACTTCGCGACGGGCGAGGAGCCTCTGACCGAGTGGATCGCCAGCTGGCAGGCGACCCGCGAATACCACCCTTGGCTCGTCGCCCGCGAGAACGGCAAGGTGGTCGGCTTCGCCAAGAGCGCGCCGCACCGCGCGCGCGGCGCGTACCGGTGGATGGCGGAGGTCTCCGTCTACGTCGATCCCCAGCGCCATGAGCGAGGCCTCGGGCGCGCGCTGTACGATCGTTTGCTCCCTACGCTTCGCGCGCAAGGCTATGTCACCTTGCTGGGCGGCATCACCTCGCCGAACCCCGCGAGCGAGCGCCTGCACGCGGCCGTCGGCTTCGTGCGCTGCGGCACGTATCACCGCGCGGGCTGGAAGTTCGGCCAATGGCACGACGTCGGCTATTGGGAGCGCCACCTGCAGCGCGCCGATCTGCCGCCCCAGGATCTCCTGCCGGTGCGCGAGGTGTGGCCCGCGATTCATGCATGGTGCACCGAATCGGCCGGCCTCGCCGTCGAGCGCGTGGAGCTCGGGTCCAAGGACGCCGAGGATCTCATCGGTGGCCTCAATCGGGAGCTCGCCGCTGCCTACCCCGAGCCGGGCGCCAACCACTTTCGGCTCGAGGCCTCGGAGGTGGCCGTCTCCCGCGGTGCGTTCGTGATCGCTTACCTCGATCGCCGACCGGTCGCCTGTGGAGCCTTTCGGACCATGGATGAAACCTCCGCCGAGTTGAAACGAATGTACGTGGTGCCGCGCTGGCGTGGGCTGGGCATCTCCAAGCGTGTTCTGCGCGCCCTGGAGGAGCACGCCGCCAGCCTCCATGTGAAACGCATGGTCCTCGAGACCGGGACACGCCAGTCGGAGGCCCTCGCTTTGTACGCGCGCAATGGGTATCGCCGCATCCCCCTCTTCGGTGAGTATGTCGGCTCTCCCTGCAGCATCTGCATGGAGAAATCGCTTACCGCTTAACGCACTACCGCCTGCACGTCGTTCCAAGCCGTCCGAATGGCCATTTGCGTCCGGGCGCGGGCCGGCCCCACCCCCCTCTCGCCGCCCGCGTACCGGTCGCACATCACTCGAAAACACGAAAATTGCGCGGTGACGCCAGGGCGTGTGGGTATTTTGACCACACAGCCCTGGGCCCTCACAATTATTATGTTTCCGATTTGACATCGCGTGTCACCTCAGCAAACTTTTCGACTAAGCTGAACGTGCCATGCGCCATGGCGGAGCAGGGCGGCGTGTTTAGAGCTGTGCGGGAACCATGTCCGAGAGGAGTCAAGGGGGAGGGGCCACTGCGGGAGGCCCGATGGACGCGCGCGTGGCCGCCCCGCGCGAGCACGCCCCTGATCCACTGATTGGTCGGACCATCAATGGCCGCTATCGCATCGACGCGGTGATTGCGCGCGGCGGCATGGGAAAGGTCTATCGCGCGGAGCAAGCGCCCCTCGGCCGGGTCTGCGCGCTGAAGATCTTGAGCCCCCGATACGACGGTGAGGACGATCCGGAGTTTCGAAGGCGCTTCTTCCTCGAGGCCTCCACGGCCGCGAAGCTCTCGCACTCCAATACGGTCACCATTTTCGACTACGGCAAGGCCGAGAACGAAGAGATTTACTACATCGCCATGGAGTACATCGAGGGGCACACCCTCTCGCGGGTGCTCCGTCGCGCGGGCCCCCTGCCCGAAGATCGCGTCCGCCACATCGCCGCGCAGATCTGCCGCTCCTTGCGCGAGGCGCACGGCCTCGGGGTGGTCCATCGCGATCTCAAGCCGGGCAACATCATGCTCACCGACAAGGGCGATGAGCGCGACAGCGTCAAGGTGCTCGACTTCGGCCTGGTCAAAGACGTCACGAACAACGCCGAGGATCATACGCAAGAAGGCTTGTTCATGGGCTCCCCCAAGTACATGGCGCCCGAGCAGATCCTGGGGGAGGCGCTGTCGCCGCGCGTGGACATCTACTCCATGGGCATCTTGCTCTACGAGATGCTCACGACCAAGGTGCCCTACGACCGCGGCGAGGCCGGCATCGCCACCTTGATGGCCCACGTGAACGAGCCCTTGCCCAGCATGCACTCCGTCTTTCCGGGGCTGATCGTCTCCCCGCAGATGGAGGCGATCGTGTACCGCTGCCTCGAGAAAGATCCGGCGCGCCGCTACGGCTCGATGAACGAGCTCCTGGCCGCCATCAAGGGCGGCTCGGAGGAGGGATGGCTCGAGACCAGCGGCGCGTACCCCAAGCCGCGCGTCCCCATCTCCACCCCCGACGCGCTGGCCACGCCGTTCTCGGAGCGCTTCTCCGATCGGCGGCCGAGCGTCCCGCCCCATCGCTCCATGGGGGCCCTGGCCGGCTCCATCCCCGCCGCGCCCTCCAGCGAGACGGAGATCGTGCGGACCACCCCGGCGAAACGGCAAAAGCTGATCCTCGCCGTCCTCGGCGGCGCGGTGACCGCCGCCGCGCTCCTCACCGTGGTCTCGCACCTGCTCTCGAACAAGCCCGCGCCGCTGGCCCCGACGGCGCAGGCCCACGCGCCCACCATGGCGCCTGCGGCCAATGCAGGGAACGCGAACGCGGCGCCCGGCGCGGCGCCGGCAGAGGGCGCAAAGCCCATTATCACGGGGATCGTAAAGGAAGGCGCGGGCTCGGGGGCGCAGCGTGCGGTTCGCATCGACAGCGACCCCCCCGGCGCAACCGTGACGGAAGATGCGCAAGAACTTTGCGCCAGCACGCCTTGTGATGTGATCCTGACGGGCGAGGACGCCACGAAGGAGCATCGTCTTACCGTCGCGAAGAAAGGTTTCAAGCCGTCCAAGCCCCTCGTCGTCGACCCCCAGACGGAGAGCCTCGAGGTCAAGCTCGTTCCCACGGTGGGGGCCGCAGTCGTTCGGCCGTCTTCACCGCCGCAGCCACCCAGGAAAGCCGATTCTCCGAAGGGCGACAAGGGCGACCCTGCTCTTGGCCCGTCGGCCAAGCCCGATCCCTACAAGCCGGATCCTTACTAGTGAACGATTTCAAAATTCCAACTCGTCGATCCGCGGCTCCCCGACAGCTCGCGGACAAGGCGCTCGCTGCGAGGAAGCGCGCGGGCAAACGGCTCGCGGGCCTTTTGGCATTTCTGTCGATGGCGCTCGTCTCCGGATCGGCGCTCGCCGACGCGCGCACGGAGGCACGCCGGCATTTCAAGGCCGGAATGCAGCTGGTTCAGGGCCACCGCTACGCCGAGGGCATCGCGGAGCTGGAGAGGGCGAACGAGATCCTCCCGCACCCCAACGTGGTGTTCAACATCGCCCGCGCGCACGCGGAGGCGGGCGATCTCGAGCCGGCCATCGCCCGCTACAAAGAGTACATCGCCAGCGATCCGCCCGATCAATTGGAGGTCGAGCTGGTGCTCGCCCAGCTCGAGGATCGCCTCGCCGCCCAAAGGGTCGCGGAGACCAAGCCGGCACCGGCCCCCGTGCCCCTCCCGCCGAAGGAAGGCGAAACTCCGCGCGGGCCCCAGGAGATCAAGCCGGCCGAGGTGCAGAAGCCCAAAGCCCCGGCCCCCGGCGCCGAGAGCATCGTCGGCGAAGCGCGCACCGAAGACGTCTACGAGGAGACGGTCGTCACCGCGTCGCGCGGCAAGCAAAGCCCCCTCGACGCGCCCAACTCCACCACCATCGTCACCCGGCAAGACATTCGCCTGTCCGGCATCACGCGCATCCCCGAGCTGCTCCGCCGCGTGGCCGGGATGGACGTCATGCAGATCACGGGCGGCGACACCAACGTCTCCATGCGCGGCTTCAACAGCCGCCTCGCCAACAAGCTCCTGGTCCTCGTCAACGGGCGTTCGGTCTACAACGACATCCTCGGCTCCACCTTCTGGGAGCTGCTCTCCATCGACGTCGACCAAATCGAGCGCATCGAGATCATCCGCGGCCCGGGCTCCGCGCTCTACGGCGCCAACGCGTTCGCGGGCGTCATCAACATCATCCCCATCGCCCCCGGCGAAGGCAAATCGGGCTTTCGCGTCGGCTACGGCGATCAGCAGCAAGGCTATGGATCGGTGTGGGCGTCGGGCCGCGAGGGCGATTTCGCGTACCGCGTCTCGGCCGGGTATACGCGTTATCCCAAGTGGTCGCGCGAGGTCGAGGGCGGGCGCCGCGACTTGGTGTTCGCGCCCGCCAACGAGTTTACGGCCTCCGAGTCGCAGCGGCTGGACATTCGCACCTCGCGCCGGTGGGGCAAGGACATATCCCTCGAGATCGGCGGCGGATATGCGAACAACAAACTCGACGTTTACGGCATCGGCGCCTTCAACGAATACAACTTCGACGCGGCCAACGGCGACGTCACCGTCGATCTCAAGACGAAGCATTTCAACGCGCGCACCTATTTCACGCGCCTGGCGGGCACCGGGCAGGCCAGCCACGATTACACGAGCCACTCGCTCTACACCTCGCACCCCTCGCAGAACGTGTTCAACGCCGAGGCGGAGGTGGTGGGCGGCTTCGGGGGGACCATCTCGCACGATATCCACTTCGGGCTCGGATATCGCCTCAAGGATCTGAACTGGGATTACTTCCGGCCCGACGTGCCCGTCGAGCACCACGCGTCCGTCTTCCTCCAGGACTCGATCCGCTTCGGCAAGCAGCTCACCTTCGTGGGCTCCGGCCGCCTCGACTACGTCCCGTATTTGAAGAAGATCGTGCCCTCGCCGCGGGCCTCGTTCATCTACAAGCCCACGGAGCGCCAGGCGTTCCGGCTGGTGGGCGCGTCCGCGTTCCGCTCGCCCAGCGGCCTCGAGTCGTACATCGGGTTGCCCATCGTGCTGGTGACCCCGGGCGCGGGCCAGTACACGGGCGGCGGCCGCGAGGACGGGAGCCGCCTGCAGCCCGAGCAGATCGTCTCGGCCGAGATTGGCTATCTCAATCAGATGAACGACTCGTTCGAGTTCGACATCACCGGCTATTACGAGCGGGTCACCAATTTGATCGCGCTCCAGACCAACCGCAATGTCAGCTTGTCGGATCGCGGCGCGGGGCTCGGCGGCTACGATCCCAACCTGGGCCGCTACACGGTGGCGTACGGCGGGTTCACCAACCAGTGCGACACCCACAACGTGGCGGGCGGCGAGATCGGCGCCCGCGTTTACCCCCGGGACGGCCTCGATATCTTCGCCAACTACGCGCTCAACGTCTCCGTGCAGGACAAGCCCAGCTCCTGCCCCATCCCCGACGACGAGCGCACCAGCCGCCATAAAATCAACGCCGGCGTCCAGGTGCGCACCAAAATGGGGTTCAACGGCGAGCTGACTTGGCATTATCAATCCAAGCAAGTGTGGAACGAGCAGGTCGCCACCTTGGACGGCATCGTCTACAAGCAATTCGACGTACCCGGGTACATGCTGCTCAACGGCCGATTGGGATATCGCTTTTATCACGATAAGATCGAGGTCTCCGGCACCGTCTACAACCTCTTGGGGGACGCGCTGGGCGATCCTCTGCAGATGCACCCCTTCGGCAACCGCATCGGCCGCCGCTTCATGGCCTTTTTCACGTACACGCTATGAGCCCCCAGATGACACAGACACGCCTCGGCACCCGCAAGCTGGCCAAAGGAAGGGCTCTCGCCGTGCTCGCGGGAGCGCTCGGCTTCGGCGCGTGCGGCGATCCGGACACCTTCTTGCCCGGCTTTCAAAGCGGCCAGCCGCAGGGCGCGCTCGAGGGCACGGTGACGTACTCGGGCCAGCTGCCGTGCACGGAGCAAGGGCACGTCCTCGGCGCGGGGATCCTCCTCGCGCTCGACGTGCGCCAGCTGCCGCCGCCCGACGGCTTCGGGACGTCGGCCGCGAGCTTCACGACCGTGCCCGGCGACAGGCTCTTCGACAGCGTTCGCGCGCAGCTCCAGTTCAACGCGGACGGCTCGCGCTGGTGCCCCGATCCGGGCAGCTCGGTGACCGTGAGCTCGACGTGGGCGGTGGGCCCGCTCGCGCCAGGCGGCTACCAAGTGCGCGGCTTCTACGACCGCGACGGCAACTTCGATCCGGTCCTTTCCATCTTCAAGCTCCCGACCCGCGGCGACGTCGCAGGCGGCGCCATCGAGAACCCCGCCGAGGTCCTGGCCGGCAAGAGGCCGCGCTATCGGTTCTTGCCGCTCGGCTACGAGGCCTCGCCCGGCGTGTGGAAGGTGGGGCCCGAGGGCGCGAAGATCGGCGAGATCGCCGTGACCTTCGCGCTGCCGATGCCGACGCATCGGCCGATGTTCTACTCGAAGGAGATCGTCAACAAGACACCGGTCCCCAACCCCGATCCGCTCCGCGTGGTCTTGCCGGCCGACTTCCAGCTGGCCAAGGCCAATCCGATGGACCCGGTGGCGCTCGAGGAGTCGTTCATCCGCCTGCGGCTGGGCGCGGGGGTGGCCCCGCCCGAGGTGGACCTTGCCGCGAACCGTCCATTTTTTCTTCCGGTCCGCGACAATCCCTTTTTCCTCTATGCGCGGGAGGACGCCAACGGCGATGGCGTCATCGACGCGAAGGACCACGTGCCCGACTCGGCGTTCGTGCCCTCGCTCTACCCGATGGTCCTGTTCGCGAGGCTGCCCAAGACGCCCTCGCGCGCGGTCACCGGTCCCGCGGTGGTCCTCCAGGGATTGACGATTTACAAAGATCTGAACACCACCGTCCGCGCACCGGTCAATCTGAATGATCCGCAGCCCGAGGCCCTCGTCGCCCTGCGGCCCTCGACCCTCTGCCTCGATCCGCTCGACGTGGCCAAGCCGGGGGTGCTCGTCGTATCGCAGCGCACGGACAAAGAGGGCAATCCCATCATCGCGGATGAAAACGCGCTGAAGGAGGGGCTCCGCGCGAAGTTCCGGAGGCCGATCGATCTCGTTTACGGGTGCCTCCCCACCGGCGCTTATGCGATGAACGTGGTGGCCCCCACCGGCCAAGCGTGGACGGTGCCCAACGAAGCGGGGCTCTGCGCGCCCTCGGAGGCCCCCTCGGCCGGCATGTGCGGATCGCGCCCGCAGCTGGGATCGCAGACCGCGGTGCTCACCATCGTCCCCGGCGATCCGGGCTATTGCGCGGATCATCCGACGCCTCCCGCCTGCGGACCGTAAGGGCGGTCGCGCGCAGAGCCGCGCCAGGTCGCCGCGGTCACGCGGCCAGTCGGCGACCTCGAGTAGCCCGGTGTCGATGGCGCGCATCGCGTGCGATGCCGAGTTGCCGTCGTACGCGCGCGAATCGGTTCCGCCAGGGCGGCAAACGTCGATGAATACGAGAACGATTGTGCGCCACGCATGGCGCGCGCGGCATGGTCACGCCAGCTCATGCAAACAATGAACGTCGCGTCGCCGTCACCGGCTGGTCATGAGTGACCGCAATGCAAACTTCTGGCGCAACGCGTGAATTGAAAATTGAATTTACAATAACGAATTGTGCGTATATTAGCTCCCATTTGTAAATCGAGACGAATTTAAAATTCGTACGCTCTTCGTGTTTTGAAGCGTGGCTGCAAACGTCGTTTTCGACGTAGGATCCGCGGTAAGTCCAAGCGTGCATTTCGCATTTCGCAACGGCCAGTTGCCGCAGTTGCCTCGGTATTCGCGCCTTGGTCGTGCTCGCCGTCGCGATTTTGCTGATAACCATTCGCAAAAGGATTGGAGGGAATTCCCATGCCGAACGTAATTTCCGCGATGGGCGCAGGTCTGTCGCTTTTAGCTATGCTGTGGCCGGGCGACGCGGTGGCAGCGTCCGACGACTCGGTCCCGCCGCCCGACGACAAGATCACGATCAGCGTGGTGACGGTGAACGGCTCCGGCTGCCCCAAGGGCACGGCGGACGTCGACGTCTCGCCCGACAAGACGACATTCTCCATCGCGTACGACGACTTCACCGCGCAGGCCGGCGGCGGCTCGGACCCGACGGACATGCGGAAGAACTGCCAGGTGAACCTTCACGTGCACATCCCGCAGGGGTTCACGTATGCGATCGCGCGCGCCGACTACGTGGGCTTCGCGCGCCTCGCGCCCGGCGCCAGGGCGCTCCAGCGCGCGAGCTACTATTTCACGGGCACCTCCCCCACGCCCCATCGCGACCACACCTTCGCCGGCCCCTTTCACGACGACTGGCACACCACCGACATCACCGACGTGGCCGCGTTGGTCTACAAGCCCTGCGGCGAAGACCGCAATCTCAATATCAATGCGGAGTTGCGGGTGAACGCGGGATCGTCCGATCCGCGCGCCACGAGCTTCATCAGCATGGACGCGTCGGGCGGGAGGATCCGCACCACGTACCACTTCTCATGGAAGAAGTGCACGTAGTCCTTCGGACCGAAAGCTCGTGAGGGAATGATCGAAGGGGATCACAGGAAGGCTCGACGCGGTCTTCCTGTGCGTCTCATCCAATCAGGACGGCGCGGGCGAGCCTATTGCCACATGGCAACGACGAGAGCATCTTGGTGCTCGTGCAAACCGCCATCCCTTCGCGCACATGGGCCTTCCTCGCATCGGCCGCGCTGACCGGCACCATTGGGTGTGCGGTGCACAGCGACCCAATCGCATCGAACGAATCCGCGCCGGGCGGAGAGCCGCTGCAAACGCTTCAAACCTCGCAAAGGTCGGATGTCGAGGCGGTGCGCGCCGTGCAGCGTGTGCGTTTCGATGTGCCCGGGCAATATTTGATCGTGGAAGTGCTGGATGACGATTTGGTGCACTTCGAATTGTCCGCCAAGGGGGCGGGGCCGGGCGCGGGCGCGCCGTTGTTCACGTCGCCGATGGTGGCCAAGACCGACTATGCGGGCCCCACGAGCTTCGTACGCGAAGGAAATACGCTGCGAACACCGGAGCTCGAGGTCGCGGTCGACGCGGCAACCCTCTGCACCACGGTGACCGATCGGCTGCGCGGCGCGCGGTTGAACACCATCTGTCCGCGAAATCTCGCGCAGGATTGGAAAGGTCTCACCCTCACGCCGGGGGAGACGCAAAACGCATATGGCCTCGGGCAGGAGTTCGTCGACGGCAGCACGGCCGACGGCGACTGGGTGGGTCGCGTGCGCTCTCCGGGCGGCAACGATGGCAACGCCATGACCCCATTTGCCAATGGCGCCAATGGCAACACCCAGATCCCCGTGTTGTACGCGCTGGGCGCACCTTCGCACCAATACGCGCTCTTTCTGGACCAGGTTTACAAGCAGCGCTGGGACTTTCAAGGCAGCCCCTGGGTGGCTGAAATGTGGGGCGATCAAATTCGCTGGTACGTGATGACCGGCGCCGATTTGCCCGACTTGCGGCGCGACTACATGGAGCTGGTCGGCCGCCCGCTGGTCCCGCCGAAGAAGGCATTTGGCCTGTGGGTCTCGGAGTATGGCTATGAGAACTGGGCGGAGCTCGAGAGCAAGCTCACGAGCTTGCGCGCCAAGGCCTTCCCCGTCGACGGCTTCGTGCTCGATCTATTCTGGTTCGGGGGCGTCACGAGCAATTCGGATAACAGCCGCATGGGCTCCCTCACCTGGGACGAAGCGCGCTTTCCCAACCCGGCCGCCAAGATCGCCGCGCTCCGCACGCAACAAGGCGTGGGCATCATCCCCATCGAAGAATCGTACATAAGCCGCGGGCTCCCGGAGCACGCGGATTTGCAGGGTAGGGGATACTTGGCGCGCGATTGTGCGACGTGTGGGCCGACCTACATTTCCAGCAATCCATGGTGGGGCAAGGGCGGGATGCTCGATTGGACCAACGATGCCGCCGCCGACTATTGGCACGAGACCAAGCGGCAACCGCTCATCGACACGGGCATCGTGGGGCATTGGACGGATCTGGGCGAGCCCGAGATGTACAATGCGAACGCGTGGTACCAGGGCATCCCGGGCATCGGGCACGCCCACGCCGACGTGCACAACATTTACAACTTCAAGTGGCTCGAGAGCATCGCGCGCGGGTACGAGCGGCATGGCGCGCGGCGGCCGTTCATGATGTCGCGCTCGGGTGCCGCGGGCATTCAGCGTTTTGGGTCGGCCATGTGGTCGGGAGACATCGGGACCAGCTACCCGAGCCTCATCGCCCATTTGAATGCACAAATGCACATGGCCATGTCGGGCATCGACTATTTCGGGGCCGATATCGGCGGTTTCCACCGCGGTGGGTTCAGCGGCAACCTGAACGAGCTCTTCACCCAATGGTTCGCCGACGGCATGCTGCTCGACGTGCCAGGCCGCACGCACACCGAGAACCTGTGCAACTGCAAGGAGACCGCCCCCGATCGCATCGGCGATGTGCCGTCCAACCTGGACAACGTGCGAATGCGCTACGAGCTCTCGCCCTTCCTCTATTCGCTGGCCCACCTCGCCTACCGCTTTGGCGATCCCGTGTTTCCGCCGCTCGTGTACGCGTTTCCAAACGATGCGAACGTGCGCGAGATGGGGCATGAAAAGCTCATCGGAACCAGCTTGCTCCTCGGCATCGTGGCCGGCGCCGGCGAGACGCAGCGCGATGTGTACCTGCCCGCGGGCACCTGGGTCGACTACTACACCAACGCCTGGATCACGAGCCAGGGCGAGTGGGCGCGCAACATCCCCGAATATCGGTCCGGTCGGTTCAAGCTGCCGCTGTTTGCGCGCGCGGGCGCCATCGTGCCCAAGATGTTCGTGGATGAAAAGACGATGAACATCCTCGGTATGCGCACCGACGGCACGCGAAGGGACGAGCTCGTGGTGCGCGTTTACCCCTCTGCGCAAGGGAGCAGCTTCACCCTTTACGAGGACGACGGCGAGACCACCGCCTACCGCACCGGCAAGGTTCGCACGACGTTGCTGTCGCAAAAGCAGGAGGATCGTCGCTTGACGGTGACCATTGCGGCCGCCGCTGGAACGTACACGGGCGCGCTTGCCTCGCGTGCCAATGTCGTGGAGCTGGTGCTTCCAAACGCGGAGCCCACGGGCGTAACCCTCAACGGCGTCGCTTTGACGCGCTACGCGACCAAGAGCGCGTTCGATGCGGCGGCGAGCGGGTGGTTCAAGGCGGGGACGAACCTGGTCTTGGCCAAATCGCAGAGCCTCTCGGTCACCGGCGCGAAGACGTTCGTCGTTACCGCGGGGCCGTGAGTCTTGGCGCCGTCCGCGCATACACGTTTCGCGCGTGCGCGTGCACGTCACACCAAGGAGGTACGTCGCGCGAGGCTCCCGACCTACGCCATCGCGCGACGCACCGCATCCAGTCGTTTGGCCGGATTTGCCCGTTACGGTATTTCGATGGCTACCGCATTGTAGGGCGTGGTTGGCGTGGGGGGCGTGTTGAAGCGCGCGTTGGGCAGGTAAAGCCGATCGCGGAAGACGGCGATTGTTGTTGGTACATCGAAGCGCGGATCGGTTACACGACGAATCAGCTTGCCCTTGCTCCCGTCCCGCTCCAGATCGATTTCGGCGACCTGGTTCAATCGATTTTGCACCACGAACAAGGCGTGCCCGATGCGCAGGAGACCATCTCCGCCGGGGACCGATTCGCCGCCGAGGTCGACGGCCCGGGTGGCGCCGGTGTTTGGATTCACCTGAAAGAGCTTTCCGGTGTTCGACTGCACCAGGACCAGCGAGCGCCGATCCGGCGAGGTGACGATACCATTGGCGTTGGTACCGGTCGTAAATACGATTTCTCCGCTGAGTGGCAAGCGTACCACTTTGTCGGGCGCGGGCAGCTCGCCGCCCCGGCCGAGCGGCAGCTTGTAAAGCACGGGGACACGCGAATCGGTAAACCAAGCCGCGTCATGTGTAAGTACGACATCGTTGATGAACGACTCGCCGGTAGCAAACGTATAGCTGGCGAGCACATTCCCCGAGCGGGCATCGATGACGCGCGCATTTCCCGCCACGCCGCCCGCCACGAACAGGCGATGGCGATCGTCCACCTTGAGACCCACCGATGGGGTTCCCGGTCCTTTGCTTATGATTTTACCTTCGCCATTTCGTAAATTGGCTTGGTAGATGGATCCATCGGCGAGCGAGCCAAAATAAGCAACGGGCGATAAGCCAATCGCGATCCCTTCCGGTCGGAAACCATTTGGAAGTGCGATGGTCGTGGGGAATCGCTCGTCTGGCTCGGCGTGTGCCACTCCGGGGCCGAGGACGGTGCCGAGAGGTGCAGACTCGGTGAGCGCTGGAGACAGCGGATATACCTGAGACAGCAGTGCGATGCTGAAGGCCGCGAGGAATTTGCAACGCATGTTCAACCTCCGAAGGGTTAGAGCGGCTCATGAACGGAACCGCTGCGTCGATTTTCGCGCGCGCAGTATCCTCGGCCCTCGGCTCGCTGTCCACCGTTGGAATCAACGAGGCGAAACACTCGAACGAATCTCCGCCAGGGCTCCAGGGGCGCACCCCGCGACCGAAAAACAACCGCGCCGGCTCCCCGAGCGGAACGCTCGAACGAAAATCAACCGCCAGGGGCTCGAGGGCGGACCACGCGACCGAAAAACAACCGCGCCGGCTCCACGGGCGGAACGCTCGAACGAAAATCAACCGCCAGGGCCCCAGGGTAGCCAGGGGTGGAAGGGGTTTTGGTTTCTGCCTCTGGCGGCCCTGGTGCCCTGGCGGTTGTTTTTGTCTTCGTTAAGGCTTTGGAATGGCGATGGCGTTGTATGTGGTGGTCGGCGTCGGTGTCGTGTTGAAGCGGGCGTTGGGCGCGTAGAGACGATCGCGGAATGCGGCCAGGGTGGTCGGTACATCGAAGCGGGGATCGCTCACGCGCGTGATCAACCGGCCTTGTGTGCCGGCCGAGTCCAGCTCGATTTTGGCGATTTGGTTCAATCGATTTTGTGCCACGTACAAAATATTTCCGTCGCGCAAGATGCCGTCGCCGCGGGGCACGGATTCGCCGCCCGCGAGGGTGATCGTTCGGGTGACCCCGGTGGTGGGGTTGACCTGAAACAGCTTTCCCGTGTTCCACTGCACGATGATGAGCGAACGCTCGTCGGGCGACGTGGCGATGCCGTTGGCGTTGGTGGTGCCGCTGCTGAAGACGATGTCGCCTTTGAGCGGGAGCCGGACCACGTCATCCACCTCGGCGAGCTCGCCGCGTGCGCCCAACGGCACTTTGTAGAGGGTCGGGACCGTGGAGTCGGTGAACCAAGCCCCGTCTTGTGCGAGTACGACATCGTTGACGAACGAGCTGCCGGTGGCCAGTGGGTAATTGGCGATCACATTTCCCGAGCGTGTATCGATGACACGCGCGCTGCCCGACCCGCCGCCCGCCACGAACAGGCGATTCCGGGAATCCACTTTGAGGCCGATGGCCGCGCTCCCCGTTCCACGGTTCAAGAGGCTGCCCTGGCCGGTCTTCAAGTCGGCGCGGTAAATGGCGCCGTTGGCCATCGATCCGAAATAGGCGTATCCCGCGGCGTCGATGGCGATCCCTTCGGGGCGAAATCCTCGGGGGAGCGCGAAGGTGTCGGGATAATCGACGTTGGGCTCGGCGTATGCCACGGAAGATGTGGGCGCAAGGATCGTGGGTGCAGCGAGGGACAGCAGGGCGATGGCGAAGCTCGCGAAGAATTTGCAACGCATGTTCGACCTCCGAAGGTTTCGAGCGGCTCATGTGCGAGCTGCCGCTGCGTCGATTTTCGGGCGCAGTATTGTCAGCGTGGAGCAATCTGTCCAGTCGCCGTGGTGTTATTACCAAATGAGCGCTGGCGCCGTGCGAGCCATAAGTCATTTGTAATGCGATATCTCGATATCGGAATCGCCGCGGCCCTCCCCGGTGCCCGCCGCGTACTCCGCGCACGATGTCGGCCATGGCAATTGCCCGTTGCGCCCCTCGCCGCGAACACCTCATCCACGCGCTGCCGGCAACGTGCCCCCAGGCGGCGTCATCCCACGGACCGCGGACGAATTTGGGGGGGTGGCCGTGACAAAATTCGGGGTGGAGGAAGAGCTCCTGGTCATCGATCCGGCGACGAGGGCGGTGGTACCGGCGGCTGCCAGTATCCTCGCCCGCGCACGAATGCAGGTGGGCGCGCGGGCTTCGGCCGAGATGACGCGCGTTCAGGTGGAGGTGAAGACGGATCCGTGCGCCAGCGCATCGGAGCTGTATGAGCAGCTTCGCGCGGGGCGGGCGGCGATGGCAGCGGCCGCGCAGGCCGAGGGGATGCGGCTGATCGCGAGCGGCTCGCCGGTCCTGATGGGCGACGCGCTCCCGCCGCCGCTCAGCGAGGGACCTCGTTATGCGAAGGGGCTGGCGACATTTCGCGGGCTCCACGATGAAGCGGCCACGTGCGCGACCCAGGTCCACGTGGAGATGCCCGACTTGGATCGCGCGCTTCGGGTCAGCAACCATCTGCGCCCCGATTTGCCGGTTCTCCTGGCGCTCGCGGCCAACTCGCCGTATTGGGCCGGACGCGATACCGGCTATGCCAGCTGGCGCTCGATCTCGCTGGGGCGCTGGCCGGTGGCGGGGCCGCCGCCGTACTTTACGTCGGTGGCGCACTACGAAAAGCTGGTGGCCAGCCTCATCGACGTGGGCGCGCTGGTCGACAAAGCGACCATCTTCTGGGACGTGCGCCCCTCGGCCCACCTGCCGACCCTCGAGGTGCGCGTCACCGACGTGCCCATCACGTCGCAAGAGTCGGCGCTCATCGCCGCGCTCGTTCGCGCGCTGGTGCTCTGCGCGGAGAAGGCCGTCGACCGAGGCGATCGCGGCCCCGCCATCTCCGCCGAGATGCTGCGCGCGGCGTATTGGCGCGCGGCGCGCGATGGTTTGGACGGCCACGGGATTGACCTCCCCACGGGCCGCCTGGTGCCCGCCGTCGACCTGGTGGCGCGCCTGGTGGGGCGGGTCGCCCCGGCGCTGGGGAGCGATCGCGAGCTGGTGATCTCCTGGCTCGGCGCGCTCTTGGAGCGGGGCAGCGGTGCGTCGCGTCAGCGTCGGGTGGCGGCGAATGGAAAGCTGTCCGACACCGTCGACTACCTCATGGCCCGCACCGTCGATCCTCCGCCCGTGTCGGGGCATATGCCGGTCGCCGCGGCCGCGCGCCGGGTTCACGGATGGAGGTGAGGCATGACGGCTCTTCCGAGCAGCACCTCGGTTCTCGTCATCGGTGGAGGCCCCGCGGGCGCGACCGCCGCCGCCTTGCTCGCCCGGCAGGGGATCGACGTGGTCTTGCTCGAGCGCGCGCCGGATCCGCGTTATCACGTCGGTGAGTCGCTCCTCCCCTCGGCGCTCGAGGTGCTCGATCTGATGGGCGCTTCGGAGAAGGTCGAGCGCGCGGGCTTCGTCCGAAAACCGGGCACGGAGCTGGAGTGGGGCGGTGAACCTTGGCGGCTGCACTTCGGTGAGTCGACGGGCAAGCACCGCCACGGCCTTCACGTGGAGCGCTCGCGGTTCGACCCCTTGCTCCGCGCCCACGCCGCGAGCCAGGGTGCGTCCGTCTTCGAGGGCCACGAGGTGCGCGCCATCGCCTGGGAGGCCGGGCGCCCGGTGCGCGCGAAATGGCGCAATGTCGGGAGCGGCGCCGAAGGGGACATCGCATTTGGCCACCTGATCGACGCCACCGGCCGCGCCGGGCTCGTGTCCACGGGCTACATGAAGGACCGGCGCTACCACCGATCCTTCAAGAACATCGCCATTTGGGGTTATTGGAAGAACGTCGATCGCGGCCCCGCCGATTTTCGCGGCGCCATGCGCGTGGGCGCGGTGAAGAACGGGTGGCTCTGGGTGATCCCGCTCCAATATGGACTTTCGAACGTGGGATTGGTGATCCGCAAAGAGCACTTCCTCCGCCAGGGCGAGCGGGGGCTCGGCGCCATCTACGACGACGGCCTCCGCTCCTCACACCTGGTGTCCACCGTGCTCGCGTCCGCGCGCCTCGGCACCACCTTGCGCACGGAGCCCGTCTATTCGTACGCCGCCGCATCGTTCGCGGGCCCCGGTTACTTCCAGTGCGGCGATGCAGCGTGCTTTCTCGACCCGGCGCTCGCCGCGGGCGTGCACCTGGCCATGTTGAGCGCCGTCCTCGCCGCGGCGGCGATCGGGAGCATCCGCCGCGGCGAGCTGCCCGAGGAGCGGAGCGTCGCGTACTTCGACGCGCGCTATCGGAGCGCGTACACCCGGCACGTGAAGATGGTGTCCGCGCTCCACGATCCGAGGCTCGGTAAAGACGACTATTTTCGCGAGGCGCAGCGTCTGACCTCGGCCGATCTCAAAGCCTTCGATCCCTCACGCGCGTTCGTGCAGCTCGCGAGCGGCATGGAGGATCTGGACGACACGTCGTGCGAGGACCACGTCTACCTGGTCACCCGCCCCGGGCTGCGCCTCGCCGAGCTGCCGCCGGCCGAGGCCGCGCCCCCGCTGGCGATGGCCTCGTCTCACCGATAGACGCGGAAGTTCGTGACCTTGAAGGACATCGACGTCTGCGAAGGCGCCGGGGTCGGGTGATTGTACTTCCCCGCGGACACCGAAATATTGACGATGGGATAAGCGACCCAATTGCTGGGGACACCCTTTCCATCGGCGAAGATGCGGGTCCCATTCACGTACCAGTCGACCGAGCTCAATCCGAAGACGACCTTCAAATCGAACGGCGTGCCCGGCTTGATGGTGCTCGCGTTCCGATAATACAGGGACGACTCGCGCACGTGGTTGGAGAGCTCGAGCAAGTTGGGATTGTCCGCGTGGTACTCGAACAAATCGACCTCGCCGTGGCCGGGCTGCACGCCGCTGGGCAGATCGCGCCCCCACGTCCAGATGGCGGGCCATGCCCCTTGATCGCCCTGCAAGGTGACGGTGGCTTGGAGCTCGTCGTTGGGCCTCAGCTCGAAGTGCTTGGAGCTGTATTCGGTGGTCACCAGATCGGCGTCCCATTTTCCGTCGGAGCGGCGGGTGGCGCGGAAGGTCCCGTCGGGATCGGGGGCGCTGCTCGGTGAGATGTAATCGAGCTTGTTGTCATTCGGATTGGTGGGCCCCGGATAGGAGGACGAGCGCCCCACCGTCCACTGCGAAGCGTCGTTGAAGGGCGCGTCGAAGACCAGGGTCTTGCCGGCCGTGGGGGCGAGTGGCGCCATTGGCGCGCTGGGCGTGTCCGGCGCGCCCGGATCCGCGCCGCGTCCTGGTGTGCCCTCGCGGGTGACCGGGGCGGAGGTGAGCTCTTTTTCCGACCCGTCTTCGCCGCTGCATGCGATCAGCGCGGCGCACGCGCCAAGCGCCACGAGCCACCATGCTCCGCGCCCGCCTTGCATGGAACGCTGGATGCCGCGCGTTGCGCACATCGATTGCGCATCGTGCCATCGTTTCGTCATCTGGTTCGCTCCTTCGTTCTTCCGTTGGTTTGTCGTTGCCAAGGTGCTTCATTCCCCGCCCTCGTGGGGGGGAAGAGCAAAGGGCGCGCCCAGCGGGGGCTATGCGCAACGTCGAGAAAATTGACGCGTTTCGCGCCGACATCGTCGAACGAGTTGTCCGATTCGGACAACTTGCAGCCCTCGAATCGGTCAATTCGTAGGGGGGCCGGGGTAGGTTCCGACGAATGATCGAAGAGTAAGCTTTGTTAGCCGAGCTCGACGTTCTATGAATGGACGTCGCAACTATGGCTCGAACGAAAGCTTTACTTACTTCCGTCGTGTTGTCCGTGATGACCGTTTGCTCCGTGGCCTCGGCCCAGGACGAGGATCCCCCGGGAACGTTCAAAATTCCAGGATTACGCACGAAGCTGACCCTGAGCGGCTACGCGCAGCTCGATATCACCTACGACCTCGGAGGCCGCAATCCGCTGGTCGAGGGCGACGACTACGCGATCCTGTCCTCGCGCATTCCCTTGAATCTCGGGTACGACAGCAGGAACAAGACGAACCAGCTCTATATGACCGCGCGCACCAGCCGCGTGGGCATCTCCACCAACACGGAGACCGAATGGGCGGATATCGGCACCCGCATCGAGGGTGACTTCTGGAGCGGAAATCTGCTGTCCGGCGAGACCTTCACCAACTCCGTCCTGTTCCGTTTGCGGCACGGGTACGGCACCCTGAGCGGCAAATACGGATCGCTGCTCCTCGGGCAGACCTGGACGACCTTCTTGATCCAAGAGGGCACCGCCGAGGTGGTCGACTTCAACGGCCCCGGATCGGGCGCGGCCCTGCGCCAACCGATGATTCGTTACGTGATCCCGCTCCCGTCGTCCTTCGATTTGTCCCTGGCCGCGGAGAACGCGCCCGGCACCGACTTGAACGGGATCACCGATGGCACCGCCGTCCCCGCCACCCGGAAAATGCAGTCGATTCCCGACTTCGTGGGGCGCCTTTCGACCTCGGGCGCCTGGGGCGGCGCGTCTTTGGTCGCGGTGACCGTCAATTACAAAGATTCGGGCGCGCCCGGCCAGGACTCGTATACCAAACAAGGCTGGGGGCTCGGCGCAGGCACCGGCGTGAAAATTTTCGACGATACCTTGCGGCTGATGGTCAACGGCGGCCGCGGCATCGGGCGCTACCTGTTCGCTGCGGGCGGGGTGCAGGGCGTCACCAACATGGATACCCATTTCCTGCTTTGGGACGCGCTCGGCTACCACGTCAACTACACGCACGTTTGGTCCCCGGAGTTTCGCTCGAACGTGGTCTGGAGCCAGACCTTCTTCAAGAACAACGGCGGCAGCACGGCCGCGGCGCCCTACGAGCCGCGCATCGATTCGAAGACGGGCCTGCTGATCGAGCCCGAGCCGAATCGCGCCATCGAAGAGATGTACATCAACACGTTCTGGGCGCCGAACCGACAAGTGGAGTTCGGCATCGAATACGCCTTCGGCCAGCGCCACACCTTCGGCAACGACGCGGCCGAAGGCCAACCCTGTACCGTCGGCATGCTGTGCTCCTCGATGGTGGGCACCATGCACCGGATCACGACCACGGCGCATTTCAATCTATTTTGATCGCGGTTTAGGGCTTCGCGGGCGCCGGTGCTGCCGCTCCAGATGCGGGCGCCGCCGGTCCACCGCCAGGCGCGGGCGCGTGCGCGGAGCCCTGGGGGGCGGCGTCGCGATTCGGTGACGAAGGCGTTGCGGCCCACGGGGTTGCGCCGAGGGCGCGCGCGGCCGACGACGACGCGGCGCTGAGCGCCGTTTTCACGGCATCGCGGCGCGGGTCTTTGGGGCCGAGGACGAAGGAAAACGCAAAGAAGCTCCCCAGAAACACGATGGCGGCTGGGACGGCGATCGCCAGCACGATCATCGCGCGCCGCGTGCGCCGGATGGATGCGCCGAGCTCCTGGCGCGCCGGGTTTCCGCTCCATGCGCCGTGCGATTGCGCGATCGCCGCGGCGTGCCCGTGCGAGGGCGTGACGGTGTTGGCGTTCGGGTCGGAGTACCCGTGCTCGGGCGTGATCGTCATCGCGTTGGGATCGACGTATCCCACCGCGGGGGTCACGGTGGTCGCGTTGGGATCGGGATATCCGCGCGAAGGCGTGACGGTGCTCGCGTTGGGATCGGGGTGCCCGCGCGAAGGCGTGACGGTGTTCGCCTTGGGATCGGGGTACCCGCGCGAAGGCGTCACGGTGGCGCCGTGCGCGCGCGCGTTCTCGGCGTGCGTCGGGATCCAGAGCTGCGTCTGTTGGACGGTGAACTCCTGCGCGTCGTCGAACTCCATCTTGGGCACGGCGAAGTTCATCGGCCGCCCATACGACGCGCTCGCGCGCGAGCCAAAAGGCGTGAGCGCCCGGGTCACCTCCGAGGCCAGCGCGAAGCGGCGCTTGAGATCGCGCTCCAGGCAGCGCGCGACCACCGCGTGCAGCGCGGGCGGGATATCGGGCCGCCAATTTCCGAGGGGGAGCACCGGCTGCTCGATGATGGCGTGGAAAAGATCGTGCAGCGTATCGCCGCGGAAGGGGACGATGCCCGCCAGCATCTCGTAGAGGATGATGCCCAGCGACCAAATGTCCGTGCGGGTATCGACGCTCTTCGAGTCCTGCAGCTGCTCGGGCGACATGTAAAAAGGGGAGCCGAGGAGCGCGCGGGTCATGGTGAGCTCCTGCTCGCCGCTGGTGTCCGAGAAGGGGTGGCTTCGTTTGGAGATCCCGAAGTCGAGCACCTTCACCACCTGCGCGCCATTGCCCCGGCGGTGCAGAAACAGGTTCCCGGGCTTGAGATCGCGGTGGATGATGCCGTGCCGGTGGGCCTCTTCGACGGCCTCCAGCGCCTCGAGGACGATGTCGACCGCCTCCGCCACCCCCAGCCTTCCGCGCTGCGTGAGGTGATCGGCCAGATCGATCCCTTCGAGCAGCTCCAGCACCATGTACGAGAGGCCATCCTCCGTGCGGCCCGCCGCGAAGATGCGCGCCACGTGCTCGCCCTCGATGCGGGCGGCCGCGCGCCCCTCGTTGACGAACCGCGAGGCCGCGGTGCGCGAGGTGGCGATCTGCGGAAGAAGGACCTTGATGGCGACCTTGCGGGCCAGATCGATGTCGATCGCCGCGTAGACGGCACCCATGCCGCCCCGGCCAATCAACTTCTCCACTCGGTACTTCCCGAGAAAGAGTTGCCCCTCCGCTAAGATCCCCGTCACCTCACCAACGTAGGCCGATCCCGTCGAGACTCAAGTGGGAGTGTAGAAATTCACGGTAGAGGTAGCTTGGTAGTCCGGGGCACAACTTCGTTATGAGTCTTCATGGCGTCATCGTGGCATCGCGTCATCGCGGATTTGCTACGCAATCCAGCGTTCGCGCGGCGGGCGCGGCTCCGACGTGAGGAGCACCGTCCCGAATTTGCCCGGGCGCTCCGTGTGTTGAACGGCTTGCGCGATCTGCGCGAGATCGTATTCGGCGGCAATGTCGAAGGGTCGCGGATCGGTGCGCGCGAGCTCCACGGCCGCCGCAATGTCCTCGCGGCGCTCCTCGGGCGAGCGCGTCGCCGTCCATCGGGCGATGGAGATGCCGCGAATGGTGATCTCGCGGGTCGCCAGGGCGAGGGACTCCAGCGAGGTCGAGCCCTCGCCCGAGGAGCCGTAGGACACCAGCGTCCCCCCATCGGAGAGGAGCGCCACCAGATCGAACGTGAGCGCGCCGCCCCCGGCGTCGAGCACCGCGTGGATCGGCTCCCCGCCGGCCTCGCGCCGGACGTGCTCGCGCCAGCGATCGTCCTCCGTGGCCAGCACGCGCTCATCGGCGAACCGCGCCGCGAGGGCCACGGCCTCCTCCGCCGTGCGCACCAGATGGATGACATGCAGTCCCCGCCGTCTTGCCAACGTTGTCACGAGCCGCCCGACCGCCGAGTTGGCGCTGGTCTGCACGATGACCCCCGGCTTTTCCGCGCGCCCTTCGTTCGCTCGGTCGACCGCGCGGAGCAGCAGCATCGCCGTGATGGGGTTCACCAGCATTTGGGCCGCGACCGTGTCGGGAACATCGTCTGGCACCGGTGTCACAAACTCGGCGCTCGCCCGCACGCACTCGCTCCAGGCCCCCCGCACGGGGAAAAAGGCGACCCGACCGCCGGGAACGAAGCCGCGGGCCCTTCGCAGATCGGGGCCGAGCGCCTCGATGATGCCCACCCCTTCGAACCCCGGTGAAATCCCGCGGGGCCATGGCTGCGTGCTCGCCAGAGGACGCGCGCCGCCACGGATCCCGAGCAGATCACCGGGGTGCACCGGCCGCTTTCGTACGCGAATCAAGACTTCGCCGGGACCGGGCGGCCCCGGATCCTCGACTTGGGCAACGCGAAGAACCTCGTCCGGCTGCCCGTGACGATCGTAAAGGACGCTGCGCATGTTCTTCATCCCCTCCGGCAGGAGCCGTGCCACATTGACGCCTTGCCCTGTGGATCGTTCGTGATCGCACAGTGGCGTGGGGCATCAATGACGATTGACATCGGCCGATATGATGATGGCCGTCATTTATGATGTCAAGAAGGAGGTGCGGTCGTTGCTTATGTGCAACGCCGTCGCGATAGGCTCCGCGCGCGCCCCGAGGACGACTACTTCGTTTCGGGGATTTCGACCCGACAAGGTGCGGCCGGATCCTGCGGGGCGAACATGGGTCGAATCTCCGTTTCGCCCTCCCACTCCGGCCAATGCTCTTTGTGGAGATCCATGAAGCGCTTCGACCATTCGAGCGCCTCCTCCATGGAGGCTACCTCGAAGATCGCATAGCCGCCGACCATCTCTTTGGCCTCGGTGAACGGACCATCGGTGATGATCAACTCGCCGCTGGAGAGCCGCATCCGCGTGGCCTGCGACGTGGGGAGCAGTCCCACCGATTCGATCATGGCCCCGGTCCGGGTCGCTTCCTCGGCCAATACGGCCATCGCCTCCATCAAGGCAGGCGGCGGTCGCTTGTTCGTCTCCGCGCTCTTAACCAATGAAATGACACGCATTCGGGCTCTCCTTTTATCCGTTCGGTTCGTCGGCGGAGCTCGTGTGGAACCCCGCCTTCGAGAGAGCGTCGATTGGCGATGGCGTGGATCGACACGCGGCGCGCGAATTCGCGAACGCCTCAAGCGGGCCCGTCCGGGCCTCCGCGAAACGTGAGCACGGCCTTGATGGTGCGACCGGCGCGGATATCGGTGACCGCCGTGTTGATGTCCTCCAGCCGGTAGCGGCTCACGAGCTTACCCAGGGGCAGCCGCCCTTGTCGGTACAGACGCACCAGGCGCGGGATGAGAACGGCGGGGGCCTGGGTGGCCCATCACCGAGCCCACGATGCGACGGCCCTCGAGGAGCTCGAAGACATTGGCTTGCAGGGCCGGCTTCGGCCACCTACCGTCCGCGACCATGTCCCGGCAAATTGCGGAATGGCGGGGCGCGGCGGGCGGCGTATTGCCGGGACGCGCGCCTCGCAGGGTGCACGATTCTGCGGCCGCGCGAAGGCATTCGCGCAAATCCCAAATGGCATGCGCGATGCTCATAGGACGGACGGTCGCCCTGAGCACGCGGAGGAAAGACCGAATGTTTGCCAATCACGTTCAAGCCGCACGCGCATGCCGCGCGCTGCTCGCCCAAGCTCGTCTCGAGCATCTCTGGACCGCCCGAGGCCCCACGGACGACGCCATCGAGCTCCTCAAGCGCGATGGTGGGAAGCTCCCACGCGGCGATCGGTTCGTCTTCCTCGCGGCGTGGGGCTTTTGGGACCGAACGAGCACCCGTCTGCGCCTCTGCGAAATGTTCGACGCGCTCGACCTCGGTCGGCTGCAGGCGCTTTGCTCGCTGATGCTCGCCGTCACGCAAGGCACCTCCTATGTCGACGCGTGGCTCGAAACCTACGGCCTCGCGACTGACTGCGCCTAGCCGCCGGCGCTTCCTCTCGAACACCCGCGATGGACAAGACGCCCGATGGGAGGTTTTACCGGATGGGATAAGACGCCCGATGGGACGTTTACCCCCGATGGGACGCTCGCCCGATGGGACGTTTGCCCCGATGGGACGTTCACGATGGGACGTTTGCCCCGATGGGACGTTCACGATGGGACGTTTGCCCCGATGGGACGTCTACCCGGATGGGATAAGACGCCCGATGGGACGTTTACCCGGATGGGATAAGACGCCCGATGGGACGTTTACCCGGATGGGATAAGACGCCCGATGGGACGTTTACCCCCGATGGGGCGCTCGCCCGATGGGACGTTTACCCGGATGGGATAAGACGCCCGATGGGACGTTTACCCGGATGGGATAAGACTCCCGATGGGACGTTTACCCCCGATGGGACGTTTACCCGGATGGGATAAGACTCCCGATGGGACGTTTACCCCCGATGGGGCGCTCGCCCGATGGGACGCTCCCGATGGAACGTTTGCCCGATGGGACGCTCGCCCGACGAAACAACACCCCGATGGAACGCCCGCTCCGGGCGTTAGCTCCCTCCCCCGAGGGGGGAGCGTTGGGGTGGAGCGGAGCTCACCCGACTCATATCGTGGCAACGAGAGGAAGCGCCGGCCAGGTGGGGCACATGAATGTGCACGGCGCGGCGCGGCGAGCGTATCGCTATTTCAAGCAGTTTGGTTTGACCTGCACGGTCTTGCCGCCGTAGAGCACCCGGGATTGTCCGGAGAGGTAGCTCTGCGAGCTCTTGGTGACATTGTACGTCATCAATGTGCCGATGCCATTGTCATTTACGTATTTTGCGGCGCCCGCCCCGTCGCTGCCGCCGGTGGAAACACCGATGGACAGTTTCTCCTTGGTCATTCCCTGCGCCAGGTAGGGGCTCAAACGCGCGGCGTAATTGGTGTACCCGTAGGTCATCTCCCAACCGTAATCGAGGTAGTCGGCCAGCTTGTGCCCGTTCCATCGGGCGCGGAAGTAGCTCGTATCGGAGAAGAGCGCTTTGGAGATGATCTTGTTCGGCATGGCCGCGCGCATCTTGCTCGCGACCACGATGAGCGAGGTGTCGTTGGTGGAGCAGGTCGAATATTCGTCGTCGATGTCGATGCCGTCGAGCCCGTATTTGTTGGCGGCCGCCGCCAGCTGCGATGCAAAGTCCTGCGCCGTGGCCTCGTCGCGGAAACACGCCCAGCCGGCGTTCTGATGGTTCCCGAGCACGGTCAGGAGCACCTTGATGCCGAGCGACTGCAGGTTCTTCACATAGCTGGTGCGGTTGAGGACCGTGTCGACCTGCGGATTGAAATATAGAATCGGCTTTTGCCGCGCGCTATCGTAATTGATGTTGGCGGCGAAGATCGACGCAAAGGTGAAATACGGCTTCGCCGGCGAGTCATAGGTGTAGCAGCCCACGTTGTTGAAGTCGTTCGAGTTGACCTCCACATAGGCCAACGTCTTGGTGCCCGGCGCGAGGGTCGAGAGCTCGTCGGAGCTCGCGCCCGTGAGCTCGGCGCGCTCGGCGGGCGACGAATCGGTCCCGGTGGAATCGGAAGCAATCTCCGCCCCGGTGCAGGAAGCACACGACACGCCGAGCGCGAGCAACGCAAATCGAAAGAGTGGCTGCATGGTCGACTCTCCAAAGGCTGGAAACGAGGATGACGAGGTGCGGTGTCGGGTGACGCGGCCGCGGCCGCGGCCGCATGGAGTATCACCGCACCTCCTTTTCGTACCAGCGCAAATTAGGATTGTCCCGATGCCCGCCGTCGTTCAATCGCTCGATAGAAACACGATAAGCCGATGTGAGCCTAGCCCCGCCCACATCGGCCTATCGTGTCTGCATTGGCCAGCGTCCCGGCTAGGTCACGGTCGCGGTGCCGGCGGCGCCGTCGCGATCTTCGTCAATGGGACGCCAGGATCGGCTCGATCTCGACCGGCGGAAAGGGATCGAGGAAGACGAGCGGTTTGAGCCGCTCCGGTATTTGGAACGCATCGAGCCGGCACGTTTTGTTGGCGATGGAGTGGAGGCGTGCGTTGCGGTCGGCGAGATCGTGGAACGCCACCGGGGAGGGCGGATTGCCCGTCGGATCGGGCACCGAGATCCCCGTCATGAAGCCCGAGAGGGTGGAGGTCCCGCCGAAGGGCGCGGTCGAAATATGGACGAAGCGCGTATTGGTCTCCCGGCCATGGCAGCCGTTGCACGTGTTGCGCGAAAAGACCTGGCGCGCTTTGTTGTTCATGATGCCGGGCGCATTCCAGAAATCGAAGTTGTTCAACGTGCTCGCGCCGAGCATCGGCCCCCCGGGCGGCATGGGGAAGGTGAGCGGGACCGCGCATGTCTTGTTGAGGATGCACGTCTCGCGCGTGTTGATGTACGTCGACAAATCCGCGTTGCGCGCGCCGCCCGTGTTGTAGCGCGCATCGGGGTTCTGAACGACGGGCGCCGGCCTTAGCAAGGCGGGCGCGCCGGCGAGATGGAACTCCCGGAGCTCCCACCACCGTCCGAGCGCAATTTCATTGGTGCGGAGCTGGTTCAGCGCGCTCCCATTCGGCTTCGAGGGATCGGCGTTGGCGCCCGCGAACTGCTCGGTGATCGCCTCGAGCGCCGCGTTGTACGCGGCCGATCCCAACGCCAACGTTTGCAGGTTGAGCCATTGATGCGCCCAATCCCGCATTTCCGTGCACGAGCTGCGCGGAACCCCGTACTCCAGAATGACCAAAAACTCCTTGGGCCGGCAGCTCGCGGGGTCGAGGAACTCGAACACGAACCGACCCTCGGCGCCCTGCACGGGGCCGTAGACCGAGTTTCCTGCCAGATCGATGCGGTTGACGATGGCGAGCAGCTTGAGCGGCGCCTTGGCCAGATCGAGCCGCCCATCGCCCAGCTTGGGCCACGAGCTGAGGATGGTCGCCATCGCGCCGCGCGCGGGGATGGTGAACCCATTGACGACTTGGTTGGTGAGCCATGTCTCCAGCCACTTTTGCGTGAAGATCGCGGGATCGGTGGGGCCCGCCATGTCGGCCATCAGGTGCCCGAACGTCCATTTCCCCATGGGGGTGCCGACACCGGTGCAAGGATTGACCGTTCGCGTGGGATCTTCCACCACCGCGGGGCTGGTGATGGCGAGCGTTTTGCTGGGGGTGCTCAATGCCAGCGCGGGGGTCAGGAGCTGAATACGGGGTTGTTCGAGGTTGAAATCGATTTTGGTATCGTCGACCCGGACCCGATTCTCGAAGGTGGGGACCGCCGCCAGCTGGAGCTTTCGGGCCGCATCGCGGATCCTCTGTTGCTCGGCCCGAACGGTGTCGAACGGGATAGGCACCGGTGCGGCGAAGCCGGTCTGGCTCACCCGGCTCAGCACGATGTCCTTGCCATCGGGGTGAATGACCAGCCGATCGAGCTTGTCGAGCCGTGCATCGGGGCCGAACTCGACCTGCACCACGGTGTTCTTTCCGTCGCCGCTGCGCGATGCAAACCGCTCCCGGACGGGCGGGGGACTCAAACGGAAATCGGATTCCTTCAAGGAGTCCGGGAGCGAAACCAAAGGTCCGGGGAGGACGTCTTGGTCTGCTGTCGCGATGCCATCGACCGTGACGCCTTCGTTCGGAGGCGCCGTCCGTTCCGTGTGCTCCGTTGCGCACGACGTCAGGACGGCGAGCAAACCGATCCAGAGCGCGCGTCTTCGCGCCAACCAAGTCTTTCCGTGCATGGATGTCTCCCTTCGCGAGAACATCGGCCCACGCCATCGTGCGAGCGCCGCAAGATGGACGGCCGCATCCAAACGACCATGCGGGCGACCCGACGTTTCGTATATCACCCGAACGGATGACGACCGTTCGCTACGAGCTTCCATTGGAGCGCTGCACGGCAATGGACTAAACATCGCGCCGTGAATCGAACGATGAGCATCGACGATCTGCGCGTGGTGATCGCCGTCGCCAACCAAGGGAGCTTCATCGCCGCCGCGCACCGCACACACGTGCCGACCAGCACCGTGAGCCGCGCCGTTGCGCGCTTCGAGGAGGCCGTGGGGGTGCGCCTCTTTCAGCGCACGTCTCGTCGCGTCAGCCTGACGCACGAGGGCGCGCTGCTCCTCGAGCGCGCCGCGCCGCTGCTCGAGGAGCTGGGGGAGGTGATTGGCAAACTGTCCGACGACTCCCAGGTGGTCGCCGGGCGGCTGCGCGTCACCGCGCCCATGGTCACGGGCGCGGGCCCCATCGGCGCGGCGCTCATGTCCTTCGCGGAGGCGAACCCCAAGGTCACCGTGGAGCTCTCGCTCTCCAACGCGGTGGTCGATCTGGTGGAGTCGGGGATCGACCTCGCCTTTCGCGGTGGCCCGGTGGAGGGCGCGGATCTCATCGTCCAGCGCATTGGCTCGGTGCCGTTCGCCATCGGCGCCTCGCGCAGCTTCGTGCAGCGCGAGCTCCCGCGCCGCAAAGCGCTCGACCTGGGCGCCCTGGAGTCGCTGCCGGCCATCATCGCGCACCCGGGGTTCGTCTGGCGCTTTCGCCGCGAGGACGGCACGGTGCGCGAGGTCCAACCCCGCGCGCGCTTCTGCGTGAACGATCCGCGCGTGGCCGTCGACGCCGCCGCGCGCGGCCTCGGCCTGGTGCGCTCCCCGCCCGATCTCCTCGCCGCCGCCGGTCTGGTCGTCCTCGAGCCCGCGCGCGACGTGGGCAAACCCGAGGGGCGGGATCTCTTTGCCGTCTACCCCTCGCGCCGGCTGGTCCCCAAGCGCGTGACCATGGCGGTCGAGTGGGTGGCGCGGGCGCTCGCGGGGCCTGAAAGTCCCCGCAAGCGGCCCGCCCGTTCGTAACGATGCACCTTGGAAGGGGCTCGCTCAGAAGAGCAAAATCTCTTCGGCCCCCGCCCCCGCTTGGAACGTGGACGCCGCCGCAGGATCCACATTGATGACCCGATGGCGCGGGTCGACCGTCACCGACTTGACCGATCCTCCCCCGAGCGAAACCGTGGTGCGCGCGCGCGCCGACCGGGGGTGCAGCCCGAAGTCGACCTTGGCCAGCACCTTCGCCCCGTTGGTCGATTCGACCTCGACCTCGACGACGCAGCCACGCAGCTCATTGTCCGCGCTCGTCTGCGTAACCTCGACCACGACGTCGCCGCCCGCCTTGGGCGCGGTCGACACAGAGAACGCCGGCCACGCGGGCTTGCCTTCGCCAAAGACCCACGCGTCGAAGTAATCGGCGAGATCCTCGCCCGACACGCGCTCCAAGGTGCGCCGCAGATCGTGGACCGAGCGTGCCGCGGGGCGCGCCAAAAATAGGCGAATGGCGTCGAGCACCGCGTCCTTGCCAATCAAATCCTCGAGCTGCACGTAAAGGACCATGGGGCCAGGCCCGTAGACGTCGCGATAAAAGTCCTGCACGGCGGGGAGCGGTCGATCGGTGGGGCGCGGGTAGTGGGTCGATTGGAGCGAAACCCGATCCCAATAGGCGCGGGTCATGTCGGCTTCTCCGGCGGGTCGGTGCTCGCGCTCGAAGACGTACGAGAGGTACTCGGCCGTGGACTCCTTCCAGACGAAGTCGCCCACGTCCTTCAAGGTGGAGCGGTCGCCCGCCCACTGATGCGTGATCTCGTGCATCAACACGTGGAGGAGCGTATTGGCATAAGGCCCCGTTCGCGACGGCAGCTTCTCGTTCAAGAGGATGTTCGCGGGGTGCTCGAAGCCGCTCCAATAGGTGGGCGCGCCCGCGAACCGAAGCTCGTCGCCATAGGGAAATGGACCGAGAAAGTCCGTAATCCATCGGAAGAAATGGTCCACGGCCGCCTTGTCGAGCGACGCGGCGATGGTGCCGCCCGGCACCTCGTAGGCCACCAGATCGACGCCGGCGCTGCGCACGAACGGCGCGCGCTTCCACAGCGGGTCGGACGCCACCGCCACCGCCGAATACGTCGGCGCCCGCGCGGTTCCGTGGTGGCGCGCGCGTTCGTCGGTGTCGGCGGATTCGTCCGCGTCGTCATGACCGCGCCCGCGCGAAAGATCGCAGCGCGTCCGGTCGGTGCCGGCGGAGAGGCGCCCGGGGCAGAGCACGACCTCGCCGGGGGCGTGCGCCACGTCGAAATGAAACTCGGCGAGGCGCGAGGGATCGGGATCGCAGGCCCCGAAGTGGCTGCACCCCTCGACCCAACTCAAGAGGTACGTGAACGTTCCACCCGCGAGATCCTTCTTGCGCGAGAAGCCGACGTCGAGGCCCAAAAACGTCTGCTCGGGCACCTTGGCGTGCGCGCCCACGCGGATCCGCTCCCCGCCGAGCACGCGGCGAGGACCGCACACGAGGAGCTCGTCCCCCGACTGCGTGCTGCTCGCGGCTGGACGTCCATTCCACTCCGCGCCCGTCACGGGGAGCGAGGCCGTCGCGGCGAAGCAACGGCCGCCCGGCGGCTCCACCCGCACGTCCAAGGTTCCATGAACGGCGCCGGACGCGAGATCGACGGCGTAGTCGTAGTGGGTTACATCGCCGTCAAAAGTTCGGTTTTTGTATCGATTTTTAGAATTTTCTTCGAATTCGAGCTCGCGAACCGAATTTCGTTCGCGATCGAGCTCCGTTGCAGACTTACCCGGATCGTTCGTCGGATCGGGATCGGACGAACACCCAGGCGCCAAGAGCAGCAACGGCAGCAGCGGCAGAATGGCCCCCATCGTCTTCGTTTTCATGGCGGCAGCCTACGCCGGACCCGCACCGCCGTCCCTCGGATCCGCACGACCCGTACGTACATTGCGACCGACCGTCAAGTTTGCGTGCGTCCCGTCCCGTGCCGGGTCGCGGTATGCGCGGGTCAACGCTTGAGCAGCATATCGCGCGACTCGAAATGAGCCAACGGCGCGGCGTAGGATCGAAGCCTCGCCGCCCCAATCGCACCGGCGTGGTCATCGCGGCGAACGACTCCCAGGACGTGACCGTCGATCCCCTCGCAAAGGTGTGAAGGTCGCGCTCCAACCGCGCCACGTGGTGCTCCCTGTGGCCAATGGACGTTAGGTAACGAGCTCGCGCTCGATCCATCGAATCACGGAGTCGTGCTTGGGGGCCCACCCCAGCTCGGCGCGAGCACGCTGTCCGCGCACCCGGCTGTTGGAGCCGAGCGCGTACGAAGCGTGCTCGTAGCCCCACTCCTCGATGGCGTTTGCGAGCGGCCAGCTCTGCGCCTCGCCGAGGTTCAACGCCTTGGCGATGGCGCGGGCCATGTCTTGAAACGACGCTTCGCCGTTCTCGACGAAATAGAACGCGCCGCGCGGCTTCTTTTCCAGCACCCGCAGGTACAGATCGACCACGTCCTCGATGTGCACATTGGACCAAACGTTCGTTCCAGGTCCGACATAGCGCACCACGCCACTCTTTCGAGCTTGCGCCACCAAGCGCGGGAGCTGCACGCTGTCGCGCCCGACCCCGAGACCGTGGCCGTAGATGAGCGTGTTGCAGAGGACCGTCGAGGCGATGCCGCGATCCTTGGCGGCCAGCACCAGCCGGTCGATGGCCACCCGCGGTGCTTTGTCGGCCGTGGGCTCCGGCAGGTGATCCTCGCTGTACACGTCGTTCGAGAGCACGCCGCCCGAAGCGTCCCCCACGATGGACGAGCCGCTGGTGTGGATCAGCACCTTGCCCGATCCCTCGAGCCCGTCGAGGAGGGCCTCCACCGCGCCGCGATGATCGCTGTCCGCCGCGTTGATCACGGCGTCGGCCCATCGTGCTTGCTCGATGAGCCGCGCGCGATCGTCGAGGGTGCCGATGACCGGCTCGATCCCGAATTTTTGGAGCTCCTGGGCGCGTTCGGCGCGGCGCTCGAGGCCGCGCACCGTGTGGCCCGATCGCGCGAGCTTGGCGGCGACGGAGCCGCCGATGAATCCACTGGCGCCTGTGACGAAGATGTTCATGGTCGTGCTCCTGCTCGTTTCAAAGGTCCCACACGGGGGAAAATTCGGGGTTCGTGAGCCGCTCGCCGCGATCGAGGGCCGCGATCTGGCCCATGTCGTCCCCGTCGAGGGTGATCTTTTCGGCCTCGAGGTTGGCCGCCAAGTTGGCTTTCTTCGTCGAGGAAGGGATGACCGACATCCCCAGCTTCAACAGCCACGCGATGGAAATCTGCGCCGGGGTCACGCCGTGTTTTTGGGCGATGGCGCGCAGAACGGGATCGGCCATCACCTTGCCGTAGGCGAGCGGCATGTACGCGGTGATGGCGATACCTTTGCGAGCGCTGTAATCGCGCAGGGCGGTGTTCTGCAGGAAGGGATGCACCTCGACTTGGTTGGTGGCGAGGATATCGGGGTCCACGACCTCCAGCGCGCGCTCGACGAGGCGGATGGGAAAGTTGGAAATGCCGATTCGCTTGGTCAGCCCTTGTTCGCGGGCCTCGAGGAGCGCGCCCAGGGTCTCCCCGAGCGGCACTGTGTCTCGGGGCGAGGGCCAGTGGATCAACGTGAGGTCCACGTGGCGCAAGCGCAGGTCTTCGAGGCTCTTCTTCAGGCTCGGCACCAGGGCCGTGCGCGCGAGGTTCGCCGTCCAGATCTTGGTCGTCACGAACAGCTCTTTGCGCGGCACCCCGGCGCGCGAGATGGCGCGGCCGACGTCGGCTTCGTTGCCGTAGATCTGCGCGGTGTCGATATGCCGATAACCCACTTCGAGACCGTCGAGGATCGATTGCACGACCACGTCGCCCTTCAAGCGAAAGGTGCCGAGACCGAAGGTGGGGATAGGCGATTTCTTGCCCCCGTGGATGTCTTGCATGGTCCGTTTGTAAGGTTTTTTGGCTTGCATGCACTCGCTCGATTTGGAAAAGACAGTTGACGGAAAGTCACGAATGAAGATCGCAACCGAAGAGCTCGAGGCGTTCGTGGCCGTGGTGGATACGGGCTCGCTCTCGCTCGCGGCCAAGCGCCTCGCGCAGACGACGTCGGGGATGAGCCGCGCGCTGGGCCGCCTCGAGAAGAAGCTGGGTACGACCCTGCTTCGCCGCACCACGCGCCAGCTGCGGTTGACCGAAGAAGGGGAGCTCTTTCTCGAGCGGGCGCGCGCCATCCTCGCGGCCATCGAGTCGGCCGAGGAGGCCATGGCCTCACGGAAGAACAAGCCCGCGGGCCGGCTGCGCCTCGACGCCGCCGCGCCCTTCATCCTTCATGGGATCGTGCCCCACCTGCGCGAATTCGCCGAGCTGTACCCCGACATCCATCTGGAGGTCGCCAGCCACGATCACATCGTCGATCTCTTGGAGGAACGAACCGACGTGGCGTTCCGCATCGGCGCGCTCTCCGATTCAACGCTTCATGCAAAGGCCATTGGTTCATGCAACCTGAACATCGTGGCAAGTCCCGCGTATCTGAAGGCCAAAGGGGTCCCCAAGACGACCCACGATTTGAAGAAGCACCGACTGATTGGATTTACGAGCCCGAAATCACTGAATGATTGGCCCGTACGCCACGACGGCGCCGAACGAATGACCATCGAGCCCGACCTCGGTGCCTCGAGCGGGGAGACCATCCGCGCCCTGGCCGTGGGCGGCTTTGGCATCGCCTGTCTGGCGAACTTCATGACCCATCGGGACATCGCCGACGGAGCGCTCGCCCCGCTGCTTCGTTCATCGATGAGCGACTACCGACAGCCCATTCACGCCGTCTATTATCGAAACTCGCCGTCCATGGCGCGCATACGCTGTTTTCTGGAGTTCATCGCCCCGCGCATCGTTCTCTGAATCACGTTTCGCGAATGGCGTTGTGCAGCGGTTCTCGAGCTTTCTTCGAATCGTCGTTGAGTCGTTCTTCATGGCACCTCCCCGACTCGAGCCATCGTGACCGTAGGTGACGAGCAAGCGTGACATTGAGGCGTGATGTTAAAATGACGAACGACATCATTGCACGTCTCGATGTCGTGACCAATGCTAAAGTGAATCGCGCCATGCGATGCCTACACGGTCACCCGAGGTGCAGATGCACGAAGCCCTCCCCATCGCGAAGATGGGAAGGGCTCCGGGGGTCGTTCGATATGCGTCGACTACAATGAAGTGCCTTGGAGGAACGTGCCCACGCTGCGCCCCGCTTCGATGTCGGTTTCGGCCGCCTCCGACTGCACGGTCTGCGATCGCAGGGTCCGGGCTCGCAGCAGCTGGCCCCTGCAGCTCGGATCGAGGTTCGCTTGCTCGAGGTCTTTGCACGAGATGTTTTGGAGCGAGGGAAAGCACTGCTGCCGCAGGGCGTTCTCGTCGCGGATCTGAATGACGTTGGCGCACGCGCCGCCGGCCGACGATTGAATCAATGCATCGTAGAGGGCTTGGTATTCGATCCCGCAGCGCGGCCCTTGTTTGGCGATCGCGTCCATGGTGTCGAGGCACGCTTGCTCGGCGCCCGTGCGCCCGTGCGAACCGCCATCCGGAGGTGGTTTGGAGTCCGAGTCTTTGTCGGGGTTTCCGCCGCCGCCGCCATCGGGGAGGAGGAGAGGGCCGTTGCTACTGCCGCTGCATCCGGAGGCGCAAGCCAATGTGACGAGGAGGAAGGAGGCTACCGACGCGTTGATGAAACGCTGCATGATGACGGATTCTCCTGGGCGAAGAGTGTTCGAAGAAGTGCGCGCGAGCGGGGTGCGCTCATGCACCATCCGCAATCATCCGTGACCATCAGCAAATGTGGGACCATCGGCGGCGCCCGTGCTAACGCGCGCGGGTTCCTCGATTTTTCCGACATTTTCGGAGAAGCGCCCCATCGCTCGAGCGCGCATCGTAATCACGCGTTCATATGTACCGGCGTTCCGGTGTACCGAGCAATGCGCTTTCCCGCGGGGCGCGCATGGTGCGTCCGCGATCCAGCGCGCGCTCGACGAAGTCCGCGACACAACGGCCATCTACAAACTTGTAACCAACGAGTCGTAAAAACCCGATCCGGTCGCGAGCGGGCGCGTTTCGCTGCGCGGGCGGCGCACGGACTTGCCGAATGATCGGTACCTGAAAGCCCTAGGGGCCCCCGCCCCCGCGGCCTCGGGTGCAGCGCCCTCCATGCGGACCGGCCGCGCTCAGGATGTCCGTTCGTTTCCAGAATGTTTCGTAGTGAAATTATCTCCAAAATAGCGTCCGATAGCGGGATGCCGCGCCCCCGGATTTCGAACCCCCACGAGCGAGCTCAGGATGGCGCGACTTGCCCCCAGACACACCCCGACTTACCCAATGATGATTGTCAACATTAACCCACCGATGCTGACCTCATCACTTAACTGAGTCACGACCGCTTCCCATTCAGGAGAGCAGCTAGCGATGCGACTTTCGAAGGAACAAGCAGCCCGAAATCGCCAGGGCATCATCGACGCGGCAGCACGGCTGTTTCGCGAGCGCGGGATCGACGGGGTGGGGGTCGCCGATCTCATGAAGGCCGCCGGCTTTACGCATGGAGGCTTCTACAACCATTTTCCCTCGAAGGAGGCGCTCGCGGCGGAGGCTTGTGCGTCGGCGTTCGAGAACACGCTCGCCGAGCTGAACACCGCCCTCGCGGCCGGAGCAGGCAAATCCGGCTCGGCGTTTTCGCAGTACTTGGCGCACTACCTCTCGCCCGGGCACCGCGACGATCCCAACGGGGGTTGCCCCATGGCGTCGTTCGCGGTCGATGCGTGGAGGCAGGGCGATGAAGTGCAATCGGCCTACGCCGAGGGCATCGAGTCGGTGCTCTCCGCGTTTGCCACCCAGCTCGCCAAGGGCGCGCGCGGGAAAAAAACGGGCGCGTCGGCTGCGCGTGTGCAGGCCATTCGCCTGCTCAGCGAGGTCGTGGGCGCGCTCCTTCTGGCGCGCGCGGTCGCCGGCGCCAACGCGGGCTTGTCGGACGAGATCCTGGAGGCGAGCCGGCAAAAGTTGGGAACCTGACGGTCCCTATCGGCTTGCTCTGCGGCGGGCGAGGGCCGCGAGGATGCCGAGGGCGCGTTCGAGCTCCGGCATGCTCACGCTGCCGTAGCCGAGGGTGAGGCCGCGCTGCGTGGCTTCGATGGAGAACTTGGAGAGCCCTTGGACCGCGAGCCCGGCCTTGGCCGCGCGCTCGATGAGGTCGAATTCGTCCAAGGTGGGGTGGAGCGCGATGGCCACGTGCAGGCCTGCGCTGGCGCGAATCAAGTGGCCGATGCTGCGGCCGGGGCCCTCGCACCAATCGGCGATGGCCTGGTGGCGCGCGCGATAAATGCGGCGGGCGCGGCGGAGGTGGCGATCCATCGAGCCGTCGCTCAAGAAGCCGGCGAGGGTGAGCTGCAAGGGCTCGGGGGAGTGCCAATCGACGAGCTGGCGTAAGCCGGCGATGGCCGATGCGAGCTTTGGAGGCGCGCTCACGAACCCGGCGCGCAGCGCGGGCGACAAAGTCTTCGAGAACGATCCGACATAGATGACCCGCTCGTCCGCGTCGAGGCGCTGCAGCGGCTCGAGGGGGCGGTCCATGAAGCGGTATTCGCTGTCGTAATCGTCTTCGACGATGTGCGCGCCCGCGCGCCGGGCCCAATCGAGCAGCTCTCGGCGGCGCGCCAGCGAGAGCGCCGAGCCGCGCGGGAACTGGTGCGACGGGGTGATGTACACGAGCTTGGCGCGCGCAGGGAGCGCCGAGGTGACGAGGCCCTCGTCGTCGACGGGGACGGGGACGACCTTGGCGCCGCGGAACTGCGCGAGCTTTCGAAAGGGCGGATAGCCCGGATCTTCGACGGCGACCGGATCGCCGGGTTGGACGAGCGCGCCCAGGATCAAGTCGAACGCTTGCTGCGCGCCCGCGGTGACGACGATGCGATCGGCGTGGGTGCGCACGCCGCGCGAGCGATGGATCCAATCGGCGATGGCCGTGCGCAGTTTTGGATCGCCGGCCGCATCGCCGTAGGCCGGGCGGGCGCCGCGCAGGGTGCGCATGGCGCGAAAGGTGTGGCGGCGCCAGTCGGTAAAAGGGAACAGGGCGGCATCCGGAACGCCGAGCCGCACGTGCAGCATGGGCTCTCCCGAGGCGGGCGGTGAATCGGGGGCCGCCGGCGGGAGGCGAGGAACACGGGCGGCGAGGGGGGCCTCCGCGGTTCGTGCGCGTGCGATGGAGCTCGGCGGCCGCACGGCGCAGATGCGGGTGCCGCCGCCGGTGGCGCCTTGGATGAAGCCTTCGGCCGCCAAAAAACCGTACGCGGTGGTGACCGTAAACCGGGAGACCCCGAGCTGTCGCGCTAGATCGCGGGAGGGCGGCAGCCGGTCGCCGGGGCGGACGCGCCCTTCGGCGATGGCTTCTCGGATTTGCTCGTAGATCGCGCGCGCGAGCCCGCGCCGGTGATCGTCTGCGGTCAGGTACAGATCCACTTGGTCTGGTCAAAAATAATCATTTTTGGACATCGATCCAGTCCAAACGAGCGCTTACCGTTTGACTCGTCCGAGGCCCGCTCGGCTCGAACCCGGAGGAGAACATGAGCACCAATACCCGCACCCGCCGTCACACCGCCCCCTTCGATCTCGCGCAGTTGGACTGGGTCCCGCTGCGGGAGGGGCTCTCGTTCAAGCCCATCACGTTTTATCCCGATGGCTCGGGGTGGCAGCTGCTTTTGCGGCTCGAGCCGGGCACGGTGATCCCGCCGCACCGCCACACCGGCGAGGTGCACGGCTTCAACCTCTCGGGCTCGCGGTTTTTGATCAACACCAAAGAAACCGTGGGTCCCGGCACCTACGTCTACGAACCCCCCGGCAACGCCGACACCTGGAAACAAATCGGCGACGAGCCTTGCATCGTGCACATCGAAGTCAAAGGCCGCATCGAATACCTCGACGACCGCGGCACCATCGTCCGCACCGTCGACGCCAAATCGAGCCAAAAAACGTATTTGGACTGGTGCGCCGAAACCGGCAAAACACCCATCCCGGCGCTGGCGTTGCCGTTCGAGGCGTGAGGCGGTCTGCGCTGGAGAGGCGCGTCTCTGCCCGACACCTACAGCGAACGCAAAAACACGAGCAGCGCGGCGCGATCGTCCGCCGTCATCGCCGTATAACGATCACGACTTCGCTTCGCTTCGCCTTCGTGCCGAACGATCGCCGCATCCAATGTCTCGGACATGCCATCGTGGAAGTACGGCGCCGTCGCGCCCACGCCCCAGAGCGGCGGGGTGCGGAAGGCGCGGGTGCCGTTTTGAAGGACCAAGCGCTCCGATTTGGGCGCTACATCGTGCAAGAGAAGGTCGCTGAACAGCGGAACGCCCTCGTCGTTTCGAGTGCGCAGCTCGGGGGTGTGGCACGACTGGCACCCCGCCTGGGCAAAGGCGGCGCGCCCGCGCGTCTCGTGCTCGGGATCGAGCGTACGGCGCGGCGGCGGCGCGAGGTTCTGCAGGAAGAACACGATGTCGTCGAACGCCAGGTGCACGCTCGACTCGAGCTCCCCCTTGCTCATCCCGAGCTCGTTGACGAAGGCGTCCTCCACGAAGTCGGCCAAGCTGGGCATCTGCCCCTTCCACCCGAAGCGCCCGACTTTTCCTCCCGAGACCACGCTCACCACCCCGCGCACCTCATCGCCGTCGCGATCCTCGGGATCGGCCCCCGCGCGGATGGTCTCGTCCGAAATCGCATCGATGAGGCCCGATCCGAACAAGGTCGGCGTTTGCCGGCGCTCGAACAGGTTCGCGCGCGCGTCGATGGCGAGCGGCTGCCCCGGCAGACCAAAGCGGTGGGCCATCGTATCGCCGCCCTTGGGCAGCTCGAACGCACCGTCCGCGCGAACGATGCCGTGCCGGATCACGTCCACGTCCGACGGACCAGCGCCGCCGAGCACGGGATCGAAATGGCAACTTCGACAGGCGTCGCCGTTGAAGAACGGCCCCAGCCCCTGCGACGCGCGAAAGTCGTGATCGAAGAGCTCGCGCCCGCGCAGAAAGCGCGCTCCGTCGCGTGGTGACAAGGTCGCGAGCGGCCCGCCGAGCGCGCCCACCGCGGCCATCGGCGCGTTGCGCGGCAAGAGCCCGTCCGAGCGATCCTGGCTCCCGCCCAGGGACACCAAAAACGCCAGCAACGCGCCCCGTTCGCGCTCGGCCAGCGCACCATAGCGGCGCGCCGCCCCCGAGGCTTCGCCGCCGTGCGCGCGGATCGCCTCGTCGAGCGTATCGGCGCGGCCATCGTGCAAATAAGGACCGGCTGCGCCCAATCCCCAGAGCGGCGTCGTACGAAACTCGCTCCCGCCGGCCTCGCCCACCTCGACCCCATCGTCGAGGCCCTCGCCCATATCGTGCAGCAAAAGATCCGTATAGGCCGGGACGAGCCCGCGCGGCCCGCGCAAGGATGGCGTATGGCACCCCGCGCACCCCACCTTGCGAAACGCCGCCTCGCCCTCGCGCGTCTCGCGCGTGGGGGGATCGGGCGCGGGGGGCGCCAGCAAGGAGACGAAGGCGACGAGATCCGCCAGATCGTCCGTCCCGAGCTCGGGATCGGGCGCGCGATCCGCGTCGCGCGTGGGCAGCTCCAGGGGCGCGTCTTTTTCGATCACCGCCGGGGACGAGGTCACGCCCATGTGATCGAGCAGCGCGAGCCGCACGAACCCTTGCAAGGTCGCCATCTGCGCTTTGCGGCCGAATCGGCCCATGTACCCGCGCTCGAAGTTCACCTTCCCGGAGATGCCGTCGTGGTTTCGGTCGCTCGGATCGGCCCGCGCGATGATCTCCTCCGCCGGGATCTCCGCCAGCAGGCCTATGCCAAAGAAGGGAAGCGGCAGGTGCATCGGCCGCGGTCGCCCGTGCCCGGGATCGACCGACGACGCCGAAAAATGATGCTCGAAGGCGGCGATGAAGGTCTTCTGCGAGTGCGCCTCCAGCGGGGTCGCGCGGTAACGCGAGGCGCCGCCGCCGGTGACGGGCTTCTCGTGGCACGAGCGGCACGACGTCGCGCTGTACGTGGGGCCGAGCCCCTCGGACGGTGCAAAGCGCCGCGTGGCGACGGCGCGCCCGCGCTCGAATTGGGCGCGGGCGCGGTCGTCGATGCCGGGGAGCGGCTCACCGAAGGGCGCGAAGACAGGGGCCGCCGTGGGGGCCGCGGGCCGGGAAGAACGAGTCCCGACCGCGGCCGCCGTGGCGGTCACCGCGACGAAGCCGACGATGATCCAGATATAGTTGGCGAGGCTCCTCACGGCATCAATCGCCGATCACTTCCCCGCCCAGCTACCCGTCGCGTTGCATTGTTTCGTGTTCGGCGCGTAGTTGGCCGCTTGCTGGCACCAGATGAGGATCGGCAAGGTGAGGTTCACGCATCCGTGCGAGACGGCCCGGATCCAGGCCTCCGCGCGCAGCGCCCACTCGGCCGCGTAGCAGCTCGGCACGTTGGGGGTCATGATGCTGCCCTGGAACATCCCCGACAGATCGATCTTCAGCTCGTGGGCGTTGAAGGTCTCGCGCGGGAAGTCGATGTCGAAGCCAAAGTTCTTGTAGACCTTGGCCGACAGCGGGACGAAGTAATCCTCCCACGCCTTCTCGTCGCACGTGGTGGGCTGCTTGGGGCCGCAGCCATCGCAACCCGCCGGGTTCATCAGGCTCAGGTCGCGCGCGCATTGAACCTGGTGCGCGCCGGTGGTCATGCATGCCCACGGCAGCTGATCGAAGGTCGAGGTCCGGACGGAGGTGTCGAGCACGCGGTTGGCGCCGGTCGCCACGCGGACCGACTCCGAGTCGGGGCATTTCGCGCTCTTCTCGCCTGCTTTGCAGACGTATTGGTCCATCTTGTTCTTGTCGCCTTGCCCCACCGTCATGGCGCTGGTGCACACGATGCGATCGGAGCCTTTGGCGCCGCAATCCCAGGCCGTCTCCGGCTTCGGCGACTCCCCGTTGACGTTCGGCGGGTTGCCTTCTTCGCCGGGTCCACCGTTGCCGGTGCTCCCGTCACCGCCGCTGCTTCCGCACGCGGCCACCATCAGACCCACGACAATCCCTCCCGACCAGGTCCACTTGCTGTTCATATCGCACCACCTTGTTTGTTTATTTGTGTTTGCGTGTGTGCTTGGCCGCTGCGCCCCTCCCTCCCCGATGGGGGGTCCGCGTCGTTGTTGACGCGGTGCAACGCCAATGCCAGTCTCAGAAATACGAAAACGTTCGAGAATTCATGGGAGCGCCCTCGGAATCCGGGCAAAAAGAGCGAAGTATTTCTTCGCGACCGAAACGCGGGTTTCGTGCCGTCGCGGACAGCGTCAGGTCTTCGTCCGCAACATTTGAAAATAACGGCGCCCCACACCGCTGGCTTTCGCGGCCTGCTCCATGTCGCCTTCGTGGAGCTGGAGCATGTGCTTCACGTACCTCCGCTCGAGCTCCGACGTCATGATCGCCCGCGCCTGCCGCAAGGGCAGCGCGCGGGATACCAATTGGTCGATCCAATCGAATCCTTCAGGCCCGGCCGCCGCGCCGTTCTCCCCCGAACGATTCGGGAGGTTCACGTTGCCGAGCGCCCGGTAGCGTGCGATCACGTTGCGCAGCTCCCGCACGTTTCCGGGCCAATCGTAATTCTCGAATTGCTGCAACAATGTCGCGGGGAACGATTCCTTTCCACCCATCGAAGACCAGAAACTGCGCGTCAGTAGTTCGATATCGCCCTGACGCTTGCGCAGCGGTGGGAGCTCCACCCGCGCGACCGCCAGCCGGAAGAACAGATCGTCGCGAAAGCGTCGCTCTTGGACCTCGAGCTCCAGGTCGCGCCGGGTGGCCGCGATCACGCGGACGTCGACGTGCACGTGACCATTGCCGCCCACGCGGCGGACTTGCCGCCGCTCGAGCACGCGGAGCAACTTGGCCTGCGAGGCGACGGCGAGATCGCCGATCTCGTCGATGAAGAGCGTTCCGCCGTGGGCCTCTTCGAAGATGCCCGTCCGCGCGCGATCCGCTCCCGTGAACGCGCCGCGCTCGTGACCGAACAGCTCCGCTTCGAAGAGCGATTCGGTGACCGTGGTACAGTCGAAGACGATGAACGGGCCCGTGCGCCCGCTGGCCTCGTGGATGGCCTCGGCCAGCACTTCTTTGCCGGTGCCCGTTTCACCTTCGACGAGGACTGGCACGTCGGAGCGCGCGAGCTTCTCGAAGATGGGAAAGAGCTCCAGCATGGCCGTGCTTTGGCCGAGCAGCGAGCCGAATCGGCTCTCGTGGGTGGTGGGTGCTTCTGTCGGGGGACAGGGTACGTCGAGCGAGTCCCGCAAAGTCGTATTGCTCACTTCGCGGGCCTCGTCGCCGCGATGATGGACGGCGCCGATTCGAAGTCCAGTCATCCATATTCCATCGTTGGCTCCGAGATCGGTCAGGTGCATCGGTGCCGCGGGCGGGGGGACGAGCATGGCCCTCGTCGCCCATCGTCACGCTCAACTCCTTCGTACACTAATGGTCGCCGAGGGAAGATTTCGTGGAATAAAAAACCGAAACATCGACCATTTCGCGTTTAGCGACCGGTTGAGTCCATCGGTGGCCTTGGAATCTTCGCGATGGAGCCGAATTATCGGGGGCGAAATCGCTTCCAGACCGCGCGCATGGAAGCGCGAACTTTACCGTCGCAACGAAGCTCGCCGATCACAATCGCCTCCTGTTCGGCGATGGATTCCACCTTTGCCCACAGGTCGACCTTGGGTCCCAGCGGGGTCGGCCGGAGGAAGCGCACATCGAAGCCCGCGGTGATGAAGGGAAGCGGCGCACCATCGAGCGCACGAAAGCCATGATCGACGGAGCCCTGAACGACGGCGGCCGCCGTATGGCAATCGAGCACGGTGGAGATGATGCCCCCGTTGAGGAAGCCGAATCCATTGTCGTGCTCGGGGCCGGGCCAGAAAGCGCCGATGACCGTATCGTCCTCCGCGCCGTAGCTGCGGAGATGGAAACCCTTGGGGTTCGCCGGCCCGCAACCGAAGCAGGTCAATGTCGGAAACAGTCGCTCTTGAATGCTTTGGTCGCTCACGCGGGCGATACTAGATCCAATTTGAGCGCGCGGGTTACCCCGAAGCACGGCATGTACTTCGAAACGACTTCGCCCTGGAGATGCTTATCTCCGTAATATCCGGCGATGAGAAAGCCCGCGTCCGTCTGCCCCCCGAGCTGATCTTCGAGCGTGTGCCCGAATTGAAGGGGCTCGCCCGCCTCCGCGCAGAGTCTGCGCTGCTCCTCGGTGAACGTCACCATGTCCGAATAGGGAATCGCGTGTTGCAATTGCGCGATCTCCAGCTTTTCGAGCTCCGTATCGATGGCATACAAAATCGGATCCGCGAACCCCGCCAAGAGCGCGCCGCCGTAGCGGAGCACACGGTAAGCTTCCCGCCACACGGGGTGAACGTCCGGAACGAAGCAGTTCGAACAAGGGTGAACGATGAGATCGAAGCTCTCGGATTCGAAACACCCCAGATCGGCCATGTCCCCTTGCACCGTCACCAGCGCGAGGCCGTCGCGCTCTGCGACCTTGCGATCCTGCGCGAGCTGCGCAGGCGAATTGTCGAACACCGTCACGTCGTACCCGGCCGCGGCCAGGATGGGGCCCTGCTGCCCGCCGCCCCCCGCGAGGGCGAGGACCTTCGCGCCGCGCACCCTCGGAAACCAAGCGCGCGGAACGGGCTTGTGCGGCGTGAGCACGATCGCCCACTCGCCGCGGCGCGCGGCCTCCACCTCCTCTCGGCTTACGGGGACGGTCCAGCGGTTGCCGGTGCGTGCGTAGTTATCCCACGCTTCGCGATTGTGGGTGACGATGTCCATGCCGCGATGAAGACAGAGAAAGCGCGGGCACGCTAGCGGGCGAGGTGCCGCTTGGGCTTGCAGAGCCCGTTTCTTGTGCAAAATAACGACGTGTTGCTGCAAAAAGTAGACGACACCGGTGGTCCGAGCTGTCGTACTTTGCTACGGTTCTGGCGTGGGGGCCACATGGATTTCATCGCATCTCGGGTCGATGCAGGGGAAATCGCGAACGGGAAGCGCGGAATGGGCAGCGCGAAATGGGGAAGCGCGGAATGGGCAGCAGGAATCGCGAGCAGGCGGTGGCGCGGAGGCCGCGCGGGGTGGAGGGCGCGATCGTTGCCCCTGCAAGGATCGGGAGCTCCCTTACGAACCTTCGGTCTGGTGAATCGAATCGGATGATACGGATTGACGTAATTTGTAAAAAGACAGAAGAGCGGTGAGATCATGTCGTATCCGAAAAGCGAAGACCGGTCCCAAGTGGAATATGCGCTCGAGATCGAGGGGCTCTTGGCCGCGCTGACGTCCCAGCTCGTGAAGGCGGGGCCGGACGGCGATCTCGCGACTGCCCGCGTCAAAGCGGTTCGGATGTTGAGTGAGAGCGTGGGCATGATTGTGCTCTCCCGCGCGCTCGCCGCCGCGAACCCCTCGCTTTCGGACGAAATCCTCCGAGCGAGTGGTCGAACCTAGGGTCGAGGGGAGGCCGAAGGAGCTCGATCCCATGCAGCGTGCACACGACAGGACGAGAGAATGGTCGATAGTGGCCGCGGGTGTGGTGAATGTCCCAATGTGTCCGATCGTGTTGCTTGAACGACGACGCTCCACCTTGTAACGATGGCAACACTGGATATGCCGACAGACAACGTCGAAGAGCGCGACGCCAAGCGCCGCAGAGCGATCCTCGAGGCTGCGCGCCATTGTTTTCTCCATTTCGGGTACGCGAAGACCTCGCTCGACGACATCGCCAAACGGGCGAACATTTCGCGACCGCTCATCTATCGAAAATTCAAGAACAAAGACGATATCTATGTCGCGGTGTTCGAGTTCACGATGGCGGGGCGCTACCCTGCGGTCGAACGGGTGCTCGCGGGCCGCGGTAGCAAGCGGGACAAGCTTTATCGCATCTACGAAATCCTCCTGCTCGAGCCGTGGAGCGAGACCTCCGGCGCCCCCATGGCCGACGAGTACTACGACGTATGCGAGCGGCTGTTCCCCGAGGTCGACGCGAAGTACCAGCGCTTTTTGTTGAAGCACACCCAAGCCATTCTAGGCAGCAAGGAGCACTCGCAGGTGTTCATGTTGGCCGTCGAGGGACTCCACTCCGACTCCCCCACCTTGCCCGTCTTACGCCGGAGACTGCATCTGTTGGTGGAGCGCTTCGTCGCGTAGGCCCGATGGCGCGCGGCGCAGCGTGCCGGCGTGGCCGGCGTGGTTCAGGCGCCGGCACGCCTCGAGCGAATCATGGCTTCCGGCCTTGGCCGACGCCTAGACCGCGAGCTTCGGTAGCGCCGCGAGGGTGGCGCGCGCGCCTTGTGCGTCGAGCTGCGCGCGGAGCGCCAGGTATTGGGCCTTGAAGCGCGCATCGGCGGCGGGGCGCGGGCCCACCAGATCGGTGCATTGGAGCAAGGCGAGGGGCGAGTTGCTCTCGATGATGGGCTTCAGGAGCCGCATGGCGTTCGGCTCGCGCAGCGGGTAGGGCGTGCCGCCATCGTCTTTGCCGGCGCGGAGGTAGCGATCGTAGCAGGCGAGCAAGAACGCCAGGCGGCGCGCGTCGCGGTTGTTCGCCAGGCAGGCCTCCAAGGTCGGCAAGAGGAAGCCGGGGATCTTGGAGCCGCCATCGAGGCACAGGCGATCGAGGCGATCGGCGATGGCGCGGTTGCCGAAGCGCTCGAGCAAGAGGCGCTCGTAGCTCTCGAGCTCCATGCCGGGCAGCGACTCGAGCCATATGGCGGAATCTTGGGCGAGGAAGTCGCGCAGGTAATCGTGGAACAGGGGCTCGCGCAGCGCCTCGTCGACCCCGCGAAGACCGGATAGGAAAGCCGGATAGGAGAGCATCTGGTGCGCGCCGTTGAGCAATCGAATTTTCGCCTCCTCGTACGGCGTGACGTCGGACACCATCTGCACGCCGACCTCCTCCCACCTTGGCCGGCCTTGCCGAAATTTGTCCTCCAGCACCCACTGGATGAAGTCCTCCGCCACCACCGGGGCGCGATCGTCGAGGCCGGTCATCGCATTGAGCTCGGCGCGGCGCGCCGGATCGGTGGCCGGCGTGATGCGGTCGACCATCGCGTTGGGAAAGTCCACCTCGGCCGCGATCCACGAGGCCAAGGTCGGGTCGAAGGCCTGCGCGTACGCCAGGCACGCGCGCCGCGTTTGATCGCCGTTGTGCCGGAGGTTGTCGCAGGACATGACGGTGAACGGCGCCGCGCCCGCGCGCCGGCGGAGGGCGAGGGCGCCGATCAAGAAGCCAAAGACGCCGCGCGGGGCGTCGCGATGCGCCAAGTCGTAGGCCACCACCGCGTCGTCCAGCTTGAAGCGACCCCGATCGTCGATCAGATAGCCGCCCTCGGTGATGGTGAGCGATACGATGCGAATGGCGGGATCCGCCAGGCGCGCGAGCACCTGGTTCGGGCTGTCCGGCGCGTAGCGGTATTCGACCATCGCGCCGATCACCCGATGCGCGCGGGAGCCGTCAGGGGCCATTTCGGTGACCGTGTAGAGACCGTCCTGCGCGTTGAGCGCGCTGGCGAGGTGGCGATCGGTGTCGAGCAAATTGATGCCGAGGATGCCCCACGTATTCGCGTCTCCGCGCGCGAGGGCGCGCTCGACGTAGATGGCCAGATGGGCGCGATGAAATGCGCCTACACCGATGTGCGCGATGCCGGGACGCACCTGCTTGCGCTCGTAAGACGGCCCGACGACGGTGGGGGGGAGCGCACCGAGCGCGCGACGATTCAATGCTTGCATGGTCAATGCACCTCTGGATTCATTGGGTGGGACACGGCGACGCCTTTGGCGTTGAAGACATGACAGCGCGACGGATCGAGCCGGACGCAGACATCGGCGCCCGCGCGCTCGGCGTATTCGCCGTGGGTGCGCACGGTGAGGGTGCCCAGGCCCGCGACCTGCACATAGGCGCACGTGTCGCTGCCGAGGCGCTCGACGACGGCCAATCGGCCCGCGAGCTTGACGCCCTTTCCATGGTCGGCGGGCTCGCACAACGCGAGCTGCTCCGGGCGCACGCCCAGCGCGAACGCGCCGGCCGGCATCGCGGGCTCGGGCAAGAGCTCGAGCGCCTGCCCGTTGGCCAGCTGCGGCGCGCCATTCGGCGCGGTGACGTCGAGGAAGCTCATTCGCGGTACGCCCAAAAAGCTCGCCACGAAGCGGTTGACGGGGCGGCGGTAGAGCTCCAGCGGCGAGCCGATTTGCTCGATGCGCCCTTCGTTGAAGACCACGACTTTGTCGGCCAAGGTCATGGCCTCGACTTGATCGTGGGTCACGTAGATCATGGTCGCCGCGAGCTCCTGGTGCAGGCGCGCGATCTCGAGCCGCATCTGCCCGCGCAGGGCGGCGTCGAGGTTGGAGAGCGGCTCGTCGAAGAGGAAGATGCGCGGCTCGCGCACGATGGCGCGCCCGATCGCCACGCGCTGGCGCTGCCCGCCCGACAGCTGCGCCGGTTTTCGCTCCAGGAGCGGCTCGAGCGCCAAGGTCTTGGCGGCGTGGGCCACCTTGCTGGCGATGACCGCCGGATCGGCCTTGGCCAGCTTGAGCGCAAACGACATGTTCTCGCGCACCGTCATATGGGGATAAAGGGCATACGACTGAAAGACCATCGCCAGGTTGCGTTTGACCGCCGGCCACTCGGTGATGTCTTGTCCATCGAGGACGAGGCTCCCCTCGTCGGCGTCCTCCAGCCCCGCGATCAGCCGCAGCAAGGTCGATTTGCCGCAGCCCGATGGCCCCAAGAAGACGCAAAATTCGCGATCCTCCACCGTGAGATCGACGCCTTTGATCACCTCGGTGCCATCGAAATATTTGTGCAGCGAACGGATTTCCAATCGTGCCATGACCACTCCTGATGGATGACCTATTTGACCGCCCCGAAGGTGAGACCGCGCACCAGCTGCCTTTGCGAGAGCCAGCCCAACACCAAAATTGGCGCGCACGCCAAGGTGGATACGGCCGACAGCTTCGCCCAGAAGAGCCCCTCGGGGCTGGAGAACGAGGCCACCAGCGCCGACAGCGGTGCCGCATGGCTGGTGGTGAGGTTGAGCGACCAGAACGACTCGTTCCACGACAGGATCAAGCAAAGCAGCGCCGTGGACGCGAGCCCTCCGCGGCACACGGGCAAGAGCACGTCGCGCAACGTCTCCCAGGTGCCCGCGCCATCCATCTTGGCCGCCTCCACGATGTCGGCCGGGACGTCGCGGAAGTACGTGTAAATCATCCAGACCATGATCGGTAAATTGACGAGGGTGAAGACGAGGATCAGCGCTGTGCGGGAGTCGAGCAGGTTGGTGTCGCGCGCCAGGAGGTAAATCGGCACCAAGACGCCCACGCCGGGGAGCATTTTGGTGGAGAGCATCCAGAGCAAGGTGCTGCGGGTGCGCGCGGTGGGATGAAACGCGAACGCATAGGCCGCCGGCACCGCCACCAGCATACCCAGGAGCGTGGCGCCGCCGGCGGTGACGATGGAATTAAATGCATAATGCAAATAGTTGGCGCGCTCCAGGATCTGCCGGTAGTTCTCCAAGGTCGGCTCGAAGGCGAAGCGCGGCGGCGTGCTGAACGCTTCCAGCTCCGTCTTGAAGCTGGTGAGGAGCATCCACGCGATGGGAAAGAACATGGCCAGGCCGACCGCCCACGCCGCCAGGGCACGCAAGGTTCGGGCGAGCTGCCGGCGGGTTCGACGGGTTCGCCGCGTGGACGATGGCTTTTGCGACGAAGTCGGGCTCATGACGGGGCACCGGAGCGCGCGGTCAGCGATTGGCCGATCAGGCGAATCAAAAAGACGGCCACGATGTTGGCCAGCACCACGGCGACCAGGCCGCCGGCGGACGCGGCGCCCACGTCGAACTCGAGCAGCGCCTGGGTGTAGACCAGGAAGGGGACGTTGGTGGTGGCGTCGCCCGGCCCGCCGTTGGTGGTGACGAAGATCTCCGCGAACACATTGAGGAGGAAGATGGCCTCGACCATCACCACCACCGCGATGGGCCGCCCCAAATGCGGCAACGTGAGGTACCGGAAGATGGCCCAGGCGCGCGCGCCATCCATTTGCGCCGCCTCTTTTTGCTCGCGATCCATCGACTGCAGCGCGGTGACGAAGATCAAAATGGCGAATGGCAGCCACTCCCACGCGACCACCAGGATCACGGAGAGCAGCGGCCAGTCCGCGAACCAATTGACGGGCGTCGCCCCGAACGCCCGCGCGATCCAGGCGAAGAAGCCGGAGACGGGGTTCATGAGCAGGTTCTTCCATGCCAGCGCGGCCACCGTGGGCATGATGAAGAACGGCGAGACCAGGAGCATGCGCACGATGCCCTGCCCCGGAAAGTGCTCGTCGACCAGCACGCTGATCAGGACCCCGAACACCACGGTGATCGCCAGCACCGAGCCCACGAGCAACACGGTATTGAGCACGCTGGTCCAGAAGCTCGGATAGGTGAAGAAGTAAGCAAAATTCTCCAGCCCTACGAACGACGATTTCTTCGGATAGAGCAAATTGAAATATTGCGTGGAGAAGTAGACGGTCATCGCCAGCGGCACGATCATCCAGAGCAGGAGCAGGACCACCGCCGGCTGGCCCAAGAGGCGCTCGGGCTGCACGCGCGCCCTTCGCGAGGAGGCGCTCATGGCTCCCCCGCGGCGCGCGCGGCGCTATTTCGATAATAGCCGGCGCGCTTCATGGTGCGCTCCACGGCATTTTGACAGGTGCGCAGCACGTGATCGACCTGGCCGCGCCCGGTGAGCGCGCCGGCCACCATGCGGCCGACCAAGGTGGCCACCGCTTGGAACTCGGGGATGGAGACGAGCTGGATGCCCTTGTACGGCACCGGCAAGAGGGTGGGGTGCGCCGGATCGACCGCGCGGAGCGAGTCGAAGGTGACCTTCGCGAACGGCGCCGCCGCCATGTACTCGGGCGCCTCGTAGGTGGACAAACGCGTCCCGGGCGGCGTGCTGGCCACCCCGTAACGCTCGCCCACCTTGCGCAGATACGCGCGCGAGGTGGCCCATAGGATGAAATCGCGCGCGGCCTGCGTTTGCCGCGAGCTCGCTGGGATCGCCAAAGACCAGACCCAGAGCCACGAGGAGCCGCGATCGGTGACCTGCTGCGGCGCGCGCGCAAAGCCGACCTTGGCCGCCACCGTGCTCTCCTTGGGATCGACCAAGGTGCCGCCGGCCACGCTGGCGTCGACCCACATGGCGCAGCGGCCGGCCGCGAACAGGGCCAGGTTCTCGTTGAAGCCATTGTCGCTGGGGCCAGGAGGGCCATAGCGGCCGAGGAGATCGATATAGAAGCTCACCGCCTCGTGCCATGGCGGGGTGTCGATCTGCGGGCGCCAGTCGGGATCGAACCAGCGGCCGCCGTAGGCGTTGACGAGGGTGCCGAGCAGCGCCATGTTCTCGCCCCACCCCGCTTTGCCCCGCAGACAAATGCCATAAACGCCGCGATCGGGCTGGTGCAGCGCCGCGGCGAGCTCGCGAATCTGCTGCCACGTGGGGCGCTCGGGCATGGTCAGGCCGCGCGCGGCAAATAGGTCTTTGCGGTAAAAGGTAATGGATGCTTCGGCGTAGAACGGCACCGCGTAGAGGTGCCCGCCGGCGGTGAGCTGCTCGCGCACATTGGGAAAGAGGTCCGATAGCTCGTAATCGGCGGGGAGCCCGTCGAGCGGCTGCAGCCACTGCTGGGCGCCCCAGAGCGGGGCCTCGTAGGCGCCGATGGTCATCACGTCGAATTGGCCGCCGTGGGTCGAGATATCGGTGGTCAGCCGCTGCCGCAGCGTGTTTTCCTCGAGGATCACCCAATTCAAACGCAGGCCGGGGTGCGCGCGCTCGTACTCGCTGGACAGCGCTTGCATGCGGACCATGTCCGCATTGTTCACTGTGCCAATCGTCAATGTGGCGTCCGCACGAGCGGTCGTCGTGCCCAGAAGTAGCGCAAAGACGGTAACGAATGCCAAAAGCACGCTTGGTAGCGTCATAAAATTCCACGCTAGCGCCTTTCGATTGAAACGACGTTGCCTTTAACGCTCACGCGATGCGTAGTTCGCGGTTGTGCCATACAAGGTTATGACTGCGGTTGTGCCATTCCTGGTTATGCCACTGGGCCAGAACTGGCCAGTCGAGGAGCTCTTCCCTACGCTCGGGCAATGGCCCACCAACTCGCCGTTCGCGAACCGGCTGCACAGGCGCCTACTACATCGCGCTACGCATACCTCGATAGCGCGCCGGTCTTACAGGCCCGCATCGACCCTCGCCGCCTGTTTTCAAATGGCGGCGCGCCTCGGTTTGCACGAGGGGATCTGCAACCATTTCTCCGCGCTGGTGCCCGGGCATCCGGAGCTGTTTCTGGTGAACCCGTACGGGTGGGCCTTCGAGGAAATCACCGCTTCGCGCCTGCTCGTCTGCGACCTACACGGTCATGTCGTGGCCGGCACCGGCGAGCCCGAAGCCACCGCATTCTACATCCATGCGCGCCTTCATCTGCGCAAACCGAGCGCCGCCGCCGCCTTCCACACCCACATGCCGCATGCGACCGCGCTGGGCATGCTCGAGGGGCCTCCGCTGATGTGGGCCGGCCAAACCGCGCTCAAGTTTTACGGCCGCACCTCCGTCGACGAGAGCTACAACGGCCTTGCGCTCGACACCTCCGAAGGAGACCGCATCGCCGCCGCCATGGGCGACGCCGACATCGTATTCCTGAAGAATCATGGCGTCATGGTAACCGGCCCCAGCATCGCCGAGGCCTGGGACGATCTGTATTACCTGGAACGCGCCGCCGAGGTTCAACTCAAAGCCATGAGCACCGGCCGGCCCCTCAAACCGATCCCCGCCCACGTCGCCGAGGCGTGCTACCAGCAAATGCGCGCGGGCGATCCCGAGAGCGCCCGCCTGCACTTGGAGAGCGTAAAGCGGATTCTCACGGCCGAGTCGCGGGACTTCATGCGCTGACCCGGCGTGCGCCGGCCGCGGAGACGTCAGGGCGCGGCCGATGTGCGTTGCTGCGTGAGGTGCGCGGCTGCGGCCTCCAGGTTCGGGCGCATGGCGAGCTGCAGCGGCGCGGTAAAAACGAAGTCGTTGTGCTTCATGGGGGCGTGGCAGTTCACGCACTCCGTGGTGAACGAGGCGCTCTCCCCGTAGGGTTGCAACGACGGGCCTCTCCATCGCGCCCAACCCCAACCGGCGGTGGACGCGTACGTTCGGCCGTCCTTGATCATGAACTCGACGGCCTTGAACTCACCGGGGTGTACGCTGCCGTCGGCCTCCGCGACCTGGTCCCAGACGATCTTGGCGAAGATGCTGCCGTCCGGCCAAGGGTCGATGGCGTGCGCTTCGATGGCTTTCATGGCGATGTCGTTGGCCGTGATGACCCTCATGGTCCCATTGTCGAATCGGTCCGTGGTGCTGATGACGGTCCAGCTCTTGTAGTCAGGCATGTAGGCGATGCCATTCTTCGTGGGTTGCACCTCCTTGGCGGGCGGAGCTTGAAGCCACGCTTCATACTGATGGCGGCCGGCATCCGCTTTGGCGGCATTCGGTCCGGGCGCGGGGGCTTGCGCCGCCACGTAGTCGCGCAGCGCCGCCAGGTCTTGCTCCGTCAAGCGCGCTTCCGGGTGCAGCATGCGGTATGGCTTGGGCGGCATGGTTTCGAACGTGACTTGGTTCAGCGACTCGAAGAGCTTCGCCTTGCGTTGATCGTTGGTCAGCCGATCCCAATGTGAGAAATTGAGCACGGCCCTGCCCTCCCTCACGTCTTTTGCCACCAGCCAAATGGCGGGCGATATCCGATCGAACCAGGGGAGCCGGGTCTCGTTGGAGTGGCAGTCGTAGCAAGCCCTCCGCAAAATGTTCTCGACCGGCGCCGGCGCCGTGAGGTTCGCCGTGACGGGCGGGTTGTCCAGCTTGGGGCGAATGAACTGCACGCCAATGGCGCCAATTGCGCATATGCCCAACAAGACGAACCACTTCTTGCTTCGTTTGCTCGTGCTCACGTGGATGACCGCCCGTGGATAGGGAGAAGATGAACGTGTCTTCCTCCCAAGCACGCCGCTCGAGCCATCCGGTTTCGCGGCGGCCGGCCTTTTCATCGAAATGGTGCGCGGCGCTCGGCGCTCGGATGGGATCGCTTTCGGGTGCGGCGAAAGCGCGCACCCGCGCGAACCTCTATTTCACCAAGCGCATGACGCCCCCATGGGTGCCGCCGCGCACCCAATAGACGAAGCGATCGTCGACCTGGATCCCCCCGAGCGCGGGCTGACCCACCGCTGCGGTTTCGGGAAGCGCTTACCTGCTTTTATCATTGCTTATGTGCATAGCCACACAGTGGTGTCCGCCGAGAGCAAATCTCCGTCGAGCGATCCGCTGGCGAGCAAAACACGATGATGCGCGGGCAAAGGCACCACCCCATTCGAAAGGTTGGTGATGCATACGAAACGCTCGCGCGGCCCCGTTCGCGAAAAGGCGAGCACGCCATCGTGCGCATCGTGATCCTCGAGCCACGTCAAGGTGCCATCCCCGAGCGCGCCGCGCCCGCGCAGGATGCGGCGCCATCGGAGCGCGCGTCGGTAGAGCGTGAGCATGGATGCGCGATCGCCGGCTTGGCTCTCCATGGTGAGCGCGCGCCATGCGGCCGGTTGCGGAAGCCATGGGGCGCGGATGGCGTGCGGCGGGCTGAAGCCAAAAGGGGGAGCCTCGCCGGACCAAGGCAGCGGGATCCGGCAGCCGTCGCGGCCTGGATCGACGTGGCCGGTGCGATGCCATATCGGATCTTGACGAAGCTCGGGGCGGATATCCTCGACCTCCCAGAGGCCCAGCTCCTCGCCTTGATAAATGTATGCGGAGCCGGGCAGCGCCAGCGCGAGCAGAATCGCCGCGCGCGCGCGACGTGTGCCGAGGCGCAAATCCACCGGTGTTCCATGGCGGCGCGCGCCGAATCGAAAGGAGGTGTCGTCGCGGCCGTAGCGTGTGATGTGTCGGGTTACGTCGTGGTTCGATAGAACCCACGTCGGAGGTGCGCCCATCGCGGCGTGCGACGCGAGGGTGCCTTCGATGATGGCGCGCAGGCGGAGCGCATCCCACGGGCAGCAGAGGAAATCGAAGTTGAAGGCGGTGTGCAGCTCGTCGGGGCGCAGGTACTGCACGAAGCGCTCGCGATCGGGCAGCCACACTTCACCGATGAGCGCCCGATCGCCGCCGTAGCCCTCGGCGATGCGCCGCCACGCGCGGTAAATGGCGTGGACCTCGTCGCGATCGGTGAAGGGGTGCGCGCGGGCCTCGCTCCGTGCGCTCCCGTCACTCACCTCGTGCACCTCGGGCAAGCTCGGATCTTTGGCGAGCAACGCGGCCGAGTCGATGCGGATGCCGGAGGCGCCGCGGTCGAACCAGAATCGCAGCACCGACTCGAGCTCGGCGCGCACGGCGGGGTGTTCCCAATTCAAATCGGGCTGCGCGGAGTCGAACAAATGCAGGTACCATTGTCCGTCCGGGGTGCGGGTCCATGTGTTGCCGCCAAAAGGGGATACCCATTGCGTGGGCGGGAGCTCGCCGCGTTTACCGCGGCCTTGGCGGAACCAAAAGAGGCGGCGCTCGGGGGCGTCGGGGCCTTTGGCGAGGGCGGCCTGAAACCACGGGTGTTCTTTGGAGACGTGATTGGGAACCACGTCCACGATGATGCGGATACCGAGCGCGCGCGCCTCCGCGATCAGCGATTCGGCCTCGCCCAAGGTGCCAAAGAGCGGATCGATCCGGCGGTAATCGGCCACGTCGTAGCCGGCGTCCGCCATGGGCGAGGCGTACCATGGATTCAACCAAAGGGCGTCGACGCCGAGCCACTGCAAATACGGCAGCTTGTTTCGGATGCCGGCCAGATCGCCGACGCCATCGCCGTTGCCGTCGGCGAAGCTGCGCGGGTACACCTGGTAGATGACGGCGTCGCGCCACCATTCCTGTTTTTCTGTTTGGCTTCGTGCCTGGCTTCGTATCTGGTTTTGCACCTCAGCCCTCCTTCGAGCCGCCGGCGGCGAGGCCGCGCAAGATGCTGCGCTGGAACACCAGGAACGTGGCAATCATGGGGATGCTCGCGATCACCAGGCCCGCCATCACCTCGGTGAGCGGCACCCGGCCCGTGGCGGACAGACGGCTCAAGGCCACGGTGAGGGTCTGCGTTCGCGGCTCTTGCAGCACCAGCAAGGGCCATAGAAAATCCTTCCACATGCCGATGACGGCAAAAATGGAGACCACCGCCAGCACCGGCCCCGAGAGCGGCAGCACGATGCTCACCAATGTGCGCACCCGGCCCGCGCCATCGATGCGGGCCGCCTCGAGGAGCTCTTCGGGGATGCGGTCGAAGAACTGCTTCAGCACGTAAATGTTGAAGGCGTTCGCCGCGCCCGGCAGCCACAAAGCCCACGGCGTATCGAGCAGGTTCCAATGCACGAGGGGCACGTCGCTGACGGTGAGATAAGCCGGTACGAGCAGCGCGGCCGCCGGTAAGAGCAGGCTGGCGAGCATCCCCGCGAGGACCACGTTGCCCAGGATGGGGCGCAGCTTCGAGAGCGCGTACGCACATGTCACGTCGACCACGAGCTGGGTGAGCCACCCGCCCAATGCATAAAATGCGGTATTGAGAAAATAGCGCCCGATATCGAGCTCGTTCCAGGCTTTGACGTAAACCTCGGGGTGAAAGCTCTCGGGGAAGAACGTCGGCGCGGGCCTCGCGAGCTCGGCGGGATCCTTCAGCGAGCCGATGACCATCCAGTACATGGGGAAGAAGAACACCAGCGCGAACGCGGCGGCGAGCAAGGCGAGCACCACCACGTACAGGGCGCGATGGCGCCGCCGGCGGAAGTGTTGGGCGGAGAAGAGGGAGCGCGTTTCGTTCATGGGTCGGTCAGCGGTCGTTCGGCCACGTCAGCCGCAGGTAGGCGGCGGAGAAGGCTCCGAGCACGAGGAACAGGAGCACGCTCATCGCGGCGGCCATGCCGAAGTCGTGATTCACGGTGAACGCGTAACGGTAAATGAGCACCATCACCGTGATGGTGTCCGGGTTGGTGGTGCCGGTGAGCTGGAACGGCTCGATGAACACCTGCATGGTCGCCACGATTTGCAGCATCAACAAGACGAGCAGGATGAAGCGCATCTGCGGAAGGGTGACGTGGCGAAGGCGCTGCCAGACATTGGCCCCCTCGAGCTCCGCCGCCTCGTAGAGCTCCCCCGGGATGTTCTGCAAGGCCGCGAGGTACATCAAAGTGGCCGTCCCCATGTTCGCCCAGGTGGACACGAGCACCAGCGACAGCATGGCCGTGCGCGGCGATTGGGTCCATTGCGACTCGGGCAAATGGGCCCCGCGCAAGAGCGTATTGAAGAGGCCATTGCCGGGGTCGTAGAGGTATTGCCACAAGAGCACCACGACCAGGGGCGGGAGCATCACCGGCAGGTAAACGGCAATTCGAAAATAGCCTTTGAAATGCCGCAGCTCGTTGACGACCACCGCCAGAAAAAAGGGCGCCACATAGCCGAACATCAGGGCCAGGCCCGTGAACTCCAGGGTGTTGCGCCACGCGGTCCAAAACAGCGGATCTCCGAAGATGGCGCGGAAGTTGTCGAGGCCCACCCACTCGGGCTCGGTGACGAAGTCGACCCGCTGAAAGCCGAGGATCACCCCGCGCACCAACGGATACCACGAGAAGAGCGCGAAGCAGGCGATGGCCGGCGCCATGAAGGCATAGGCCATCGCTTGGTCGGAGATCGGGTCCGGGGTCCGCCGTCTGCGCCGCCTCCCCCCGCGGATGGAGGTCGCGGTCATTTCACGGTCGCGAGGATCGTGTTGGCCTGTTTCTCCGCGCCCTCGAGCAGCGCGCCGATGTCGGCGTTGGGATCGGTCAGCACCTTGGCCATGGCGGTGTCGAGCACCGCATAAATCCGTTGGGCGAGCGGGGGCTCCAGCTTGAGCGGTACACCGCCCGTTGCCGCACGAAAGGGCGCATAGTTCTGGGCCGGCAGGTTGCCGTGCTCGCGAAGCGCGTTCTCCAGCTTTTGACGGGGCTCGCCGGTCCAAATGGCCGGCTCGGGCAACCCCACGGGCTGCTTGGCCTCCGCTTCGCGTTGGTATTGTTCGCCCAATCGATCCGGGTTGTCGTACTTGAAGGCGAGCCATTTCAGGCCCGCCTTGATCTTCTCCGGGCTCGCCTTGGCGTTGAACATGAACCCTTCGCCCCCGGCGAGCGTGGCCTTTCCGCCCGGTATGGGGCCGAGCCCATATTCGTCGTAGTTGCCTTTGAATTGACTCACCAGCACCGGCACGTTGTCCGACGTAGCGATGTACATGCCGAGCTTTCCGGCCGCCATCATCTGCAGCAAATCGGCCCACTCGAGGAACTGGCGCGCGCCCATCGAGTTGTCGGTCCAGCGCATGTCCTTGAGCTGCTGGAGCACCTGCTTGCCCCTCTCGTCGTTGAAGGCGGCCCTCCAGGTCTCGCCGTCTTTAACGGCGATTTCGCCGCCGAGTGAATAGATCTCGGCCGTGAAGTGCCAGCCTCCCGTGTTGCTCTTGCTGTAGTCTCCATAGCCAACGATGCCGTCGCCCAGGGCGGCGATCTTTTTGGCGCAGGTTCGAACGTCGGCCCATGTTTTGGGTGGAACGTTCGGATCGAGTCCGGCTTTTGCGAACAAAGTTCGGTTGTAGAGGAGACCCATCGAATAATTCTTCCAGGGCAGCCCATACACTTTGCCGCCCAACCCCGAGAAGACCTCGAGGAGCTCGGGGCGTAGATGCTTTGCCGCGGGGATCGTATCGAGGTAGGGCGTGATCTCCGCCACTTGCTTTTTGGCGATGAGGTTCGGCGGATCCGTGAAGTAGACGTAAAAGACGTCCTCGAGCTGACCGCCCGCCAGCTTGGTCGTAAAGGTGCGCGGGTCCATCTTGCCCTCGTGCGCGTCGATTTTGATGTTCGGGTTCTGCGCCTCGAAGGCTTTGACGTCATCCAAGAACACCTGGCGTTCGAAGGCTTCGGTCGGCGGCGGAAGCGCGTTGACCGTGAGGGTGATGGTGCCGCTCTCCCCGCCCGCTCCTTTTTCCTGCCCCGCGCCCCCGCCTCCCTGGGGGCGGTTGCAGCCTGTGCAGCCGGTCAGCACGACGATGCTCGCAAGGGCCATCCAGCCCGACGTTCTCGTGTTCACTCCGACCTCCCTCCGAAACGTTACGGCCTGTGCAAAAGATACACATCATCGTGCAAAAATGCGACAAACGGCGCCTTGCCGCATCTTTTTGCGATGACGCAGTGAGCTAAAGGCCCGTTTAACGACGTGCGGGCGCGGCGCCGGTGGAGCCGCGCACCACCAGCTCGGGCTCGAAGAGCAGCTCGTCCGAGCGCTCCGTGGTGCCGGCGATTTCGCCCGCGAGCAGCCGCACGGCCGCTTGCCCCATCGCCTCGATGGGCTGACGGATGGTGGTGAGCGGCGGATCGGTGCACGCCATCATGGTCGAGTCGTCGTAGCCCACGATGGATACGTCGCGCGGAACGTCGAGCCCCGCGCGGCGCACCCCGCGGATGGCGCCGAGGGCCAAGACGTCGCTCGCGCAGATGATGCCCGTCACGCCGCGCTCCACCAAGCGCGCCGCCGCCGCGTGCCCGCCCTCCATGGAAAAGATGGTGCGCTCCACCCGCGCTTCATCGCCGCGCTGGCGCACGAACGCCTCGTATTTGCGGGCCGAGGGGACGTGATCGGCCGGGCCCAGGATCATGCCGATGGCGCTATGGCCCAAGGACGAGAGGTGCCGGTGCGCTTGCTCGACCGCCACCGCGTCGTCGGCCGAGACGCTCGAGAACCCCAGGCCCTCGATGCCGGCGTTGATCAAGACCGCCGGCAGCCCGCGCTCGAGCATGCGGTGGTAATGCCCGTGATCCGCGTCGCCCTGCGCGTAGTTGCCGCCTGCGAAGACCACGCCCGAGACTTGTTGCTCGAGCAACATGTCGACGTAGTCCGACTCGGTCACCCCGTGCGTGGTGCGGGTGCAGAGCACCGGGGTGAAGCCGCGGCTGGCCAGCGCGCCCGCCACCGCCTCGGCGAAGGCGGGAAAGATGGGGTTTTGCAGCTCGGGCAGAACGAGGCCCACCAAGCGCGCCCGCTCGCCGCGGAGCTTGACGGGGCGCTCGTAGCCGAGCACGTCGAGGGCGGTGAGCACGGCGGTGCGGGTGGGATCGGAGATGCCCGGTTTGCCATTGAGCACGCGGCTCACGGTCGCCTCACTCACCCCGACATACTTCGCCACCTCCGCCAGCCGACGTGTCATGCATGCAAGTATACGGCAGCCGCGTGCAATTTATTGCATGGGCTTTGCGCCGTGGCGCGTGGCGCGTTCGAAACGCAGCTTCATGGCCAGGATCCAGAGGCTGAACCCCAAGGTCACCACATTGGCGACCACCACCGGCCAGGCGCGGGCGGACAAGCCGTAGGCGATCCAGAGGGCAACGCCGGTGCTGAAGACGATGTACATCCCAATGGAGACGCCTTCCGCCCGACGAGTTCGCCAGATGAGGAGGGCTTGCGGGATCAGCGCCGCCGTCGTCAACGACGCAGCGACATATCCAACCAACTCGGACAACGCGATGGCCATCAAAAGAGTGCGGCATCGTTAGGTGCACTCCAAGCGGCTGTCTAGAGGAGAGTCGCGCTGGGGTCGCTGCGTCACCCGCTGTTTTCGTTTGCTCCCCGTGAGCGTTACCCAGACACGTCAGGGAGCGTTCCATTTCTGGTTGGCGGCCCCCGTACAACTCCAGATTTGCAGCGGCGTGCCATTTGCGGAGTTGTTGCCGGAGACATCCAGGCACTTGTTGGCCTGCGGGTTCACGATGTCGCGGCCGGCGGAGATCGTCCACTTCTGCGCCCCGCTGCCGTTGCAGTCGTAGAGTTGAACTTTCGTGCCGTCGGCCGTCCCGCCGCTGGCCACGTCCAAACACTTTCCGAGCGCGCGAACGGACTGGTCCGATCCAAATGTCCACTGTTGGGCATTCGTGCCATTGCAATCATAGAGCTGCACGGCGGTGCCATTGGCGGGGTTGGCGCCGGCCACGTCCACGCACTTGCCGGCGAGCCCGGTGATGGGGCCCGTGCGTCCGCCCGTGCTGCTGGCGGTGACGTGCACGTAATCGACCACGAGCTGCTGCGGAAAGACGGTGCTCGCGTCGGGATCGCCCGGCCAATAGCCGCCGACGGCCAGGTTCAAGATGATGTAAAAGGGATGATCGAACACCCAGCGGTTGCCGCCGATGTCGGCCGGCGTTTTGGTCGCATACGCATTTCCGTCCACCGAGAAGGTGACCGAGCCCGGCGCCCAATCCACGGCGAACGTGTGGAACCCATCGGCGAAGGCTTGCCCATTGGGGAGCGTATAGCCGGCACCGACCCCGCCGGCTCCCGAGTACCCGGGGCCGTGCAAGGTGCCATGCACGGTGCCGGGCTCGAAGCCGACGTTTTCCATGATGTCGATCTCCCCGCTGGCCGGCCAGCCCACGGTGCCGATGTCATTGCCCAGCATCCAGAACGCCGGCCACATGCCCTGCCCGCGCGGCACCTTGAGGCGCGCCTCGAAGTGGCCATACGCCTGGGTGAAGGTGGCGGCGGTGGACAAGCGCGCGGAGGTGTACTGACAGCGCCCGTACCAGCAATTGTAGTTGCCGGGGTTCTCGCGCCGCGCCGTGATCACCAGGTGGCCCTGGCCATCCATGGCGGCGTTGTTGGTGCCCGACGTGTAGTACTGCCGCTCGTGGTTGTTGACGTTGTCGCCCGTCTCGTACCGCCATTTGCTGGTGTCGATCGCGCTTCCCGCCGGACCATTGAAGTCGTCGGTGAAGGTCGCCGTTGCAGCATCTGCGGGCCCGGGGCTCGCGGCCAGCCACGCGGCGCCGAGCACCGCGACCCATCCAATCTTGCGCTGCACCATGACCATGGGGAGCTCCTTTCGGTCATTGGAAATCCAGATGACGCGCGCTTCGGGTGCACGGGGCGTGCCGTAATGAGGATGAGTATCCTCATAAGGATTTCCCGCGCGCATTTTCGCCCGACCGAGGAGTGCTGGGCTCGCGATCCGCCATGATCGATGCGATCATGGGGGGTTGCGGGGATGAGCGTGAGCTCGCCTCAGGCGGGCGCGAAGAAAAATGCGAAACCGCTGCGCGCGGCGGTCGTACCCTGAGCAACACCATGCACCGAAGCCTTTTCGTGATGTTTGCATGCACGGCGCTCGTGGCCGCAGGCTGTAGCAAGAAGGACGATGGCGAGGGCGCGCCGAAGCTCGCAGCCAGCGCGAGCTCGCTCCCCGTGTCCAAGCCGCCGCCCACGGCGATGGTCGTGAAGTACGCCATCGCGCCGGATGGAAAGACGCACATCGACGGGCCTGCGCCGGCCGAGCATTTGAAGGGCGATACATCGGTGTCCGCGGGCGCGCTGGACGTCGATTTTCTGAACCTCGCCAATACGCGCGGCGAGGTGAAGATCGATCTCACCTCGTTGAAGACGCATACGTTCGATAGCGAGCCGCAGGACTCGAAGCAGACGAAGGACGCCGCCGGCTGGCTCGAGGTGGGCGACGCCGTGACCCCCGATGTGCGCGAGGCCAATCGCTGGGCGGTGTACTCGATTCGCTCCATCGATGGCCTCAGCGCCGCCGACGTGACGAAGGTGCCGGCGGTCTCCGCGAAAGACGGCGAGACGCGCACGGTCATCGTGACGTCGCACGGCGAGCTTTTGCTCCACGGGCACAAGGTCGACAAGGAGGTGCCGCTCGAGGTCCGCTTTCACTATCCGGCGGGGGCGGCGGCCGAGAGCCATCCCACGTCGATGGACATCACCACCAAATCGCCGTTCAAAATTACCATTGCGGAGCACGACGTGAAGCCGCGCGACAATTTGGGTAAGCTGGCCAAGCGCGCCTTTTCTTTGCTGGGGACCAAGGTCGCGGACGTCCTCGACGTGACATTCGAGCTGCGCGCCACGCCGCAATGAAGAAGACATCGAACTCGAAACGAAGAAAGGAACGTTTGTCATGACCAAGTTGAACGCATCGAGCATCGCCGGAGTTCTTGCCACCCTGGGAACCTCCGCGCTCATCGTCGCGTGCGGCGGCTCGCCCGCGCCCGAGGCCAACGCTCCGCCCGCGGCCGAGACGAGCACCAGCGCCCCCGCGGCTCCGGCCACCGCCCCGGCGTCGGCCACCACCCCGTCCGCCGCGAGCGAGCCGATGGCACCGTCGACGTCTGCCGCGAGCGGCACGTCGGGCAACGTCGCGCCGAGCGCCGCTGCGGCACCTGCGACGCCGGCGGTCGCGGCGCCCAGCGAGCCCGCGCCCGCGGCGAAGCCGGTCACCGCGAAGAAGCCTGGAAAGAAGCCGGCGCCGGCGCAGGCCAGCTGCGGTGCGGGCACGTGCGGTTCGGCGCCGCCGCCGCCCACCAAGAAGTAGTTCGAGGAGGGGTCGTGCGCGCGAAGGTCGGCCTGGGTCTTCGGTGGGAGTTCGTGGACGAGCTCGTGGCGGGCTTGCCCGAGGAGCTCGATTTTCTCGAGATCGCACCGGAGAATTACATCGGGCGAGGCGGATACCACCGGGCCGGGCTCCTACGCCTTGCGCAGCGCTATCCGCTGCTCGCGCACGGGCTCACCTTGTCGCTCGGGGGGACCGAGCCCTTCGATGGCGCCTTCTTGCGCGAGCTCCGCACGTTCCTCGAGGAGGTGCGGGCGCCGTATCACTCCGATCATCTTTGTTTTGGCGCGAGCGGCGGGCGAGTGCTTCACGAGCTCTTGCCGATTGCGTTCACGCGCGCGAGCCTCGGGCGCATCGTCGATCGCGCGCGGGAGGTGATGGACGCGCTGGGGATGCCGCTCGCCGTCGAGAACATCAGCTATTACCTGCCGCCCGGGCGCGCCGAGATCGAGGAGCCGGATTTCCTGGCGGAGCTCTGCGAGCGCGCGGGGTGCGGTCTTTTGCTCGACGTGAACAACGCCTTCGTCAACGCCACGAACCTCGGCTTCGACGTGCAGCGCTGGCTCGATCGCGCGCCGCTCGAGCGCACCGTGCACATTCATGTCGCCGGCGGCGAATGGATGGACGCGCCGGGCGGGGAGCGGCTGCTGGTCGACACCCACGGCGCCGACGTCCCCGATCCCGTGTACGCGCTCTTGGAACGCGCGCTCGCGCGCACCGGCCCCGTGCCGATTTTGCTGGAGCGCGACCACGCGATCCCGCCGCTCGACGGGCTGCTCGCCGAGGTGCGAAGGGTGCGGGCGGTGGCGGATCGTGTGTGGACTGCGGCGGGCGGCGGGATAGAGGGGTACGCGGCTGGGCAGGTAGCTAGGTGGCTAGGCGGGCAACTAGAGGACGAGGCAGGCGGCTAGGCGGACGCTCCGAGGAGGATGTGCTCGTCCGCCAGCGCGGCCAGCGCCTCGGCGACGCGGGCGAGGAGCGCATCGTCGATGGCGGCCGATGATTCGCCGCGTACGGCGTGCGCGAGCGTCGCACCCGCGAGGAGGCGTTCGAGCACGGGGGCGACGTCGGGCGCGATTTCGCGCGTGTGGACGGCGTGCTCGCGATCGCGAAAGACGAGGACGGTGGCGGCGCGCGCCGAGGGCGGATCGCCGTCCTCCTCGTGAACGGCGTGCGCGAAGTGCGCGAGGCGGGCGGTGGGCTCGAAGACGACAGCGCGATCCAGCGCGAGCTCGTCGCGCGCGGCAGGCGCCGGGGCAGGGGCGGCGATGGCCACGTCGAGCTCCAGCGCCTCGTAGCGCGCGAGATCCGCGAGGTGGCGGGGAAAATCGGCGCCGCTCCACCGCGGTACGCCCCAGCGTACGAGCTCCGCGCCCATGTCGCGGAGGTAGTGGGTGCGTGTGCACGCTTCCGCGAAGAACGCGCCGAGCTCGCGCTCGAAGGCGCCGCACCGTTCGAGGCACGCGACCGTGCGCGGAAGCAGGCGTCGCGCCGCGCCCTCGAGATTTCCGCGCACCAGGCGGCGGTAGAGGAGCAGGCGCCGCGCGTGCGCCTCGAAATGTGCGCGCTCCTCCGGCGAAAGATCGGCCGCATCGAGCCCTCGTTCGACGGCCGTCTCCTCGTCGGGGAAAAGGCAAATCGCCGTGATCAGCTGCTCGCGCGCTTCATCCATCGTGGGCTCCTGGATCAATGATGATCGCGATCATGGATAAGTCAAAACCCATGATCGCATCGTGCACCCCGCGCGAAAAGACGCCTTGGATCGCACGGTCCGCGAGCCATTGGCGGGCTGGTCCCTCATTTGCTTTTTGTTGAAGGTAACCGGTGTCATAGCCCAAAATTTGCGAAAGGACGCCCTATGTTCGCCACCAAGCCCCACCCCACCATCTCTCCGATCCCGCCGTCCGCCTTCGCCTGCATCGCCCTTCCCCTGGTCCTCATCCAAGGCTGCAGCGCAGACGCTTCCGAACGGGAGGACGACTCCACGATCTCGGCGCTCGATCGCGCCTCGACGTCCGCGGCGACCCCCGACGACCATTCAAGTTCCGCCGACGCCGACCCCGACGTACGGAACCTCGACCCGAGCACCGCCGAACCCCTCGACCCCGATCCGAGCACCGCGGCCGCGGCAGCCGCACCCCAATGGGCGGGCCAATTCGCAGGGTTCCGCAGCTCCTCGTGGCAATCGGCGTGGGGCTACACGTCGCAAGGCTCGTGGGGCCTGGGGCAGCTCAGCGCCGTCTCGGATTCGAGCGCGCCCGGCGGCGGATCGGCCCTTCGGGTCTTTTACGGAAAGGGCTCCTCGGCCAACTCGTGCACGAACTGCCCAAACCCGGGAGGGGGACAGTTCCACACCAAGCTCTCGTCGCTCGGCTCCGCCGGCAGCACCATGGCCAACTCCAAGACGTTGGACCTCAAATACAACGTGAAGTTTCCCTCGGGGTGGAGCTTCGGCAAAGGCGGCAAGCTGCCCGGGCTCTACGGTGGCAACATCGGCGAGGCCTCCGGCGGGAACCATGGGTGGGGATGGTCGACCCGGTTCATGTGGCGCAACCACGGCGGCGCGCCCAACGCGGGCGAAGTTTACTTGTACACGCCCAGCAACGCGGGGCCGAGCGGCTACGGCGTGGACTACTTCGGTAACTGGAAATGGACGGCCGACGGCAAATGGCACACGGTGGAACAACTGGTGAATCGATCCACGGGCGATGTCACCGTGTGGTTCGATGGCAAACAGGTCCTCGCTGAGCCGGGTATCGCAAAGGGCATTTCTAACATTCCGTTCAGCGGCATATTCTTCTCGACGTTCTTCGGCGGTCACGATACGAGCTGGGGCCCCAGCGTCTCCGAGTATGCTTACTTCGCGAACTTCTCGCTCTCCACGGGGATTCAGCACTAGCTCCGCGCATCGAACCCCGCGCCGGGCGGCGCGCCGATTCGAATTTGGCGCGCCGCGTCGCGCTCCAAGACGGTATTCGTAGTTCGTTTGGGGGTTGCCTTCGCGCGCGTGCGACCACATGCACGTCGGGTCGACCGGTGCCGGGGGGCGAGCTTCTTGTCCCTGAGCGAGATACGAAATGCTTCGACTCCGATTGCGCTCCGCGGGAGCCTGTATCACCGCGGCTGCGGCCGCGCTCGTCTGCAGTATGCCAAATACGGCGTCGGCCGAAATCAGCTCCGACAGGGTCGAGTTCATGGGCTATGGCCGCATGGGGATCGGCTGGACCAAGAGCGGTCAGGTGGTCTCGGGCCGCTACATGAACTTGACCCGGCGAAGAGCCCTCGGCGGCCGCCTCGAGGAAGGCGATTACCTCGAGCCGATGATGCGGCTGCACCTGAAAAAAGCCGACAAAGACAAAGACACCGAGACCACCGTCGATCTGGTGACGAGCTTCGAGATGTACTCCTCGGGCGGCTCCGTCGTCAGCTCCCTGTCGAACGGCGACACCGATAGCATCAAGATCTTCCCCGAGCAGGCGTACATCCAAGCCAAGAACGTGTTCACGCCCGGGCTCGAGATCTGGCTGGGCTCCCGCCTGTATCGTAAAAACGATATCCACATCGCCGACTATTATTATTTCAACAACCTGCCCGCCCAGGGCGTGGGCGCCATCTACACGCGCCCGGGCTTCGGCGAGATCGACGTGGCCATCCTGACCAAGACGGGCTCCTCGCCCTTCTTCCGCACCAACGTGGGGATGCCCGACGGCCCGCCGCAGCAGGTCACCCGCCAGCGGACGATGTTCGTTGCGGAATACAAATACCTGTTCGGGCCCAAGACGAGCTTCGTCCAAGCCCTGGGCGAGCTTCACGTGGTGCCGCGATCGGGCAAGCAAGACATTCAGACCGACGCGGCCGTGAACCCACCCGACTGGGGCGCGGTGGGCGGCGCGAAGGTTCACCTGGACTTCGGCGGCGATTCATTTAGCGACACATCCATCCGCTACGGTACCCGCATCGCCAACGGCGCCGAGAGCGGGGGCTCCACCTTCGACACCTTCGGCTCGACCGCGGCCGACGGCACGTACAAAGGCGCATACGGTGTGGAGCTCGTGGAGCACTTCGGCATCGACATCCAGCGCGTCGTCGGCATCAATGGGTATTTCGCGGCCCACTACAGCCAAGGAACGAGCGACTTGGCGCCATCGGCGACACCTCGGGATGCCAACGCGCGTTCGGACTACGTGGTCGGCGTCAGGCCGACCATCTTCGTGACGGACCAGTTTCACATGATCACCGAGGCCACCTTCCAAACGCGCAAAGACGATGGAAAGGCTCAAGGGATGGCCGTCAAGCTGTCGGTGGTCCCCACCATCGTTCCCAGCGGTGGCCGCAGCATGTGGACCCGCCCGCACATCCGCGGCATTTACACGTTGGGCATTTACAACCAGGCCGCGCAGGATCAGCTGATGTCGCAGTTCCTCGAGACCGTCGGCCCGACGAAGCTCGCGCACTTCGTGGGCGCCCGCACCGAGTGGTGGTTCTGAGCTCGAGCCGATAGCACGAGCGGTCTGCCGAAAAAGAGCCCGCCGATTTTCGCGCGCCCCGCGGATGTGTGAGACTTTGCCCATCGTTCGGATCGGAGGACGTCATGAAACGTCGGCGCGGCGGGGCATCGGTCGTCGGTGGGGTGGGGTTCGCGGCCTTCGTCATGGGCCTATGGAACTGCAAGGTGGCGCCGGACAGCGAGGCGCCGGCCGGTGTCGCTCGGGCCGAGTCCAGCGCGGTGGCCGAGGGCGAGTGGCCCGCCTACGGGCGCGATCCGGGGGGCGCGCGCCATTCGCCGCTCGCGCAGATCACGCGCGACAACGTGGGGCGGCTCCGGCGGGCGTGGACGTACCGCACGGGCGATATCGCCTATGTGCTCAATCATCCGAACATCAGCACCTTCCAGTCGACCCCCATTTACGTATTTGGCTCGCTCTATGTGAGCACCGGCTTCGACCGGGTGATCGCGCTCGATCCGGAGACGGGCACCGAGCGTTGGACGTTCGATCCCAAGGTGAACCTGCGTGTGCGGTATCTGCCGAGCCTCACGTCCCGCGGCGTGGCCTCGTGGGAGGATCCCGCGGTGGGCCCGAGCTCCTGCCGGCGCCGCATCTTCCTCGCCACCCTCGACGCGCGGCTGGTGGCGCTCGACGCCGAGAGCGGAGAGCCTTGCGCCGGCTTCGGGCGGGCGGGCTTCGTCGATCTCGGGGCCGGGGTGGAGGACTTCGCGCCGGGGCGCTACGGGATGACGTCGCCGCCGGCCATCGTCAACGGGATGGTGGTGATCGGCTCGATGGTGCTCGACAATGCGACCATCCATGTTCCACGGGGCGTCGTGCGCGGCTTCGATGCGCGCACGGGGGCGCTCGCGTGGAGCTGGGATCCGATCCCGCGAAGCGCGTCCGATCCGGGCTACGAGGCGTGGTCTCCCGAGGACGCCGCGCGCGCGCGGGCGGCCAACGTGTGGAGCATGATGGCGTCCGATCCCGAGCGCGATTTGGTCTTTTTGCCGACGAGCTCCCCCGCGCCCGATTACTACGGCGGCCTGCGCAGAGGGCCGGGGCCGCACGCCAATTCGCTGGCGGCGCTGCGCGCGTCCACGGGGAAGCTCGTGTGGGCATTCCAGGTCGTGCACCACGATATTTGGGATTACGACGTGGCCGCGCCGCCCGCGCTGACCACCGTGCACCGCGACGGCAAAGATTGGCCGGCCGTTGCCGTAGCAACGAAACAAGGGCACCTGTTCCTCCTCGATCGCGACAACGGCAAACCGCTCTTGCCGGTCGAGGAGCGCCCGGTGCCGCCCAGCGACGTTCCGGGCGAAGTGGCGAGCCCGACGCAGCCTTTTCCGGTCGCGACCCCCAACTTGACCGGCGAAACGCGGGTTACGCCGGACGATGCGTGGGGGCTCACCGCCATCGACCGCGAAGCGTGTCGGGCCATCCTGGCGGGCGCGCGCTCCGAGGGCATCTTCACGCCCGTGAGCACGCGCGGGACGATTCAATTTCCGGGGCCGCTCGGGGGCGTGAATTGGGGAGGTGTCGCCATCGACGCCCATCGCGGGCTTTTGATGACGAGCGTGAATCGTTTGCCGTATCTGGTGCGGCTCATTCCACGCTCCGAGCTTTATGTGCCCATGCCGGGTGAAGACGTGGGCGAGCAGGCCGGCACGCCGTACCGCATGGCGCGGCACGTCCCGCGCGGGCCGCTCGTTCCCTTGCCGTGCACCAAGCCGCCGTGGGGCAAATTGGTGGCCGTCGATCTGGCCACGGGGGCCATCCGTTGGGACGTTCCCTTGGGGCGCATGCCGGGGCTGGAGCTCGTTCCGGGCTCCGAGACGTGGGGCTCGATGGCGCTGGGCGGGCCCATCGTGACCGATGGCGGTCTGGCCTTCATTGCGGCCACCATGGATAACGTGTTGCGAGCCATGGACGTGGACACCGGAAAAGAGCTCTGGCGTGCGCCCTTGCCCACGGGGGGACAGGCGACCCCCATGACATACCGCGCGCCGAGCGGGCGGCAATTCGTGGTCATCGCGGCCGGCGGGAGCGTCTTTCTATCGAGCCGGCCGGGCGATCATTTGGTGGCGTTTGCGCTGCCGGATTGATCGGCGGCTCGAGGCGCTCGAGCGGCTCGAGCGGCTCGACGGCCGGTTCAGAATCGGAGACGCAGGGAGAGACCGGGCGCGTTCGTTTCGCCGGCGGCCGTGAACGAGCTTCGACGGGCGCTCGTGTGCGGCGAGGATGGCTGCTCGGTTCGAGGCGCCGATGCCAGGGGAATCACCTGGAGCTCGACTTTGTCGGGGATGAAGAAGAAGAGCGTCCCGGCGGCGAAGGCGCCCGCGGAGATGGCAAATGGAACCATGTATGTCGGGCCGATGGAATGGCTGCAGTCCTCGGTCTCGTGGTCGCACGCAAGATCTCCGCCCGACAGTACGAAGATCGTCAGCATGCCGATCAGGCCGGCCGTGAACGGGAGGATTCCGATCGAGCGCAACCAGGCGCGGGACGAATGTGTTCCCTCGATGCGCGAGGGGCCACGGATGTCGACCGGAAACTTGCCGTCGATGTTCGCGTCCCCTCCGTGGGAGAGCGCGAGCGTCTGTGCTCCCAGTGAAAGCGGTGCGACGCACGGTGCCGCGCAAAGCGGTACGTCCCCCGTTTCGGTTATGCGATACAGCCGTACATCGGATTTGTTCGCCGTAAAGCGAACGTCGATCGTCGGGCGGTTATCCGCGGGCGCGGACGCTGCGGGTGCGGACGCTGCGGGCGTCGCGGGACCAGAAGCCGCGGGCGTCGCGGGACCAGAAGCCGCGGGCGTCGAAGCCGCGGGGGGCGATGCCGAAGCAGGTTGCGCAGATGTGGCGGCGGAGATGGTGAAAAGAGATAAGGCACCAAAAAGGGAAGCGAAGGATCGAGCGATCATGGTCGTGCATTTTCGCGCCGACGGTGCTTGTCAACGTCGTCGTACGCGACGGTGGAACGTAGCTAGCACTTCGTGTGCCTCCGCTTGCGCACCGACGACGGCGGGGAGCGGGAGCCTCGCCGCCCGCATCGAGACGATGGCACACACTGGAGTACGATATCGTCAGGGCCTTTGCTCCGGCGTCGACCGTTCACGGTGTCTCACGATGCCTGTGTACGGCTGGCAACGCCCGGTACGGCTCGCAACCCAACGCCGCCGCGAGGTGCCTGTTCCGGCGGAAAAATGCCGATTCAGAAAAAATTACGAGCCCTGCTATCCTTTTGGCGGCCCTCGCCGTTTTTCGCGCATGAGCACATCGTCCACCGATTCGCTGGGTGAGCTTTCGGGCACCGTCAAGGGCTCCTGGCATCAGTTTCTCGACGTCTACGAGCCGCTGCGGCCGGAGCTTTATCGGTATTGCCGCTACCTCACCCGCAGCCCCTGGGACGCCGAGGATCTCACCCAGGACACCCTGGCGCGCGCATTCTCGACCTTGGCGCGCATGGTGGAAGGGCCGCCCAATCCAAAGGCGTGGTTGTTCCGGATGGCGTCGAACCTCTGGATCGATCAAATGCGCCGGCGGCGCGAGCTCGCATTCTCGGAGCGTCTCGAGGGCGAGCCCGCCATTCCGCACGAGCTGCACGAGCCGCACGAGCCGCGCGCGGCCCGGGAAGCCGCCGGCACCTTGCTCGTGCGGCTCTCGCCGCAGGAGCGCGCGGCCGTGGTGCTCAAGGACGTGTTCGAGCTGACCCTGGAGGAGATCGCCGAGGCGCTGTCGACGACGACCGGCACCGTGAAGACGGCGCTTCATCGCGGGCGCGGCAAGCTGGTGGAGCCCGAGCCGGAGAAGGCCGCAGAGCCGGCGGCCGCCGCGGTGCTCGATGCGTTCTGCGACGCGTTCAACGCGCGCGATCTCGATCGCCTGACGGCGCTCATGCTCGACACGTCCACCATCGACGTGGTCGGCGTCACCACGGAGTACGGCGCCAAGTCGGCCCGCATCCGCATCCTGCCGGGAATGCTCTTCGGCAGCGAAAAGCTGGCGGATCCCACCTGGACCGGCATCGATTGGAGCCTCCGAAAGGGGAGCCACCCGACCCCGCCCCGCGCCGAGGTGCGCATCTACCGCGGCGAGCCGCTCTTGCTCTCCTGGTACCAGCACGACGACGGCGAGGCCGTGCGCGCCATCACCCGCATCGCCGTCGAGGGCGATCGCATCGCGCACCTCCAGAACTACTTCTACACGCCGGATTTCATCGCCGACGTCTGCCGCGAGCTCGGTGTTCCATTTCGCATCAATGGATACCGATATTGGAAATAGCGGCGCGCTGAGCTGATTCGAACGTCTCCAAAATACATATCGAGAAAGTGAGTTTCGTCATGGGTCTTACGCTGTATTCCCATCCGCTGGCCTCCTATTGTCAAAAAGTGCTCATCGCCCTCTACGAGCTCGAGGTGCCCTTCGAGCAGCACGTGGTCGATCTCATGAACCCCGCGGCCGCCGCCGAGCACATCGCGCGCTGGCCCGTGGGCAAAATGCCCTTGCTGCACGACGGCTCGAACGACCGCACCCTCCCCGAGTCGAGCATCATCATCGAGTACCTCGACCGGCACTATTCGGGAAAAGCCTCTGGAAAAGCGCCGCTTCTTCCGGCCGACACGGAGCGCGCGCTCCACGTGCGCCTGCAGGACCGCTTCTACGATTTGTACGTGCAAACGCACATTCAAAAGATCGTCGGCGATCGCATTCGTCCCGCGGGCGCGAGCGATCCGCACGGCGTCGACGGGGCGAAGACGCAGCTGCGGACCGCGTACGACATGATCGAGCGAAGCATGGCCTCGCAGCCTTGGGCGGCGGGCGCTGCGTTCACCATGGCCGATTGTGCGGCGGCCCCGGCGCTCTTTTATGCGAACCTGGTGGTGCCGTTCGGCGATACGCACCCGAACGCGGCCGCGTACTTGGCCCGCTTGCGCGAGCGACCCTCGGTGGCGCGCACCTTCGAGGAGGCGAAGCCGTACCTCCACCTCTTTCCGAGAGAGCCTCGGGCCTGAACGAGCCGTGGTGCGCGCTCAGCGCGCATCGAAGACGATGTTGTCGTAGTGATAGCGCCATCCCTCGTTCCACTCAGCAGGCTCCAAGATGCCGACGAACAGCGCGATTTCATCGAGCGTTCCGTCACCGACCCGCGCATGATCGATGAGGCTCGTTCCATCCATCGATGCGGTAAGGCGCCGTGCGGCACCGGCATCCACACCGTCATCGGCCTCGGCATTGGTCAAGCCGATATCGATATGCGCCCAGCGGCCGATCTCGGGCCGGCGTGCACCGAAGCCATGGTTGATGTACTGCTTGCCCGTGTCGGTTTTGAAAAATTCTTCCAACACGGTCTCTTCGGGCTTCACCAACAGGCTGATCCTGTTCTCGCTCGAAGTCGTTTTCAACCGCATCGAGATGGCTCTCGGCGGACGTTTGCCCGTGGGTGCGATGGCCATGAAGAGATCGAAGGAAAGGCGGACACTTTTGACCTTGCTACCGGCGAAGCTCCGTTGCATGAAGGCTTTGCTGTCTTGCGAGCTGTTGGAGATCTCCGCCAGGAGCGATCGCGGCGCGGAGAGCGCTTGGCTCGGGTCGGCCGTAAGTCGGTCGCCGGGCCAAACGCTCACCTCGAAATCGGCGTTGAAGAGGCGCTCGTCGTCGAAGTCGCGGCAGAACGTGACCGCTTGCCCTTGGCAGAAAGGCCCCGGGCGCGCACGGCCATCCGGTGCTCCGCCGTCCACGGCGCCCGGGTCCCCGGGTGCACCATCGTGGGTCTGGACGTTTGTGTTGCGGCTTAAGTCCTCGGGCGAGAAAACCAGAGAGCATGCGGCCGGCGCCAATGTCAGAATGCCAATGAGTATCGTTTTGCCAATGCGAGCCATTGCGATGGACATTGCGCCAATCGTTTTAGATTGCAAACACTACGTGGTGGATGTTATCGTGGCCCACGACTCGATGAGGGGTACGGCTTCCGCCAAGGTGGCCACTTCGATATAACCATGGCTCTCAGGGCTCACGCCGTGAACCCGCTCGTGCTCCCACGTGAGCGCGTAAGGAATGTGCACGGCGCGGCCTCCGATGGCCACGACCGGGAGCACGTCGGACTTGAGCGAGTTGCCGACCATGACGAAGGCGTCGGGCGAAGCGCCGCGGCGCTCCAGGAGACGGCGGTAGGTGGCTTCGTCCTTTTGCGAGACGACCTCCATGCCTACGAAGTGATGACCGAGGCCGGAGCGCGCCAGCTTGGTCTCCTGATCGAACAGATCCCCTTTGGTGACCACCACCAGCTGGTGCCGCGCGCTGAGGCGGGTCAGCGCTTCGGCGACGCCGGGGAGCGGCTCGATGGGGGCCGAGAGCATGACCCGCCCCAGATCGATGATGCGCTGGACCTCGGCGCCCGAGATGCGCTGTTCGGTGAGCGCGATCGCGGTCTCGATCATGGAGAGCACGAAGCCTTTGATGCCGTAGCCGAAGTGCTTGAGGTTCTCGAGCTCGGTGGCGTGGAGGCGTTCGTCGATGAAGGCATCATCGTGGTAAGCGCGAAGGATGGCGCGAAACCCCTCGCCGGCCGTCGCGAAGAGTGTCTCGTGGTGCCAGAGTGTGTCGTCGGCGTCGAAGGCGAGCAGCATGATGGTCGGGCCATCCTACTCCGAACGCGAAGCGAGCACCGTTCCGATCTCTTGGCCGAACGAAAGTTCCAAGTTGTTGCCGTCGGGATCGCGGATGAATGCCCAGTAGCCAACGGGATATCCACTGTCGCGCGGGCCCTCGACGACCCGCCCTTCACGGCGGGCGCGTTCACACTGCGCGTCGACGTGATCGCGGCTTTCACAGCCCACGCCCAAGTGGGTGAGGCCGCTCAAGCGCCCCGGATCGCCGGCGAGCTGAATGATGACCAGGACGAAGGCGCGCCGCGCGTCGGTCATCCAAGCGACGCGCCCGCCTGTCTCCGGATCGTCGCGCTCGTGGATGCGGTGCATGCCCCCGTAGCGTTCGTAAAATTCCGCGCTGCGATCGAGATCGCGCGTGGTGAGCGCGACGTGCGTCCATCCAATGTCGTGCATGGTCCGAATATAGGCCGGGTGCCCGATACGGGTAGCTCGCCAGCGCGGCGATTCACCCGTAAGCTGGGATCCAATGGATCTTCCGGTGCGACCTCCCGTGCTGCCGATGCTGGCCAAACGCGTATCCGAGCTGCCCGAAGGTGAAGGCTTCATTTTCGAGCCGAAGTGGGATGGCTTTCGTACGCTGGTCTTCCGCGACGGCGATGAAATCGTCCTACAGAGCCGCGACGAGAAGGAGCTCAATCGCTACTTCCCCGAGCTGCTCGAGCCGCTGAAAGCGCAGCTCCCGACGCGGTGCGTGCTCGACGGCGAGCTGGTCATCGCCAAAAATGGCGGGCTCGATTTCGAGGCCCTCCAGCTCCGCGTGCACCCGGCGGCGTCGCGCGTGAAGCTCCTCTCGAAGGAGATCCCCGCCTCGGTCGTGTTCTGGGATCTCTTGTGCGAGGGCGACGAGGATCTGTGCGGCGCGCCCTTTCGAGCGCGGCGCGCGCGGTTGGAGGCGCTGCTCGCCGAGGCCGAGCCCCCGTTGCACCTCACGCCGGCGACCACGGATCGCGCGGTGGCGGTCGATTGGTTCACGCGCTTCGAAGGCGCCGGCCTCGATGGCGTGATGGCCAAGCCCGCGGCCAGCGCGTACGAGCCGAACAAGCGCACCATGTTCAAGGTGAAGCACGAGCGCGAGTGCGACTGCGTGGTGGCCGGCTTTCGCTGGCACAAGCTCGGTGAGGACACCGTGGGCTCGCTCTTGCTCGGGCTGTACGACGACGCGGGGGTGCTGCACCACGTGGGCGTGTCCGCGAGCTTTACGGTGAAGAAGCGCCGCGAGCTCGCCGAGTTCTTGGAGCCATACCGCAAGGACGCCATGGTCGATCATCCGTGGAAGGACTGGGCCACGCCCGCGGCCATGGATTCGCGCATGCCGGGCGGCAAGAGCCGTTGGAGCCAGGGCAAGGATCTGTCCTGGGAGCCCATTCGCGCCGAGTTGGTCGTCGAAGTGGCCTACGATCATATGCAGGGCAGCCGCTTCCGGCACACCGCGCAATTTCGGCGATGGCGCACGGACAAGAGCCCGCGCGATTGCACCTACGCCCAGCTGGAGACGGTGGCGCCGGAGGAGCTCTCGGCCATCTTCGGCGCGCGCTGATTCAGCTCTTCGTCTTTTTCGTCGTCCGGCGCGCGTGCTGCTCGCGCCACTCGCGCGTGGGGTCGTCGTCCGGATCGGGGGTCTCTTGCGGCGGGCGCTGGGCCTCGGGGACGTGGCGCAGGTTGACCCGGACGCGGGTCCACGTCGAGGATCGGCCGCGCATGGCGTCGACCAGCACGTCGTCGATGGCCAAGAGCGCGGCCGCCTCCGGGTGCCGCGCCTTCCAGCGCTCCAGGCCCTCGAGCGCCGCCGCTTTGCTCGGCGAGTTGGCCACGACCACGAGCGGCATTTTGGCGCGCGATGGGGCGACGCGCGCGCGCTCGCCCTCACCTTTGCGAAAGTGGGGAGGCCAGGGCGCATCGCCGAGGCCGGACGCATCGTCGCGCTCTGCGAGCTCGAGCAGCGGCTCCAGCGAACCCGCGTAATCATCCATCTTCGCGTGCGGATCGCCGCGCTGGGCGAAGCGCGCGGGCACCGTGAGCACGGTGAAGTCCGCGGGATCGCAGTCGGCCACCTCGCTCCACTCGAGCGGCGTCGAGACGCGCGCGTCGGGGAGCGGGCGAACCGAGTAGGCCGAGCAGGTGGTGCGATCTTTGGCGTTTTGATTGTAATCGAGGAAGACGCCGTGGCGCTCCTCCTTCCACCACTTGGAGGTCGCGATCTGGGGCGCGCGCCGCTCGATCTCGCGCGAGAGCGCCAGCGCGGCCCGGCGCACGTCCGTAAAGCCCCAGCGGGGCTCGAGCCGTACGTTGATGTGCATGCCGCGCGAGCCGCTGGTCTTCGGCCAGCCGGTGAGCTTCTTCTCCTCGAGCAGCGCGTGGACCTCGAGGGCCACCCGGCGCACGTCGCTCCAGGGCACGCCCGGGCCCGGATCGAGATCGATGCGCAGCTCGTCGGGGTGCTCGAGGTGCTCGGCGCGCACGGGGTGCGGGTGAAGCTCGATGCAGCCCAAGTTCACGATCCAGGCGAGGCCCGCGGCGTCGTCGACCACGATCTCTTCGGCCGTGCGCCCGGAGGGAAAGGACAAGGTGACCGTTCGCAACCAAGGGGGGCGCTTTTCGGGTGCCCGCTTTTGGTAAAAGGCCTCGCCCTCGGCGCCGTCGACGAATCGTTTGAGCACGATGGGGCGGCCGCGAATACCGCCCAGCGCGCCGCCGGCCACCGCGAGGTAATAGCGAACGAGCTCGAGCTTCGTGAGCCGCGTCTCCTTTGTAAAGTAGGGCTTGCTCGGATTCGTAACTTGAATGTCGTGCCCGTCGATCGTGAGCACGGCCGCTGTCTCTTTGGTCGCCACCGCACGAAAATACACGACCGGTCGAATATTGGCACCTGGCGCGCTTTGCAGCCGCGCCCGGCGCCAAGTCCCTCATTTGTGCGACATATCGGCATTTGCCTGACCATGTTGCACACCGCGCATCGCGTGCAGCGCCGAATTCCTCGATGAAAATTCGACGAAGGAGCGCGTGCGCGGCCGCGTGCAGCGGACTTTTTCTAGGTGGATGTTTGGCGCCATCCGCGTCCGATGCAGCCGGCGACGACACGCGGCGCGCTCCGTTCGTGAACGGCGCCAGAGACGAATCGCGTGTCGATCCGGAGTCGGGCGCCCTCGAACGGGCATGGCTAGTAAGTAAAGCGTAAAGCTCGTTGCGAGCTCGAGCTGCGAGGGCGAAATTCCGATCGCGATTTGATCGGCATGCCGCCGTAGGCTCGATTAGATTCACCTCATTGCTTAACTCGAGGTGATGGCTCGATGATGATCCCGAACAAACGCTCGATCGGCGCTCTCGCAGCAGCATGCAGCGGACTTTTCCTCGGGGGGTGCTCGGCGCCCCTGGCGCCCGATGGGGAGCACGGCGAGACGCGCGCCCGCCGCGATGCGCTCACGTCGGACGACGAGGCGATCGTGGTCACCGAATCGGGGCCGGTCAAAGGCGCCCTCTCCGACGGCCACCGAAGCTTTCGCGGCATACCGTATGCGGCGCCACCGGTGGGGGCGCGCCGCTGGCAGCCCCCCGCGCCCGCGGAGCGTTGGACCGAGGTGCGCGACGCCACCCAGGCGGGCAGCGTCTGCGTGCAAGGTGGTGGCGGCGGCAGGCCCGTGGTGGGAAGCGAAGACTGCCTCACCGTCAATGTGACCACTCCGCGCGCGCGGCCGTCCGCGAAGCCCAAGCCGGTGATGGTCTGGGTGCACGGCGGCTCCTTCATCAGCGGCGACGGCGCCCGTTACGACCCTCCCCGCTTGGCCGCGCAGGGCGACGTGGTGGTGGTGACGATCAATTACCGATTGGGCGTCTTCAGCTTGCTCGCGCACCCGAGCCTCGAAGGCACCAACTTCGGGCTCCTGGATCAACAGGCGGCTTTGCGCTGGGTGCAGCGAAACGCCGCGGCGTTCGGCGGTGATCCGGGCAATGTGACCTTGTTCGGCGAATCGGCCGGCGGGGTGAGCACGTGCGCGCAACTGACCTCGCCATCCTCCGCCGGCACGTTTCATCGCGCCATCATGGCGAGCGGAAATTGCACCATCGATTGGCCCGACCAAGGGCTCGATCCCGATCTCTCCGCGAGCTCGGGGTGGCTGACCCGCCCCGAGGCCGAGGCCATTGGCACCGGCATGGCGCGCGGTGTCGGCTGTGCCGATCCGGGGACGGCGGCCGATTGCTTGCGCAACCTCCCTGCGGGCGATCTCTTGCGCTCCAGCGCGGTGCAGCTGCCCCCGGCTTATGGATTCCGCCATCCCGTCTACGGCACGCCGTCCTTGCCGCTGCACCCGGCGCAGGCTTTGGCGCGAGGGCGCTTCCATCGGGTGCCGGTGATCTCGGGCTCGAATTTGGACGAGGGCCGGTACTTCACGTTGAAGTTCCACACCATCCAGCCGATCACGGAGGAGCGATACCGGCAATTGCTCGCCACGTCCTACGGGGAGCACGCCGATGACGTGGAGGCGCACTATCCGGTCTCCGCGTACGCATCGCCGGCGCTGGCTTGGGGCGCCGTGATCACGGATCGGGTGCTCGCGTGCCCGACCCTTCGCACGGATCGGCTCTTGGCGAGGTTCACCGCGGTTCATGCGTACGAGTTCGCCGATCGTCGCGCGCCGGCGATTCTCCCGGTCCCGCCGGGGATGCCGCCCGGCGCCACGCACGGGTCCGAGCTTCCATCCCT